>JAFWYQ010000096.1 GCA_017517605.1 Bacteroidaceae bacterium
AAAGAATCGGACCCTCAATGGCAGGTCAGATGTAGCCTTGATTATACGATGTATGTAATGAACCGGGAAGCAAAGGCGTTTTACAAAGAGCAGTTCGGCATGATTCCGGGGATGCTTACAGCTTCGCCGGAACTCTCAGGAAAAGAATGGAAAGCTTTGGGACTTGAGGATATGACGGTAGTTGTGTACGGACGTGTACCTTTGATGGTTTCCGCTCATTGTATCAACTGTTTTCCATACGGGCAACCTTGATTTTCTGTGACAAAACATTGATACTGAAATAGGGATGACTATAATTCAACAAACCATAGATGAAATTTCCTGCCGAAGGACGCTCGTAAGCCAACAAATTCTTCACCGTCTTTTCCTCGCTACGCTTATCAATCAAAGCCTTTACCTCTTGGGGAACAGATGCACTGAACTCTTTGAAATGCTCGGCCAAGATATAGTTGTTATTCTGGTTTTCATCACCATAGGTCATTACACGGGCAAACAGTCGCAAAGAGACCCGCTTCAATGTTCGCTCGGTACTGATGATATGCATCAGATTGGCCATGTTGGCTGCAGAATTGGAGGATGAAGCACTTGCCCCGGTTTCGATATTATATCCAGAGATTATACCTGTGTAGATGGTTGTCTTAACAGTGTAATCCTTGCTCAAGTTGCTGGTCATCAGCCAAGCAATGATTAAAGCAATGGTCGGTATAATGGCCAAATACCAACGGATACGATATAGAAAGCGAACGATAAATCTGAAATATTCCATAAGATTATCTATTATTGTTATACAATTATTCGGTAGTAATGTTAGTAATGATAGGAGTATGTGTCATGATTTCCAACAACACAAGGTCTGTACTGATTTGCGCCTGAATGGATTGATAAGTTTGTACGGCATCATTTTCAAAACGGCGTACATCAGCCAAATCCTGTATGGTTGCCTGATTGTTGCGGAAACGCTGTTCTATCATCAAACTGGCACCTCGGTATGCCGCGGCATTCTCTGAAGCGGTTTTCAAAGCAACAAGGTTATTGGTAATGCGCACATAAATAGTGGCAATCTGTTGTTTCAACTCATCAAAAGCAACCTCTTTTTGTACAGAAGCCTTTTCTACCGCCAGACGTTGACGATTGACACGTCCGTTCAAATCCCACAGGCTTTCCAAACCGACATTGACGCTGGCTCCAACATTCCAATAACTGCTTTCATAACCATTGGCAATAGAAAAGATTGGAGTCATGACATCGGTGGATGTACTGGTCGAACTGGTATTACCATACGAATAACTGCCATGTACACGGAAAAAACTCAGGAATGCCATTTTTTCCTTAGAAAGAAGTTTTTGTGCCAACTGGCGTTCTTTTTCCAACAGTTCAATGGATGGGGTAGATTTGGCATTCTCGAACAATGTGCCCAAAGGGGGCAACTTTATATTGGCATAATCAACACTCTCCAAAAGGCTCGCCTCTGAACCTGCAATCTGATTTTGACTAATGTCAGTCGCAGCTAAAGAATCCATCGGTGCTTGAGCCTTTAAAACCGATACAAGCATCAGAAAAAAGCCTGCAATAGTTATCAATCTTCTGTTCATTTTAAATAATACTCTATTATATTATATCGCACAATAAATTATACATTTTCCTTCTGGACGAAAGCAGTTAATGTTCTGAGAATAATCTTCATATCCAAAGCGAAAGAATATGTTCTTCCGTATGTTATATCCAGTTGTTTGCGTTCTTCGGCTGACAATTTACCCGAATCGCCCCGTTTCTCCACTTGCCAAAGTCCTGTGAGTCCGGCAGGTGCGATAAAACGGTCGATACTTTCATCATCGGTCAAGAGTTCCGCTTCGTACAGAGGAAGAGGACGATTACCGACTACAGACATATCTCCACGCAAGATATTGAAGAGTTGGGGAAGTTCGTCGATGCTATATTTGCGAATGAATCGACCAACACGTGTGACTCTGGGGTCGTTCTCGATTTTGACAAACACATTTTTCTGCAGATTGCTCCGTTGTACACTAAGTTCTTTTTCTGAAATGATAAAATCATCAGAAATCAACATCACATCCTCCTCACCGGCCAATGTAGGGGATGAATGGAATTGTGTTTCGGCTTCTGTATCATCATCCGCATTGTATAGGTTCTGATTCTCAAATTCTTTCAAACGTTTATCCGCATCTGCATACATACTTCGGAATTTAAGAAAATCGAATATGGTATAGTTTGAACCTACACGTTTGCTTGTATACAATACAGGCCCCTTACTCTCCAACCTGATAGCTATGGCGGTTAATAAAAATACAGGGGATAACAGAACTATAGCAATGGAAGAGAATACAATATCAAACAGACGCTTCCATAACGGAATCTGAAAACTCAAGATTTGCTCTTTACTTCTGGGAGGGGTAAAGAGTAAATCCTTCTTTTTCCGAATAAATTCCAACTTTTGTGCAATGTCCGAAATGGAAGCATTGATTGAAAGCGTGTCGTTGATTCCTGATGACAGGTAGGACGAACGCTCGTTATCGTCAATGGACTCTGCCATGAGAATCAAATATCCATTTGGCCGTTTCTTGCGCAAATAGGCTATGGCCGTAACATCTTCATTCAAGCTACGCTTTTCGTACAGGATGACACAACAGTCACTTCCTGTAGTGGAAGCAGCTTGCTTGCATACCCGAATTACATCTTTGTAATTGACGGCAAACAGAATCTGCGTCTCCGGCAAAAGCGAAAGCCTTTCTTTCAGTGCAAGGTTAGTTCCTAAAAAAACGACGTTTATCATTCTCTGGAAAAGTATTTAACTTTTAAATTATCTTATTTACCCAATCTGTCAACACCTTGATATAATTACGTGCGTATATAGAGTGTATGAGTGAAACCCGACAATGTTTTTATATGATTTTCTTCACTCTCACTTTCAATTCCAATGGGTTGAAAGGCTTGACGATGTAATCCGCGGCTCCAATCTCCAACAAGCGGATGCGTTCGCTGGTAGAATCCTCGCTACTCAACATGATGACAGGGATATGTTTGAACAATTCGTTTTGCTTTAACCATTCAAGGAAGTCATCGCCACGCATCTCGGGCATACGGATATCTGAAATAATCAAGTCGGGAGTATTGCCTTCCTGCAACCATTTCATGCCTTGCAAACCGTCTGAAAGCCAAATGCAATCATATTCGCTCATCAAATAGATATGAAGTATCTTGGCAATAGTCTCTTTATCGTCCAGAATCAAAATCTTTTTCTTCATGTTGTTCTTTTTTTTTGTGGTTGGTTAATAGGTAATTATAACACTAATTGCAGCAAAGGTACACGTTTTTTGTTAACTAAACCAATTTTAACAAGACTTTTTTATGTATAAATTGTTTCCACCTGCCGTATAATTTGTTGCATATCACTATAAATGAACATCTTACAGACGCATACACTCAACAAGATTTAATCGTATTGGATAAAAACGCTTTTCATACCTTAAATAATACAAGAAGGCAGTCACACATATCGTTTTCGTTACGATATTAATCCTGTTTGGTTTTCAAAGTGTTATAATATGTAAAAATATAGCATACAAATGACGATAACTTAAATAATTCTTTTATATTTGCGGCCATAATTTTGACACGAAATTGATGAGACAAGATATCTTAAATTGTTACCGAACCGTAAATCCACATATATCAGTCGATTGTGTTCTGATTGGATTTGATGGAGAAAAACTGAGCGTCCTCTTGGTCAAGCGTCAAGGAGTGGTCGACAAGGATTTTTGTGACACCAAGTTGCCTGGAAGTCTTATTTACATAGATGAGGACCTGGACGAAGCCGCTAAAAGAGTGCTGACTGAACTGACAGGGTTGAAAGATGTAAAACTTGACCAGTTCAAGACCTTTGGAGACAAGAATCGCACCAAAAATCCCAAAGACACCTTGTGGCTGGAAAGATTGCACAGTTTGAAGACACCTGTTGACCGTATAGTGTCAGTGGCCTATTTGTCGTTACAGAAAGTTGACAAGAAAATGATTTTCCCCAACTACAAGTATGAGCCATGTTGGAAATCAGTGAAGGAAATGGGTGAGTTGGCTTTCGACCACAAGCAAATAGTCGAAGAGGCATTGCTCTACATCCGTAATCGGGCAGAATTGAATCCTACGTTTTTGTTCTCCCTCTTGCCCAAGAAGTTCACGGCTGCTCAGCTAAGGAAACTGTTTGAGTTGGTTTTCGACAAGACATTCGATGTGCGAAACTTCCATAAGCGTATAGCGCAAATGCCCTACGTGATACCCTTGGAAGAGAAGGAGAGGGGAGTAGCCCATCGTGCCGCACGATACTACAAGTTCGACAAGAGCAAAGCAAAATGAAAGCTAAACAAACCTTAACCCTAGCTTAAGCCTACCTTAACCTTGACTTAACCCTACCTTAACCGTCGGGTAAGGATGGCCCAACATAAAGAATAGGTATAATACATTAAATATATAATAGAAACCATTAAAAACAAATTACATGTATTTAGTAGGATTTGACATAGGCAGTTCATCCGTAAAGGCAAGTCTGGTGAACGCTGAGAATGGAAAATGCGTAGCTTCGGCTTTCTATCCGAAGAGTGAAGCCCCCATTACCGCCGTACAACCCGGATGGGCAGAGCAAGACCCTGAAATGTGGTGGACGAACTTGAAGTTGGCACTTGCCGACGTAATGGCAACATCAGGTGCCAAGGCCGACGAGGTGGATGCTATCGGTATCTCATATCAGATGCACGGCCTCGTGTGTGTAGACAAGAACCAGCAGGTACTCCGTCCCTCTATCATTTGGTGTGATTCACGCGCAGTACCCTTTGGCGAACAGGCTTTCAAAGATTTAGGCGAAGAGATGTGCCTCAAGCACTTGTTGAACTCTCCAGGCAACTTTACTGCTTCCAAACTCGCTTGGGTAAAGAAGAACGAACCCGAATTGTTCGAGCGTATCGACAAAATCATGCTCCCCGGTGACTATATCGCCATGCGCCTTACAGGTGAAGCTTGCACCACCGTATCCGGCCTTTCAGAAGGTATGTTCTGGGATTTCCAGAAGAACGATGTGGCTGATTTCCTTTTGGATTATTACGGATTCGACCGTTCAGTTATCCCCACCATCCGTCCGACATTCAGTGAGCAAGGCCATATGACCGCACAAGCCGCTGCTGAGTTGGGATTGAAGGAAGGAACCCCCATCACTTACCGTGCAGGCGACCAACCAAACAATGCACTTTCATTGAATGTATTCAACCCAGGCGAAATTGCCTCTACAGCAGGTACTTCAGGCGTAGTATATGGAGTAAATGGCGTAACTGATTACGATCCGCTTTCACGTGTAAACACCTTTGCACATGTCAACCACACCGCTACTGATCCGCGTACAGGTGTGCTCCTTTGCATCAATGGCACAGGTATCCTCAACTCATGGATGAAGCGCAACGTGGCTCCTGAAAACATTTCGTATGCCGACATGAACGACCTCGCCGCACAAGCTCCTATCGGAAGTGCAGGTGTAAGCATCATGCCTTTCGGAAATGGTGCAGAGCGTATGCTTCAGAATAAGGAGGTTGGATGCTCTATCCATGGCATCAACTTCAATATCCACAACAAGAGCCACTTGCTCCGTGCCGCTCAAGAGGGTATCGTATTCTCATTCAAGTATGGTATTGAAATCATGCAAGGCATGGGTATGAACATCAGCAAGATTCATGCCGGACATGCCAATATGTTCCTCAGCCCCATCTTCCGCAACACATTGGCCGGTGTGACAGGTGCTACCATCGAACTCTACGACACCGACGGTTCAGTAGGTGCAGCTAAGGGAGCCGGTATGGGTGCAGGTATCTACAAGGACAACAACGAAGCCTTCGCTACATTGGAGAAACTCGAAGTTATCGAACCTGTAGAGGCTGACCGCGCCGCGTACGCCGAGGCTTACGAGCGTTGGAAGGCAAACATCAAGTAACCACAATTGATAATCATTTTATAGTTAAAAGAGTATAAACCTTTATTATTAACAAAAAAAAGTTATGGAAAAGAAAATTTATTTCCCTGGAATCGAAAAGATTCAGTTTGAAGGAAAAGAGAGTAAGAACCCCATGGCCTTCCGTTACTACGATCCCGAGAAGGTTGTTATGGGTAAGAAGATGAAAGATTGGTTGAAATTCGCTATGGCTTGGTGGCACACACTCTGCGCAGAGGGTGGTGACCAGTTCGGTGGCGGAACCAAGAAGTTCCCTTGGAATACAGCTTCTGACGCTGTTCAAGCAGCTAAGGACAAGGTAGATGCAGGTTTCGAATTCATGCAGAAAATCGGTATCGAGTACTACTGCTTCCACGATGTTGACCTCGTAAGCGAAGGCGCAAGCATCGAAGAGTATGAAGCAAACTTGAAGGAAGTGGTTGCTTACTTGAAGCAAAAGCAAGCTGAAACAGGTATCAAGCTTTTGTGGGGTACTGCCAACGTATTCGGTCACGCTCGTTATATGAACGGTGCTGCTACCAATCCTGAATTTGACGTTGTAGCTCGTGCTGCTGTTCAGATCAAGAACGCTATCGACGCAACTATCGAGTTGGGTGGTTCTAACTATGTATTCTGGGGTGGTCGCGAAGGTTACATGAGCCTTCTCAACACAGATCAGAAGCGTGAGAAAGAGCACTTGGCCAAGATGTTGACTCTTGCTCGTGACTACGCTCGTTCAAAGGGCTTCACCGGTACATTCCTCATCGAGCCGAAGCCTATGGAACCCTCTAAGCACCAGTATGACGTAGATACTGAAACTGTTATCGGTTTCTTGAAGGCTCACGGTTTGGAGAACGACTTCAAGGTGAACATCGAGGTGAACCACGCCACTTTGGCAGGTCACACATTCGAGCACGAATTGGCAGTAGCTGTTGACAACAACATGCTTGGTTCAATTGACGCTAACCGTGGTGACTATCAGAATGGTTGGGATACTGACCAGTTCCCCATCGACAACTACGAACTCATCCAAGCTATGATTCAGGTAATCCGCGCTGGTGGCTTCGGTAATGGTGGTACTAACTTCGACGCTAAGACTCGTCGTAACTCTACCGATTTGGAGGACATCTTTATCGCTCACATCGCTGGTATGGATGCTATGGCTCGCGCTCTCGAAAGTGCAGCTGCATTGCTCGAAGAGTCTCCCTACAAGAAGATGTTGGCTGACCGCTACGCTTCATTCGACGGTGGCAAGGGTAAGGAATTCGAGGAAGGCAAGCTCAACCTCGAGGACCTCGTTGCATACGCTAAGACTGTAGGCGAACCCAAGCAGGTAAGCGGCAAGCAAGAACTCTACGAAGCTATCGTGAACATGTACGCATAATTTCGAGTAATTGACTAAGTCTGAAGAGTGAAGAATCCGAGTGGTTCTTCACTCTTTCTTTTTCTGTGGGTTACTTATATGTTTCTAATCTTTATTCCTATCCATGTTTTAACTCATTTTTTCCCATTATCTGCATACAATAGAATATTTTTTACTATCTTTGCCACTTATTCACAAATTTGAATAAAAGAAGAACTCAACAGATTAGATAATCAACCATTCAAAAATAGTATGGCAAACAACAATCACGTAGTAATAATGGCCGGTGGCATCGGTAGCCGCTTTTGGCCGATGAGTACACCTGAGAGACCGAAACAATTCATTGACGTATTGGGATGTGGACGTACGCTGATTCAATTGACGGCCGACCGTTTCAAAGGCATTTGTCCACCTGAAAACATTTGGGTGGTGACAAGCGAAAGTTATGCCGACATCGTGAAGGAGCAACTTCCTGAGATTCCCGAAGGAAACATCCTGCGCGAGCCTTGCCGACGCAATACGGCTCCGTGCATTGCATACGTCAGCTGGTGCATCAAGGCACGCGATGCCAAGGCCAATATGGTAGTAACTCCGAGTGACCATATTGTGATGGACGTTCCTGAATTTCAGCGTGTCATCCAATCGGCACTGAAATTTACTTCGCACTCTGATGCCATCCTTACATTGGGTATGAAGCCCACTCGTCCCGAAACAGGATATGGATATATCGAGGCCGACCTCTCCACGGCTTCGGCACGCAACAAGGAAATTTTCCGTGTCGATTCCTTCAAGGAAAAGCCCGACTTGGCTACGGCAGAAAAGTATATCAAGAAGAACAATTACTTGTGGAATGCAGGCATCTTCGTGTGGAATGTGAATACCATCGTCAATGCCTTGCGTATTTATCAGCCGGCCATATCGGAGATTTTCGAGAATCTGTTGCCCTACTATGGCACTCCTCAACAACAGGAGAAAATCAACCAGGAGTTTCCCAAGTGCGAAAACATCTCTGTCGACTATGCCATCCTCGAGAAGGCCGAAGAGATTTTCGTATTTCCCGCCTCTTTCGGTTGGAGCGACCTTGGCACATGGGGAAGCCTCCACGGACAGAGCAAGCAGGATACCAACCACAATGTATGCATCGGACAGGACATCCGCCTTTTCGAGACCAAGAATTGCCTGATACATGCCACACAGGAGAAGAGGGTAGTGGTGCAGGGATTGGACGGCTACATCATTGCCGAGAAGGACAACACGCTGCTCATCTGCAAGCTCAGCGAAGAACAGCGCATCAAACAATTTTCTGAATAATTTAGTATAAAAAACTTTACAATCCGTCATTTACGAAGGGATTGCCGTGATAAAAGTTGAACTTTGACCACCTGAAAGTTTAGCCTTTTGTAAACAATTGAAAATAAATCTGTTATAAATAGATTAAAATTTAATAATAATATTTTATAATTTTAATATGAAAAAAGTTGCTTTAATTACCGGTGTTACAGGTCAAGACGGTTCATTCTTGGCCGAATTTTTGCTCGAGAAGGGCTACGACGTACACGGCACCATCCGTCGTTCGTCCGTCGACTTCCGCGAGCGTATTGCCCATTTGGAGGGTACTCCTAATTTCCACCTCCACTATGCTGACCTCAGCGACTCGATGAGCCTTGTGCAGGTTGTTGCCAAGGTACGTCCCACTGAAATCTATAACCTTGCGGCCCAGAGCCATGTGCAGGTGTCGTTCGACTCTCCCGAGTTCACGGCCGACGTGGATGCTACGGGTGTCCTCCGTGTCCTCGAAGCCGTCCGCCAGTGCGGATTGGCCGACACATGCCGCATCTATCAAGCCTCTACCAGTGAGCTTTATGGCAAGGTGGAGGAGGTTCCCCAAAACGAAAACACTCCCTTCCATCCCTATAGTCCCTACGCCGTGGCCAAACTCTACGGCTATTGGATTGTGAAGGAATACCGCGAGGCATACAACATGTATTGTTGCTCTGGCATCCTCTTCAATCACGAGAGCGAGCGCCGTGGCGAGACTTTCGTCACCCGCAAGATTACCCTTGCCGCAGCACGCATCGCCCAAGGCAAGCAGGACAAGCTCTATTTGGGAAACCTTTCTTCTTTGCGCGACTGGGGCTATGCCAAGGATTACGTTGAGTGTATGTGGCTTATCCTCCAGCAGGAGAAGCCCGAAGACTTTGTCATCGCGACAGGCGAGCAACACTCTGTGCGCGAGTTCTGTTACCTTGCCTTCAAGCACGCAGGCATCGAACTGGAGTTCCAAGGCGAGGAGGAGAACGAAGTGGGTATCGACAAGGCTACCGGCCGTGTACTTGTGGAGGTAAGCAAGGATTTCTATCGTCCGACCGACGTGGTGAACCTTTGGGGCGACCCCACCAAGGCCAAGCAGAAACTCGGATGGAATCCCTCGAAGACATCACTCGAAGAACTCGTGCGCATCATGGTTGACCACGACATGAAGCAGGTGGCCGTAGAGCGTGCAAGCGAACGTATCAAGATGAACCTTGCCGAATATCTGGAGAAGGGAGTTGTGAAATAAAATTATTCATGGCACGCTAATTTTTCAGAACACAGAGACACGGAGACACAGAGGACATATTTGCTAATCTACGATTCACTATTACGATTGATGAACTGTTCAGGGATATTACAATTTATTTAGTGGACGAGTAAATCACGAAATAGTCCAATTATAAAGAGTCAAACAAAAAGAAAAACTCTGTGTCTCCGTGTCTCTGTGTTCTGAAAAATAATCTGCGTGCTATTTTTATTGTGTATAAAAATATGATTGAAAAGAGTGCTAAAATATACATTGCTGGTCACCGCGGCCTTGTAGGTTCAGCCATTTGGAAGAACCTCGAAGCCAAGGGATATACCAACCTTGTCGGTCGTACCCACAAGGAACTTGACCTGCTTGACGGAGTGGCCGTGAAGCGTTTCTTCGACGAGGAGAAGCCCGAGTATGTCATCCTTGCCGCCGCCCACGTGGGAGGCATCATGGCCAACAACACCTATCGTGCCGACTTCATCTACGAGAATCTGCAAATCCAGCAGAATGTCATCGGCGAGAGCTTCCGCCACGGAGTGAAGAAGCTCCTCTTCCTCGGAAGCACCTGCATCTATCCGCGAGACATCGAACAACCCATGAAGGAGGATGCCCTGCTGACCTCTACGCTCGAATATACCAACGAGCCGTACGCCATTGCCAAGATTGCAGGCCTCAAGATGTGCGAGAGCTTCAACCTCCAGTATGGAACGAACTACATTGCCGTAATGCCCACCAACCTCTACGGGCCTAACGACAACTTCCACCTCGAGAACAGCCACGTCCTGCCCGCTATGGTGCGCAAGATACACCTTGCCAAATGCTTGAACGAAGGTGACTGGACGGCCGTGCGCAAGGACATGGATGCCCGTCCTGTAGAAGGCGTGAGCGGTGCAAACACCAACGACGAGATTCTCGCCATCCTTGCCAAGTACGGTATCACCCCTGACGAAGTGCGTCTGTGGGGCACAGGCAAGCCCCTGCGCGAGTTCCTGTGGAGCGAAGAGATGGCCGACGCCAGCGTCTATGTCCTCGAACATGTCGATTTCAAAGACACCTATGCTGAAGGAAACCGCGAAGTGCGCAATTGCCACATCAACATCGGCACGGGCAAGGAGATTACCATTGCCGCATTGGCACAGCTCATCGTCGATGAAGTAGGCTTCAAAGGCCGCCTCACCTTCGACTCCACCAAGCCCGACGGCACTATGCGCAAGCTCACCGACGTCAGCAAGCTACATGCCCTCGGATGGCACCACCAAATCGAAATCGAGGAGGGTGTCAAGCGCATGTACCGATGGTATTTGAGTTGAGATAGTTTAAGGTTCAAAGCTTAAGATCTAAGGATTGAACTTTTTGAACCTTAAACTTTAAACCTTGAACCTTCCTTCCCTTACAATTGTTTTCTGTCTATACCTTATAATATACTATCTCATTATGGCAGAAACAAAAATCAAGGGAAACCCCGTGCATTTGGCGGGCGACTTTCCGCAAAAGGGAACCAAGGCGCACGATTTCGTGCTGGTGAAAAACGACCTGAGTACCCTCCGCTTGAGCGACTTGCGGGGCAAGACCGTGGTGTTGAACATCTTTCCAAGCCTCGACACATCCGTGTGCTCCACCACCGTGCGACGTTTCAATCAGTTGGCCTCCGCCTTCCCCGACACCGTGGTGCTCTGCATCTCGCGCGACCTACCATTTGCACAGAGCCGTTTCTGTGTGGCCGAGGGCATCAAGGATGTCATTACCCTTTCCGACTTCCATCTGCATTCCCCCTTTGGGCGCGACTATGGAGTGCTGATGACCGAAGGGCCCCTCAGCGGACTCTTTGCCCGCGCCATCATAGTCATCAACCCCGAAGGCACCGTCATCCACACCCAGCTGCTACCCGACATCACTTACGAACCCGACTACAAAGCCGCGTTGGAGAGTAGGGGGGAGGGGTGAAGAAAACTGAAAAAATCTTTGGTGCAATTCCAAAGAATAAGTATATTTGCAACGTTAAAAAAAATGGAAATATGCTTACACTCTCAACCCTCCACCGTAAAGGGATGCGCACAGCCAAGTTGCTGATGGCAGCCCTGTTGCTCAGCAGTCACCTGCAAGCGGGCAACCGCGATTTCTCCCTCGGCCTCGGATGGAACCTTGGCAATCAGATGGATGCCCACGTCAATGGCGTGGCCAACGAAACCAGTTGGGGCAACCGCATGGCCACCCAACAAACCTTCGACAGCCTCCGTGCCTATGGATTCACCTCCGTCCGCATCCCCGTCACATGGTTGGGTCACATAGGACCTGCACCCGAATACAAGATTAACGAGGCTTGGCTCAACCGCGTGGCACAACTCGTTGATTATGCCGAAAACGCAGGGCTGAAAGCCATCATCAACATCCACCACGATGGGGCAAACAGCCAACATTGGCTCGACATAAAGGGAGCCGCCAAGGACGAGTCCGTCAACCGCCGCGTGAAGGCCCAGCTACACGCCCTATGGACACAGATTGCTGAGCGCTTCAAGAAGAAAGGCCACTTCCTCGTGTTCGAGGCGGTCAACGAAGTGCACGACGGCGGATGGGGACATGGCGGAAACCTCACCGATGGCGGACGCCAGCACGAGGTGGCCAATGAGTGGAACCAGGTGTTCGTCGACGCCGTACGCGCCACGGGTGGGAAGAACCGCAAGCGCTACCTCGGTGTGCCTGGCTATTGCACCAACATCGACCTCACACTCAAGCACTTCCGCTTCCCTGCCGACAAGGCCAAAAACCGCCTCCTCGTCTCCGTACACTATTACAACCCCGTCGAATTCACCCTCGAGAACCGCACTGACGAGTGGGGCTATCAGTCACCCAAGAACCAAGGGCAGCACACCGACGAGCAGCAGGTCGACTCCATCTTCCACCTCCTCAAGACCACCTATGTCGACAAAGGCATCCCCGTCTACATCGGCGAGTTTGGATGCACCCGCCGTGCCGATGCCTCCAAGGAGCACTACCGCGAGCACTACCTCCGCCACGTGTGCCAAAGTGCCGCCCGCAACGGCCTATCCCTCATCTATTGGGACAACGGTAGCCGCGGAGCTGGACGCGAATGCTCGGGCATCATCGACCACGCCACCGGTGCCCCCATCGGCCGTGGAGGCGAAATTGTCAACCTCATGCTCGAAGCGTATGGACGGTAGCTAATATGCCAATGTGCTAATGTGCCAATATGCTAATGTGCCAATGGGCTAATGGGCCTAAGTCCTCGTCAACTGAGCCCTTGTCAACTCGTCAACTGAGCCCTCGTCAACTGAATTTGGTTTTGCCCACTCGGCTACTGTTCTCCACATGCTGGCCATACAGGTTGACATCACTCGCCGATTGACGTTTGCAAAGATACAATATCGTGCCCAGGGATGTCAAGAGGGGTGTCCGTTTTAGCGGAAAATAAACATAAAGTGAAGAACGAAGAGTGAAGAATGAAGAATCCTAATATGCTGACTATCGGATTCTTCGTTCTTCATTCTTCACTATTCACTTTCTTTCTATTTTAACATTTGGGGTTCGTGGGGTTGTAAGGAAAATTCAATTCGCATTACATTGAGAGGTTAGGGACTTTTCTTTGGTGTGTATGTCTTACAGTCTTATTATTTGCATAATAATCATACATTCTGTTTTTCTCATTTTTTGTAACTGTCATCTGTAAGACTGTAAGAGGCGGCGCCTCGGGAATAAAAATAAATGCTAATTTATTTTGTAGTCCGCTCGGCTTGCACTACCTTTGCACTTTATTTGCATAAAGAGGTCTGTTTAGAATAGAATTATGAGAAAGAAATTCATTTATACACTTTGGGTGCTCCTCCTGCTGGGGGTGGGCAGTGTGTTTTTCCTGTTTTTTGCCATCACAAAGGGATGGATTGGCTATATGCCTCCGGTGGAGGAATTGGAGAATCCGAACTATAAATTTGCATCGCAGGTGATTTCGGCCGATGGCGAATTGATGGGTACGTGGTCGTACCAAAAGAACAACCGTGTGTACGTGAGCTACCAACAGTTGCCCAAGAACCTGGTGGATGCGCTGATTGCTACGGAGGATGTGCGCTTCCGCGAACATTCGGGTATCGACTTCCGTGCCTTTATGCGTGCCCTCATCAAACGCGGTATCATGGGCGACAAGAATGCGGGCGGTGGCTCTACCATCACCCAGCAGTTGGCCAAACAGCTCTACTCGGAGGTGGCGGGAAGCACTCTGGAGCGCCTTTTCCAGAAGCCTATCGAATGGGTGATTGCCGTAAATCTGGAGAAATACTATTCGAAGGAGGAAATCCTGTCGATGTACCTCAACTACTTCGACTTCAACTACAACGCCATCGGTATCAAGACAGCATCAAACACATATTTCGGCAAAGACCCATGGGAACTGGATACGGAGGAGAGCGCCATGCTGGTGGGTATGTGCAAGAACCCCTCGCTGTACAATCCGCGCCGATTCAAGGAGAATGCGCTGAACAGACGAAACACGGTGCTCTCGCAAATGGAGAAGGCGGGGTACCTGAGTGAGGCAGAGTGTGACTCGTTGCAGGCCATGCCGATTGCACTGAAATTCCGCCGTGCCGACCACAAGGAGGGTATCGCCACCTATCTGCGCATGTATCTGCGCGACCGCATGATGGCCAAGAAACCCTTGCGCAGCCACTATGCCGAATGGCAGAACCAACAATTCTACGAGGATTCGCTGGCGTGGGAGACCGACCCGCTCTTTGGCTGGTGCAACAAGAACTTCAAGAAGGACGGACGGCCCTACAACATCTATACCGACGGACTGAAGGTGTACACCACCATCAACAGCCGTATGCAACGCTATGCCGAGGAGGCGGTGGACGAGCATGTGAAGAAGTATCTGCAACCTGCCTTCTTCAAGGAAAAGAAGGGACGCAAGACGGCTCCCTTTACCAACAAACTGACAACGAAGGAGGTGGAAACCATCCTTGTGAGAGCCATGAGGCAGAGCGAACGCTACCGCCTGATGCGCAATGCAGGACACACGGCCGAGGAGATAAGAAAGGCATTTGACGAACCGCACGAGATGAGCGTATTCACCTACGACCGCGGAGAGGTGGACACCATCATGTCGTCGATGGACTCTATCCGCTACTACAAGCACTTCCTGCGTTGCGGATTCATGTCGATGGAGCCTTCGACAGGCCATGTGAAGGCTTACGTGGGAGGACCCGACTTCACACACTTCCAGTATGACATGGCCATGGTGGGCCGACGTCAGGTGGGCTCGACCATCAAGCCTTACCTCTATACACTGGCCATGGAGAACGGCTTTACCCCGTGCGACGAGACACGAAACGTGGAGCAGACCATCATCACCGAAGAGGGAAAACCCTGGAGTCCGCGCAACACAAGCCGAAACCGCTATGGCGAAATGGTAACGCTGAAATGGGGCTTGTCGCAATCGAACAACTGGATTTCGGCTTACCTGATGAGCAAGCTCAACCCCTATGCCTTCAAGAATCTGCTGCATAGCTTCGGCATACGCAACCTCGACATTCAACCCACACCGGCCCTCTGCCTCGGCCCTTGCGACATCTCCGTGGGCGAAATGGTGAGTGCCTACACGGCCTTTGCCAACAAGGGCATCCGCGCCAAAGCCATGTTTGTGACCCACATCGAGGACAACGACGGCAACCTGCTGGCCACCTTCACCCCCGAAATGGAGGAGGTCATCAGCGAGGAGAGCTCGTACAAGATGCTTGACATGCTGCGCGCCGTAATCAACGAGGGTACGGGTGCACGCATCCGCTCGCGCTACAACATCACCGCCGACATGGGTGGCAAGACGGGTACGACGAACAACAACTCCGACGGTTGGTTCATGGGATTCACCCCCTCGCTCGTGAATGGTTGCTGGGTAGGTGGCGAAGACCGTGACATACACTTCGATGGCATGAACTACGGACAAGGTGCCAGTATGGCATTGCCCATCTGGGGACTCTATATGAACAAGGTATATGCCGACAAGGAGTTGGGCTATTCGCAGGAAGAGACCTTCCGCATCCCCGAGGACTACGACCCATGCCGAGGCCTCTCAGAGGTGGAGGAGCACTTGCTGGAATTGGAAGAACTGTTTCAATAAAATAAGAGTTAAAGGCCTCACCCCCAACACATTTTTATAAAGTTTGATGGAATATGGAAAATAAGAAATGCCGCATAGCCATTTTTGCCTCGGGCGAGGGGAGTAATGCGGAGGCTATTGTGAGCCATTTTGCCAATCACAATGCGATTGAAGTGGCGCTGATGGTATGCAACAAGGAGAAAGCAGGCGTGTACACCCGCATGGAAAAATGGGGAATACCTTGCCACTATATTGACAAGAAGGAGTGGCAACCGGGTTCGACAGGCCAACAAGTGCTGGACTTGATGCGCAACGAAGGTGTCGACAGAATTGTGTTGGCGGGTTTCCTTGCCTATATCCCCGAAACGATTGTGCACACGTACGAAGGACGCATAGTGAACATCCACCCGTCATTGCTCCCCAAATACGGAGGGAAAGGCATGTGGGGACACCATGTGCACGAAGCGGTGATAGCCAACCGCGAGGCCGTAAGCGGAATAACCATTCACCATGTAACCGAAAAGTTGGACGATGGGGGCATCATTTTCCAAGCGCAATGCCAAGTGTTGCCCGACGAAACACCCGAATCACTGGCCACACGCATACACCAACTCGAACACGAGCACTATCCACGCATCATAGAGCAATTAGGGATGATGGATGTATGATAAAGACATTCAGAAGGATTATCCCAACACCGTTGCCACTACACGACGACTTCCTCCATCGTGGCGGAACTCGCACAGGTAGATGCCTTGCCATGTGCCAAGATTCAGATGTCCGCGGGTAATGGGAATCGTAAGGCTGACACCCGTCAAACTGCTCTTTGCATGAGCAGGCATATCATCGTCGCCCTCCAAAGTGTGATAATAATAAGGTTCGCGCTCGCGCACGAGGCGATTGTAAATGGCTTCCATGTCGTGGCGCACATCGGGATCGGCATTTTCGTTGATGGAAAGGGCGCAACTGGTGTGTTTGATGAAAAGGTTCAGCAAGCCCGCCTCGGGCAAAGGGTGGGGCAGGTGACGGATTACCTCTTCGGTTATGATATGAAATCCGCGTGTGCGGGGCTTCAGGGTAAATTCTACTTGGCTTATCATGAATTAAAAAAACTGATTCTTAACTGACGCGTAAAAGATAGCTTGTCCACTTGAAGCGGCTATTTATGATACGTCACTAAAAATTCCTCATATAAAAATTATTCTGTTTCTCGTATCCGAGGGTGGTAAGCTCGCCATGACCAGGATAAACGAGGGTGGCATCGGGCAAGGCAAAGAGTTTCTCGCGTATGCCATCGATGAGCTGGCGGATGTTGCCACCGGGGAGGTCGGCACGTCCGATGCTTTCGCGGAAAAGTATGTCGCCCGAGAAAAGGCAACGGGCATAGTCGCAATAGAAAGCCAAGCTACCGGGTGAATGACCGGGCACATGGATGCATTGCACGATGTGCCGACCTAACAGTAGTTCGTCGCCATCCTCCAAATAGTGTCCGATGGGAGCCGGTTCGCCAGGAAACTCCAATCCGAACATGCGCGTGCGGTTCGGCGCATCGGTCAACCACTCCTCATCAGCGCGATGGGCACATGTCTTCAATCCGTATTGCTTGTAGATGAATCCATTGCCAAAGATGTGGTCGAAGTGCAGGTGGGTGTTCAGCAAGAACTTTATCGTAAGCCCTTCTTCGTCGATGAATTGCTTCAGTTCGTCACACTCTTCGGGAGTGTAGCATCCTGCATCAATCACGGCCGCTTCGCGTGTAATTTCGTCCCATAAAACATACGAATTTACGGGTAACATATTGAATTTAAATTCCTTTACTTTCATAGTTATGTTTTTTCTATTGACAAGAGATTGAAATTTACGATTTACGATTTATTTACTATTTGGTGATTCTACTATTCAACTAAAAAACTCGTCAACTAAAAATTCATAATTAGTTCGAGCATAGCTCTCATCAACTTCGCAGTCACAAATCACAAATCATAATTCAGTTGAGTACATCTTGTCACTTCGTTAAATGCCTAAATAGACAACCTTCTTCGTCTCGAAAAAATCTTCGGTGAAGTGGTCCTTCAAATCGGTCATCATCACACGGTTCTTGAAGGGCATGGCCTCGTACTCCAACTCGCCTCCTTTCAGACAGATGAGTCCGTTGGGGAGGGCATTTGCCTGCTCCTTGCGGATGTTCTTGCGCACCAGCTTCACCAAATCGGCAAGGGGCATCACGGCACGGCTCACCACGAAGTCGAACTGACTCTTCTCCTCCTCGGCCCGGCAATGGCGGGTGGTAACATTCGTAAGGCCCGTGCCGGCAATCACTTCGTTGCACACACGAATCTTCTTGCCGATGCTGTCCACCAAGTGAAACTTCACTTCGGGGAAAAGGATGGCCAAGGGAATGCCGGGGAAACCTCCGCCACACCCAAGATCCATCACCGTAGTGCCCGGCTTGAAATTGATTACCTTGGCAATACCCAATGAATGGAGCACGTGGTGCTCGTAGAGGTTGCCGATGTCCTTGCGCGAGATGACATTGATTTTTGCATTCCAATCCTCATACAAATCCTTCAGTGCGACAAAGCGTGTACGCTGCTCTTCGGTGAGGTGGGGGAAGTATTTATCGATTATTTCCATACGTCTTTTACAATCCTTTCTTTTTTGAAACGATGCAAAAGTAGGAAATGTCGGACATATACGCAAGGATTTTGCCCGAATATTCATTCATTGAGGTCTGCCAGTATCCGTTTTTCGAGCCAAGCATCCAACGAATACTTGCCAGGCCCCGTCAAATAGAGGAATACGAACACCAACATGTAGATGAGTGCAAGCTCGCCACCATTGTCCAACGAACCGTCGTGAATGACAAAGAAGGCCATACCCATGACAAATATCATAGGAAGCAACACAATGCGGTAGAGGAAACCGAAAATGAAGAAGAATGAACAGACAACCTCGGCAATGATAATCAGAATCAACGACCAGGCGCTACCGATGTGCAGGGGGTCGGGGAAATTGGATGACATCTCGCCAAACTCAAGCCACTTCTGCATACCGTGGTTGAGAAACATAAGGCCGATGCACACACGGGCAAGCAACAACAGAAAGGAAGCCACCGAGGCGGACAAACGAGCGGGGAAAAGCAATCTTTTGAACATAAATCCAATATTTATTTAATGAAAACATATTTATACGCATCGACAAAAAGAACAACGATTCCCCAAAAAGGTTTGCAAAATCACCGCCGACTTTTCAGTTTTTCATTTCAGCTATTATGCAGAGTGGAATATTTGCAGTATCTTTGCTTCGCAATTTTGCATACACCACTCCCCTCAAACAAGAGAAAAAGAACTATTGACACGTATGGCAAATAAAAAAATAAAAAGGAACTGGATAGTGCCGAAAGGGCAGGAGTTGACCGAGCTGGACAAGAAAGTGCTCTATTTTCAGAACAAAGGTTGCCTGGTTCCGAAAAGAAAACTGATAAAGACACCCGAGCAGATTGAAGGAATCCGCCGTAGCGGTGTAGTTAATACAGGTGTACTCGACCTGATAGCCAGTGAGATACGAGCGGGGATGAGTACGGCGGAGATTGACCGTCTGGTGTACGAATACACAACGGCACACGGCGCAATCCCTGCACCATTGAATTACGAAGGCTTTCCGAAAAGTGTGTGCACCAGCATCAACGAAGTGGTGTGCCACGGCATACCCTCCGAAGATGAGATACTGGAGGAGGGAGACATTGTGAACGTGGACGTATCGACCATCCTCGACGGATACTATAGCGACGCCTCGCGCATGTTCGTCATCGGAAAAACAACTCCCGAAAAGCAACGTCTGGTGGATGTAGCACGCGAATGTCTGGAAATCGGTATGCAAGCAGCCAAGCCCTTCGGATTTGTGGGCGACATAGGCAATGCCATCCAGCGCCATGCACACAAGAATGGATTCTCCGTCGTGCGCGACCTTTGCGGACACGGCGTGGGATTGGCGTTTCACGAAGACCCCGATGTGGAACACTTCGGCCGAAAAGGCACAGGGATGCTGCTCGTGCCGGGCATGGTGTTCACCATCGAACCTATGATAAACATGGGCACCTACGAAGTGTTTGTGGACGAAGAGGACGAATGGACGGTAGTGACGGAGGACGAACTCCCTTCCGCACAATGGGAGCACACCTTCGTAATGACGGAAAACGGATTGGAAATCCTCACATACTAAAACGGTAAGGAGAGGTCGTTTGTCAAGAGTAGGATTTCGTCCGTTCATACAGGAAATTTTCCCTACAGGAGAATTATTTTTTCCCCGTTGGAGAAAAATATTTCTTCCGTTAGGAAAAAAAATACAGTTGGCATCGGATGAAAGAAAAACAAAAAGTCGTTTATGTTTGTATAAAAAATGACTATCTTTGCACCGCGGAAGCTATCTCCTCTCCGCAGGAAAGGAAAAAGTATATATGAAAGATATAATAATATTAGGTATAGAGTCGTCATGTGACGATACATCGGCTGCGGTAATCCGCAACGGAGTGCTACTCTCGAATGTGGTGGCCGGACAAGCCGTGCATGAATCGTATGGCGGAGTAGTACCCGAATTGGCCAGCCGTGCCCATCAGCAGAATGTAGTGCCCGTGGTGCACGAAGCACTCAAGCGTGCCGGAGTGTCCAAAGAGGAATTGAGCGCCGTAGCATTCACGCGAGGTCCCGGATTGATGGGATCGTTGCTCGTGGGAGTCTCCTTTGCCAAGGGCTTCGCCCGTTCGTTGGGCATCCCCATGGTCGATGTCAACCATCTGCAAGGCCATGTGTTGGCTCACTTCATCAAAGAAGAGGGGGAGGAGAGCAAACAACCAAAATTCCCCTTCCTCTGCCTCCTTGTATCGGGCGGCAATTCACAAATCGTACTGGTTAAGGCCTATAACCAAATGGAAATCATTGGCCAGACAATCGACGATGCGGCGGGTGAGGCGATAGACAAATGTTCGAAAGTGATGGGATTAGGCTATCCGGGAGGCCCGATAATCGACCGATTGGCCCGACAGGGAAATCCCCAAGCATACATCTTTGCAAAACCGCATATAGCCGGATACGACTACAGCTTCAGCGGATTGAAGACATCGTTCCTCTATTCACTACGCGATTGGTTGAAGGAGGATGCTGACTTTATTGAGCATCACAAGGAGGACTTGGCCGCATCGCTCGAAGCGACCATAGTGGACATCTTGATGAACAAGCTACGAAAAGCATCCAAAGACTTAAAAATCAAAGATGTAGCAGTAGCAGGAGGTGTATCTGCAAACAACGGATTGCGCAATGCTTTTCGCGACCATGCCAAACGATATGGATGGAATGTATACATACCGAAGTTTGGTTACACAACCGACAATGCAGCCATGATTGCCATGGCCGGATACTTCAAGTATCAGGATAAAGAGTTTTGCTCAATCGACATGCCTGCATACTCGAGGGTTTCATTCTAAACTTTAACAAATATGAATATATCATTAGAAACTAAACTAATAAGCCGAGAAATCAGCGAACTGATGTGGAAAGATGGGATAACCTTGTCGACCGCAGAAAGTTGTACGGCCGGAAATCTGGCCGCCGCAATTACCGCCATCCCCGGAAGCTCCCATTATTATAAAGGAGGCGTAGTGGCCTATGCCAACCAAGTAAAGGAAAACCTCTTGCGTGTAGATGTAAAGACGATTGAGACGTATGGCGTGGTGAGCGAAGAAACCGTGTGCGAAATGGTGAAGGGAGCAATGGAAACGTTGAATACCGATTACGCCATTGCCACTTCGGGCGTTGCAGGTCCCGGAGGTGGAACTCCCGACAAGCCGGTAGGCACAATTTGGATAGCTGCCGGAAGCCGCAATAAAATCGTAACGATGAAGTTGGAAGGAGACGACGGACGCGAACAAAACATAGCCAAAGCGACCAAATCAGCCCTTCATTTAGTGTGCGATTTGCTTAAAGAAGAACAAAATCTTGAATAATTTAAGAATTAATTGCCAAAACACTTGGTTATTAGGAATAAAAGTTGTTACTTTGCACCCTGTTTGAGATAAGCGTGTAAGAAAAACGTAAAAAGTAAGATAGAAATGTCGAAAATTTGTCAAATTACCGGAAAGAAAGCCATGGTTGGCAACAACGTTTCACATTCAAAAAGAAGAACCAAGAGAGTCTTTGATGTGAACTTGTTTAACAAGAAGTTCTACTATGTAGAGCAGGATTGCTGGATTAGCCTGAAGATTTGTGCTGCTGGTCTGCGCGTGATTAATAAGAAAGGCTTGGATGCTGCGTTGAACGATGCCGTAGCTAAGGGCTATTGTGATTGGAAAACGATTAAAGTAATCGCTTAATAAAAAGAGAAGGAGAATTGAAGTATGGCTAAGAAGGCAAAAGGCAATAGAGTACAGGTTATCCTTGAATGTACTGAAATGAAGGAAAGTGGTCTTCCCGGAACTTCTCGTTACATCACTACGAAGAACCGCAAGAACACTACAGAGAGATTGGAGTTGAAAAAGTACAACCCCATCCTGAAGAGAGTAACAGTTCACAAAGAAATTAAGTAATAAAGAAGTATAACTCATGGCAAAGAAAACAGTTGCAACCCTTCAGACAGGCTCTAAAGAAGGACGTTCATATACAAAGGTTATCAAGATGGTAAAGTCACCCAAGACTGGTGCTTACGTCTTTGATGAGCAGATGGTGCCCAATGAAAAAGTTCAGGACTTCTTTAAGAAATAAAAGAGACTGAATTTAGGTAATAATAATCATAAAAGTTCCTGTCATTGAAAAATGAAGGGAACTTTTTTGTTAAATGACTGATTTGTTGTATCTTTGTGGCTGAAACTTATAAATAGTAGCAATATGGGATTTTTTAGTTTCTTTTCAAAAGAGAAAAAGGAGACCTTGGATAAAGGTTTGTCGAAAACCAAAGAGAGCGTTTTTGGTAAGATTGCGCGTGCAATAGCCGGAAAATCAAAGGTCGACGATGAAGTGTTGGACAATTTGGAAGAGGTGCTGATAACCTCTGATGTGGGTGTTGAGACAACACTGACCATCATCCAACGCATTGAAGAGCATGTTGCAAAGGATAAATATGTCAATACAGATGAATTGAATACGATTTTGCGCGACGAGATAGCTTCGTTGCTGACCGAAAACAATACAACCGACACCGAAGGTTATGAAATACCTGAAGGCAAGAAACCCTATGTAATCATGGTGGTAGGTGTCAATGGAGTAGGCAAGACGACAACTATCGGCAAATTGGCTTATCAATTCAAGAAAGCAGGTAAAAAAGTATATTTAGGTGCGGCAGACACCTTCCGTGCGGCCGCCGTAGAGCAATTGTGCATTTGGGGCGAACGCGTGGATGTGCCTGTCGTAAAACAACAGATGGGTTCTGATCCCGCATCAGTGGCTTACGACACACTGAGTTCAGCCGTTGCAGGAGATGCCGACGTTGTGATTATAGATACCGCAGGCAGATTACACAACAAGGTAGGCTTGATGAACGAGCTGACCAAGATAAAGAACGTAATGAAGAAAGTGTTGCCCGAAGCCCCGCACGAAGTGCTTTTGGTATTGGACGGATCAACCGGACAAAACGCTTTTGAGCAAGCAAAGCAATTCACCAAAGCAACAGAAGTAACAGCTATGGCCATTACAAAACTGGATGGTACGGCCAAAGGTGGTGTAGTAATCGGCATCAGCGACCAATTCAAGATACCCGTGAAATACATCGGTTTGGGTGAAGGCATGGAAGACTTGCAGGCATTCAACAAAAAGGAATTCGTGAATTCATTGTTCGGTGAAGAAAAATGAAGCGCAATACCATAGACATCATCACGTTAGGATGCTCGAAGAATCTGGTGGATTCGGAAAAGCTGATGCGTCAATTGGAAGCAAACGGTTATCACGTGACCCATGACAGTGCTTCGCCCGAAGGGGAAATTGCCGTCATCAACACTTGTGGATTCATTGGCGACGCGAAAGAGGAATCCATCAATACAATACTGGAGTTTTGCCAAGCCAAAGAGGAAGGTTTGCTCAACAAGGTATATGTTATGGGGTGTTTGTCCGAACGTTATCTGAAAGAACTTCAGGAGGAAATCCCCCAAGTGGACAAGTTTTACGGAAAGTTCAATTGGGATGACCTTTTGGCAGACTTGGGCAAAGCATACAAACCCGAATGCCGAATCCAACGCCATCTGACAACGCCTTCGCATTACGCCTATCTGAAAATATCAGAGGGATGCGACCGCAGGTGTGCATATTGTGCCATCCCCATCATTACAGGCAGACACATTTCCCGTCCGATGGACGAGATTTTGGACGAAGTCCGAATGCTGGCTGCACAGGGGGTAAAAGAGTTTCAAGTGATAGCTCAGGAATTGACCTATTACGGAGTAGACCTTTACAAAAAACAAACCCTGCCCGAATTGATTGAACGGATGGCAGAAATCCCCGGTGTTGAATGGATACGTCTGCACTATGCCTATCCGACAAACTTCCCATTGGATTTGCTGAAAGTGATGCGTGAGCACAAAAATGTGTGCAACTATTTGGACATCGCCCTGCAACACGTGAGCGATAACATGCTTCAGCGCATGCATCGTCACGTATCCAAGCAAGATACATACAATCTGATAAGCCGTATCCGCGAAGAGGTACCCGGCATCCATTTGCGCACAACCTTCATGGTGGGTTTCCCTGGTGAGACAGAAGAGGATTTTGAAGAATTGAAAGAGTTCATCCGTTGGGCCAAATTCGATAGGATGGGGGCCTTCCCGTACTCTGAGGAGGAAGGGACATATTCTGCCAATCATTATCAAGACGACATACCCGAGGAGACAAAACAACGTCGGTTGGATGAAATTATGGCCATCCAGCAAGAGGTGTCTGCCGAGTTGAATATGAAGAAAGTAGGCCAAGTGCTCCCTATAATCATTGATCGCGAGGAGGGAGACTATTATGTGGGACGTACTGAATTCGATTCACCGGAAGTAGACCTTGAAGTGTTGATAAGCAAAAGTGAAGGAACACTTGAAGCTGGTTCTTTCTACCACGTGCAGATAACGGATGCGGCAGAATTCGACTTGTATGCCACTCTTTTAAAGAATTGATTTTGAATAATAACATAGGAGGACACAAATTTTGAATCATAAAGAACTCATAAGTATTTTATCCAAAGATTTAGGCACTTCGGTAAAAGACACTTCCGAAGTTGTCAATCGGATTGTTTCTGCAATGATAGACGAATTGCAGAAGGGGAATACTGTGAATATTCAAGATTTCGGTACTTTTGAAGTAAAGAAGAAGATGGAGCGCATTTCCGTCATCCCTTCTACCCAACAACGTGTTTTGGTTCCTCCTAAATTGACACTCACATTCAAGCCTGCAATCTCGCTAAAGGAGAAAGTAAAATAAGCATAGTGAATAACCTTGAAAAACAATCGTATGGCGGATAAAATTCAAAAAGAGGGCTTGTGCTCTATCTTGATGAAGGAGAGCACAATGGCAGATACTGAAATTCGCAAAATCCTGGATGCATTTTTCATGCAAATCATGAAGGGATTGGAAGAAGAACGCTATGTAAAAGTCAAAGGTCTGGGGGTATTCAAGCTGATAGATGTAGAGAGTCGACGGAGCGTGGATGTCAACACCAAGGAATATATCGAAATACCCGAACACCGAAAAATCACATTTACACCTGAATCAGCATTAAAAGAGCTGATAAACAAGCCTTTTGCACATTTTGAAACCATAGAAATAAAATCCGATGGATTTTTGGGAAAGACACCTTCAAGCATCGAAAAGGAGATGGAAGCTGACCAAATAGACGAAGAGACAGAGGAAAACTATGCGGACAAAGAAATGGATGTAGCTATGTCAGAAGAAAAGCCAGATACCCCAACCATCGAAGGAAAGGTGAACATCGAAGAATTCACCCAAAAAGAGACACTTATCGAAGAGCCATTTATCGAAGAAGATATGAATGTAGAGGAGCCATTTACCGAAGAAGAGCCGAATGTAAAAGAAGAACCCATCGAAGAAGAAAATACAGTAAAGGAAGGTGTCGAAAATCTGCACAAAGAATCCGTTGCCGTAAAGCCCCAAGATACGATTCCTCATCAAGCACCTGTCCGCCTCATTGAGCGCCGTGAAGAATTGCGCAAATTGGACAGACAATTGGAAGAGGAGAATAGGAAAAACAAGATATCCCTTACCATCATTTCCATTCTTATGTTTTTGGTTTTACTTTTCGGTCTATTATTCATTCTTGCACCTGAGTTTTTAGAACAACTACTTTACTAAAAGTACCAAGGAATGTTAACGCAGAGGCGGTGTTTTGAGTATAATTGCAAATACTCCTAAAAACTGCATCAATCAGTGCTTTTTTTTCCAAAAATAAATTGCAATAGTTAAGAATAAATGCTACTTTTGGGCCTCAAAAACCGAAAGTAGAAAAATAATATTATAAAATTATGGCAGAAACAATAGATATTCGTGAATTGAACGAACGGATAGAGAGACAAAGTGCATTTGTTACCAATCTGATTGCAGGAATGGATCAGATTATTGTAGGACAGAAACATTTGGTTGAATCATTGCTCATCGGATTGTTGTCTGATGGACATGTGTTGTTGGAAGGTGTACCCGGTTTGGCAAAGACATTGGCCATCAAGACACTGGCTTCGCTTGTAGATGCCAAGTATAGCCGCATTCAGTTTACACCCGATTTGCTTCCTGCGGACGTGATAGGAACCATGATCTATAGTCAGAAGGAAGAGCATTTTATCGCCAATAAAGGTCCGATTTTTGCAAATTTCGTGTTGGCAGACGAAATCAACCGTGCTCCGGCCAAGGTGCAAAGTGCCTTGTTGGAAGCTATGCAGGAGCGTCAGGTGACATTGAGCAAGAATACATTCCTTTTGCCCGAACCTTTCTTGGTGTTGGCCACTCAGAATCCCATTGAGCAAGAGGGTACTTATCCGCTTCCTGAAGCCCAGGTTGACCGTTTTATGCTGAAAGTCATCATTGATTATCCGAAGTTGGAGGAGGAGAAGAGAATCATCCGACAGAACATTTCGGGCGAAAAGATGGAGGTAAAGCCCAACCTCAAGGCCGAGGACATCATCGAAGCCCGCAAGGTTGTCCGCCAAGTGTATCTGGACGAGAAGATCGAGCAATACATCGCTGATATCGTATTTGCCACACGCTATCCTCAGAAATACGACTTGAAGGAGTTGAAGGGATTGATTGCATTCGGTGGTTCGCCACGTGCCTCCATCAATTTGGCCTTGGCTGCTCGTGCTTATGCCTTCATCAAGCGTCGCGGATACGTAGTGCCTGAAGACGTACGTGCGGTAGCTCATGATGTGCTCCGTCATCGTATCGGATTGACATACGAGGCAGAGGCAAGCAATGTCACTTCAGACGAAATCGTTAGCAAGATATTGAATAAGGTTGAGGTGCCTTAATATTTGGTTCATTGGTTGTTAGTTTATACGTTTTTTGTTCAAACTCAAAACTAAACTTGACATGGAAGCAAATGAACTGATTGAACGTGTCCGGCAGATAGAAATCAAGGCTCGCGGCCTTTCCAGCAACCTGTTTGCGGGTCAGTACCATTCGGCCTTCAAAGGACGTGGTATGGCCTTTTCCGAAGTGCGCGAGTATCAGTATGGCGATGATGTACGCGATATTGATTGGAATGTGACGGCGCGTATGAGCAAGCCCTATATCAAAGTGTTTGAAGAGGAGCGTGAGATGACCGTGATGCTTCTTGTGGATGTGTCGTCAAGCCTCGATTTCGGTACGGTAAAGCAAATGAAGAAAGAGATGGAGACAGAGATTGCCGCCACGCTTGCCTTCTCTGCTATACAAAACAACGACAAGATTGGCGTGATTTTTTTCTCAGACAGGATAGAAAAATTCATACCGCCAAAGAAAGGTAAAAAGCACATCCTCTACATTATCCGCGAGTTGTTGGATTTCAAGCCCGAAAGTCAGAAGACGGACGTGAAGATGGCAATTGAATACCTGACCAACGTATTGAAAAAGCGTTGTACAGCATTCATTATAAGCGACTTCATCGACAAGAACGACTTCACCAATGCGTTGACCATAGCCAACCGCAAACACGATGTAGTGGCTATCCAGGTGTACGACCGACGTGTGGCCGAATTGCCCGATGTAGGTTTGATGAAAGTACGCGATGCAGAGACAGGTCACGAACAGTATATCGACACTTCATCAAGAAGTCTCCGCCAGGCTCACCACGAGTGGTGGCAAGAGCGCCAAGAACGGATGAACGTAGCATTTACGAAAAGTCGCGTCGACTCCATTTCTGTCCGCACGGATGAAGATTATGTAAAAGCCCTCTTGAACTTGTTTGCAAGAAGAAGTTAAATAAAAAATTGTAAGGTGTTGAAAAAAAATAATATATATACTTTGCTTGTTGCTTTTTTGTGCTTGATATCCACAAGTGTTTATGCACAAAATGTAACCGTTGATGCCAGCATCGATTCAATCCAACGTTTTATAGGTGAACAGGCACGCATCAAGTTGGAAGTCTGTTGCAATGCCCGCCAATCAGTACTTCTCCCTCAGTTTGCCGACACCCTGATTACAGGGGTCGAAATTATAGATATTGCCAAAGCAGATACACAATATCTGAACAATAGGGAGCGTATGATGGTGACTCAAGAGTATATCGTAACCTCTTTTGATTCAGCTTCGTATTACATTCCTCCCTTCGAAGTGTCGGTGGATGGACAAGCCCATCACTCCCAAAGTTTGGCGTTGATGGTTTATCCCATGCCCCTCGACGAAGAGAATCCCGAAGCCATATTTCCTCCCAAGGACATTATGCAACTGCCCTTGACTTGGGTAGATTGGAAGCCGGTGGTTTGGAAATTGCCCCTCCTTTTCATCATCATCGTTGCCGCCATCTATTTGATTGTCCGATACCACGACAACAGACCCATTATCCGTAAGGTAAAGGTCGAACCCAAGTTACCACCTCACGAACAAGCCATGCTCGATATCGATCGTATCAAGGCTGAAAAGAGTTGGCAAAAGGGTGACCCGAAGGGATACTACACCGAATTGACCGATGTTATCCGTGTGTACATCCATGGTCGTTTTGGATTCAATGCCATGGAGAAGACCTCTTCGGAAATCATTGATTATCTGAAAGAAACAAAAGATAAGGAAGGCATTGAGGATTTGAAACAACTCTTCATGACGGCCGATTTGGTAAAGTTTGCCAAGTATGCACCGCTTCTGAACGAGAATGACATGAATCTGGTTAGCGCCATAGAGTTTATCAATCAGACAAAGGTTGAGGTTGACCCCAACGAGAAACCGGCTCCTACCGAAATCACCATCGAGGAGAAGCGTTCAAAGCGCACCAAAGTGGCTCTGATTGTCGGTATAGTAACATTGGTCGTATTGGCAATGGTTATTGTATATTTCGTTGGTAGCGACCTTTATAACCTCTTTTTCTGAAAATAGTAAACTGTTGAAAAAGGAACGATTATGATTTTTGAAAATATTGAATGCTTGTTTTTGTTGCTGCTACTCATACCTTATATAATATGGTATGTCATGCGCCACAGACAGAGTACCCCTGCCATGCAAGTCTCCAGCACATGGGCCTATCTGAAGGCTCCGCGCAGCTATAAGGTGTATCTTCTGCATGTGCCATTCCTGTTGCGTGTGGTTGCATTCATCATGCTGGTATTGGTCATTGCCCGTCCACAGACGACGGATAATTGGCAGAATACCGAGATAGAGGGTATCGACATCATGATGGCCGTCGATGTCTCCACCAGTATGTTGGCTCAGGACCTCAAGCCCAATCGTATAGAGGCCGCAAAGACCGTGGCGGCAGAGTTTATCAACGGTCGCCCGAACGACAATATCGGCCTCACCATCTTTGCAGGAGAGAGTTTCACCCAATGTCCTTTGACGATTGACCATGCGGTGTTGCTCAATCTTTTCCGCGAGATTGACTGCTCCATTGCCCAGCGGGGTATGATTGAGGATGGTACGGCTATCGGCATGGGTATCGCCAATGCCGTTTCGCGCTTGAAGGATAGCAAGGCCAAGTCGAAAGTTGTGATTCTGCTTACCGATGGCTCCAACAATCGGGGCGACATCTCTCCATTGACCGCTGCCGAGATAGCCAAGAGTTTCGGAGTGAGAGTCTACACCGTGGGTGTAGGTACCAATGGTACAGCACCTTATCCAGTGCAAACAGCCATGGGTACCCAATACCTCAACCAACCAGTAGAGATTGACGAAGCCACATTGACACAGATTGCCTCCACATCGGGTGGAAACTATTTCCGCGCCAAGGACGAGGCCGAATTGCGTCAGATTTATGCCGAGATTGATAAATTGGAGAAGACCAAGCTGAATGTCAAGGAGTTCAGCAAGCGCGAGGAGGAGTATGCCCTTTTTGCCTGGATAGCCTTAGCTTGTGTCTTGCTCGAAGTGTTGTTGAGAAATTCGGTATTGAAGAGGATTCCTTAACCTTGGATATATTTATAAGGAGGATTGAGTTATGTTTAGATTTGGAGACCCCACTTGTTTATACTTGTTAGCTATATTGCCTTTATTGGCAGCCTTTTATCTGTTTTCCAACTACCGTCGGCACAAACGCATCCGCAAGTATGGTGACCCTGATTTGCTCCGCCAACTGATGCCCGATGTGTCAAGCCATCGTATGCACCTGAAGTTTTGGCTCACCTTTGCAGCCATTGCACTGATAATATTTGTGTTGGCTCGCCCTCAGTTCGGATCAAAGATGGAGACGGTAAAACGCAGCGGTATCGAGACGGTGATTGCACTCGACATCTCCAACTCCATGTTGGCCGAGGATGTGCAACCCAACCGATTGGAAAAATCCAAACGCCTGGTCAGCAAGTTGATGGAGAGTTTCACCAACGACAAGGTAGGCATGATTGTGTTTGCCGGTCAGGCATTCACCCAATTGCCCATCACCAGCGACTACATTTCGGCCAAAATGTTTTTGGACGCCATTGACCCTTCGCTCATTGCCAGCCAGGGTACCGACATTGGTGGTGCTATCGATTTGGCCATGAAGAGTTTTACTCCCAAGGAGGAGGTCGGACGCGCCATCATCATCATCACCGACGGTGAGAATCACGAGGGTGGAGCCGAGGAGGCCGCCCGTGCAGCATCCGAGAAGGGGATGCTTGTCTATGTCCTCGGAGTAGGTTCGCCCGAGGGAGCACCCATACCCGCCAATACTGGACGCTCCAACGATTTCCGCAAGGACAAGGATGGCAATGTTATCGTCACCCGCCTGAACGAAGAGATGTGTCGTCAGATAGCCCAAGCCGGCAAGGGAATGTACATTCGTGTGGACAACAGCAACTCCGCCCAACGCATCCTGCAAGGCGAGATTGACAAACTGGCGAAAGCCGACGTAGAGACCACCATCTTCACCGAGTTCGACGAGCAGTTCATCGTTGTAGCATGGATTGCTTTGATTCTGTTGGTGTTGGAGGTGCTCGTGTTGGAGCGCAAGAATCCATTGTTCAAGAATATCAAACTATTTGATAAAGAGAAATGAAAATACTGACTATGAAATATCTATTGTTTATCCTCGGTGCCAGTATGGCCATGGGAGCATCGGCGCAACGAACCGATCGCGACTTCATCCGCAGGGGCAACCGACTGTACGCCGACAGCCTCTTTGTAAAGGCCGAAGTGGAGTATCGCCGTGCCTTGGATGCCAATCCGCAATCCGTCGAAGCCATGTTCAATTTGGGCAACTCCCTCTTGAGCCAGCAAAAAGCCGAAGAGGCCATGAAAATGTATCAGGCAGCGGCGGCACAAATCCCCGCTAACGAAAAGCACATTGCCACCAGCGAGGCCGACAAACTCCGTTTGGCACAAGTGTATCACAATGCAGGAGTCATCCTCCAGAGCAGCAAGCAATTCGACGCATGCATCGAAGCATACAAGAACTCCTTGCGCAACAATCCGCTCGACCACGAAACCCGCTACAACCTCACGTTGGCCATGAAGCAGCGCCAGCAACAACAACAAGAGCAACAGAATCAAGACCAGCAACAAGAGGAACAAGAAGAGCAAAAGGAGAAGGAGCAGGAGCAACAACAAAACCAAGAGCAGAATCAAGAGCAAGAGCAACAACAGCAACAAGAGCAACAACCCCAACCCCAACAGGAGCAGGATATGTCGCAAGAGAATGCCGAGCAATTGCTGAATGCCATCATGCAGGACGAGAAGGACATCCAAGAGAAAGTACAGAAAGCCATGCAGGAAGTGCAACCGCGTAGGTTTGAGAAAGATTGGTAAGAGGAAAGTGAAGAATCCAATAGTGAAGAATGAAGAGTGACATAAAAAATATGAAAAAGATATTGTTTGTATTATTTGCGTTGTTGATTGCACACGTCAGTGCTTTTGCCGATGTGCAATTTACCGCTTCGGCTCCCAAGGCCGTAGTCAAGGGTCAGCAATTCCGTGTGTCGTATACCGTGACCACGCAGAAGGTGAAGGATTTCCGGGCGCCCTCTTTCGAGGGATTTGAGGTGCTGATGGGGCCTTCCACAGCGCGCAGTAGCAGTAGAAATATAGATATTGATGGGAATATGACAAGTACAAGCACCATCACCTACACCTACATCCTCATGGGTGTGGCCGAGGGCGAATTTTCCATCCCCTCAGCAACCATTACGGCTGATGGTGAGCAGTGCAACTCCAACACACTGACCATCAAGGTGCTCCCTCCCGACCAAACCACGGGTAGCAGACAACAGGCGGGTAGGGGACAACAGCAGCAGGGACGCGCCTCGTCGTCCAGTGCCTCGTCCAACGGTCAGATTAGCGCCAACGACCTCTTCATCACCGCCACCGTAAACAAGACCAATGCCTACGAGCAGGAGGCCATCCTCTTGACCTACAAAGTCTATTTCTTGGTTAACCTCCGCGAGTTGGAGATAAAGATGCCCAACCTCAAGGGCTTCCTCACCCAAGAGGTCGAGCTCCAGCGTGGCCAACCCACCTTGGAGCACTACAACGGGCGCAACTACAACACCATCGTGTGGAGCCAATACGTGCTCTTCCCCCAGCAAACGGGCAAGTTGGAGATTCCCTCCATCGATTTCGATGCTACGGTGGCCGTGCGCACCCAACGCAATGTCGACCCCTTCGACATCTTCTTCAACGGAGGCTCCACATACGTCGATGTGCGCAAGACCATCTCTACACCTAAATTGACGGTGAATGTCAATCCCTTGCCATCGGGCAAGCCTGCATCGTTTGGTGGTGGAGTGGGAGAGTTCGACATCAAGTCGTCCATCAGCACCACCGAGTTGAAGGCCAACGAGGCCGTCACCCTGAAGCTCGAGATTTCGGGCGTGGGCAACATGAAGCTGATTTCCACCCCCGAGGTAGCCTTCCCGCAGGATTTCGAGACCTACGACCCCAAGGTTGACAACAAGTTCTCCCTCACACGCAACGGTCTTTCGGGCAAGAAGGTAATCGAGTATCTCGCCATCCCGCGTCATGCAGGCACCTTCACCATTCCCTCGGTAGAGTTCTCGTATTTCGACTTGAAGAGCAAGAGCTACAAGACCCTCACAACCCCCTCCTACGAGCTGAATGTGGCCAAAAATGGCAACGGCGGTTCGGATCAAGTGGTCACCAGCTTTACCAACAAGGAGGATGTGCGCCTCATTGGGCAGGACATCCGCTACATCCACACCGGCTCGGCCAAGCTCATGCCCAAGGGACAATACCTCTTCGGCACAGGGCTTTACTATCTGTGCTACCTCATTCCCCTGTTGTTGCTCGTGGCCGTGGTTGTTATCAACCGCCAGCGCGCCATCGACAATGCCAACGCCTCCAAGGTGCGCACCAAGAATGCCAACAAGGTAGCCGTCAAGCGTCTGAAGATTGCCGCCAAGTTGCTCAAGGAGAGCAAGCAGGAAGCCTTCTACGAAGAGGTACTGAAAGCCTTGTGGGGCTACATCAGCGACAAGATGAACATCCCCGTGGCCAACCTCTCCAAGGACAGTGTCGAGCAGCAGCTCGTGCAACACGGTGTCGACAAGCAGCTTTCCGACAAGTTCCTGCACCTGCTCAACGAGTGCGAGTTTGCCCGCTACGCCCCCTCCAGCATTGCCGGAGGTATGGACAATGTCTACGCATCGGCCATCGAGGTAATCAGCCAAATGGAGAGTTCAATCAAGCGAATGAAATAACAGAAGAGTGTAACCCTATATGAACATAGCAAGAATGATGAAACCAATCAGTATATATCTTTTCAGCCTCTGCCTGATGGTGCTTGGCACCCTGTCAGCACAGGCACAAGCCACCACCGACTCAGTGGCCCATCCCTCCGCCCAAGCGGGTGGGACAGTGGCCGAGACCAGCAAGCCCATGGCCGACGAGGCCTATGCGGCAGGCGACTACCAGCGCGCCATCGCCCTCTACGAGCAGATTCTCGCCACCCAAGGCGAAGCGGCCGACATCTACTACAATCTTGGCAACAGCTACTACAAGGGCGAGCAGATAGCCAAGGCCATCCTCCATTACGAGCGCGCCCTGCAACTCGCTCCCGGCGACGACGACATCCGTTTCAACCTCGAGTTGGCACGTAGCAAGACGGTCGACAAGATTACCCCCCTCAGCGAAGTATTCTTCATCACCTGGGCACGCAATTTTGCCAACCTCCTCAGCTCCGACGCATGGGCCAAGTGTGGCATAGCCTTCTTCCTGCTATTCATCGTAGCCGTGTCAGCCTACATCTTCGGTCGCAAGATAGCCGTGCGCAAGGTAGCATTCTTTGCGGGACTCCTCTTTTTGGCAATCTGTATAGTGGCCAACATCTCGGCAAGCTATCAGAAGGGGCAGCGCCTTAACCACACCGAAGCCATCGTGATGCACCCCACCGTGTCGGTCAAGAGCACCCCCGACAAGAGCGGTACCGACCTCTTTGTCCTCCACGAAGGATGCAAAGTCGAGATCAAGGACAACACCATGAGCAACTGGAAGGAAATCCGTTTGCCCGATGGCAATGTGGGATGGTTGCCTGCCGAGGCCATCGAGGCAATTTGAAAAAAAATGAATTATGAATTATTCAACTTTAGTTCGGACATAAGTCCTCGTTAACTTGTCAACTTGTTAACTCGTCAACTAAAACAATATAAATCGTAAATGGTAAAAATGGACAGCGTGTTGCAACAATTGATATCATTCGACCAAGCGTTGCTTCTGCAACTCAACGGTAGCGAATCCCTCTTTTGGGACGGAGTGATGACGCTTGTCACCACCACCCAACTCTCCATCCCCCTGTTTGCCATGCTGCTGTATGTTCTGTTCAAGAACAGCACGCCCAAATACTTCTGGGCCACCCTCCTTGCCATCGGCCTCACCATCCTTGTGTGCGACCGTGTGGCCTCAGGCATCTGCAAGCCCCTGTTCCTGCGCTACCGTCCTACGCACGACCCTGCCATCATGCACCTTGTCGACATTGTCGACGGCTATCGTGGCGGTCGCTACGGCTTCATCTCCAGCCACGCCTCCAACACCTTTGGCCTCTGCGTCTTCCTCTCGCTCCTTTTCCGTCACAAGGGGCTCACGCTGCTCCTCGTCATTTGGGCCTCGCTCAGCACCTATTCGCGCATCTATCTGGGCGTGCATTATGTGGGCGACATCCTTTTCGGTGTCCTTCTCGGTTGCCTCTCCGGCTACCTTTTCCACCGCCTCCTCGTATGGGCCGCACCCCGTTTGGGCGACACCCTCCGCACCCGCACCACCTCGTCGCCCTGCACCCCCACAGGCTATCCCGTGAGCGATGTCCGCCTCATTATCCTCACCCTCCTGTGCACCTATGCCATCGTACCCATCCTGGCGGTGATGTGACTTACGATAAACTTTTCATCCGCAGATGACGCGGGTGACGCAGATTTTCTTGTGTTTTTATACCCGACTGGATATAATTTTTTCTGTGTCATCTGCGCAATCTGCGGATGAAAAATGAATGGGTGCATCTGGGCACATCCTCCGCTTGCACTACATGCAGCTCACCACACCCAGGCTCGTGCCGATAGCCGTCAGGATGGTGATGAGCGTCTGTATCACGATTTTCCAAAGTTCACGCTTTTCCATTTTTTGAT
>JAFWYQ010000012.1 GCA_017517605.1 Bacteroidaceae bacterium
ACGCACTACCGCGTGCCCATCCCCGGCGAGCAGGCGGTGTTCCTCACCACCGCCGACATTGTGGCCCACATCAGCTATGCGCTGAAGACACCACCCGCCCTGCACCACATCGGCCGCATCATGCGCGAAGCTGGCTATGCCTCCGTCCGTCGTGGCAACCGCCGCGGATACATCGTCGTCCGACTGGACAGCGACCGCATTGAGGCGGCACGCAGGATGGCGGGGAGGGAATGAGGGTTAGTGAATAGTGACGATAATTAAGAATTAAAAGTTTCCATGCAGCACGTGACAATTTTTCATCCACAGATTTCGCAGATGACGCAGATGGATATTTGCCATGCGGTGCGATAATGTAGGGGCAATCCCTTGTGGTTGCCCCTAAATCGGTCAATAGACTGGGCGCTCACAAGGGGTGCCCTTACGAACAATGAATCACAAAGCAATCCGTGTTGTCCGCGTCATCCGCGTCTAAAAAATGTGGCGTGCCGCATGGTCTCGTCACTTTTTTGCTTCCCCATTATAATTCCCCGTCCATCCTTATTTGGAATGAGGATGTGCAAATATCAGTATCTGCGATGCAATTGTGTGACTGATAGCGAGCCGTTTATCGCATCACAGACGCTGATACTCATGACTTTCACGTTGCAAACGTGGAAGGACGGGGCTACCCTTTTATGTCTCTTCTATTATTTCAAAGTCTTTCCATCCTTCAGCATTCTTGTAGGCGTTCACTGTACCCTTGGGGACTTTCACTACAATTTTCTGATTTGATTTCAACCCACGAAATGTTTCTTTCTCGACAGTTGGCGGTATGCGAGATTTGCAGATGATTTCCTCTAATCTGTGGCAGTCAAAGATAAAAACATCCCCAATCGTAGTTACTGATGAGGGAATAGTTATCGACTTCATTGAACCACAATGTCCAAATACTCCTTGTGATAGTTCCTTTACTCCATACGGTATCACGACATTCTTAAGATTCCCACACTTATAAAAAGCATCTGCTCCTATCGTAATGATAGACGGAGGTATAACGACAGACTCCAAATAATAACTGAAAAAGAAAGCATTTTCACCAATAGCCGTGACACGATACTTCTTTCCCTTGTTACTGATATACGTAGGAATCACAATGTTTCCTTGATATTCTTCGTTTATGCCACGATTGTAATAAGTGACAGACACAGTGGAGTCTGAAGTAAAGTCATAGCATATCCCATCAACGTTTATGTCATAAGCTTTTGCCATAAACGAAACGAAAAGGAACAAAAGGATTAAAACTTTTCTCATATTGATACGCTTTATTATTCCAATACATCTTGAATTACTTTTGCTATAGTTATTTATAGTAGGCAAAAACGTCTTGAGACAGACTGCAAGGTGAGGTCGCGCATTGATTACCTTTCACGGGATACGTCCTTGTCTGCTTATATTGATCATCGTAGCATATCAAAGTGTGATTACCATATGCATCCTTAGCTATAATAGATGCATTTAATGCATGCCCAGGAATTAAAATTATACCAGATATCATACAAGGAGGTGTAACATTTGCAGGATAATATTCACTTTGTCTTGTAAAATTCCCAAATAAGGCCAAAGTGCTTTCTATTTTATCGCATGGTACACCACAAGAGTAAGGATATCCTGGAATATGTTGAGCTATTCTGTTATTTACTTCATCCACATTTAACATCAAGTAATATGCAATGCTATGCCCAACACAGTCTTTAAACGTACAAAAATGTCCTGTACCTGTATTACCGCCACTCTCAGGTCCACGAGTTTTCACACGAGAAATATTTAATTTTGCTTCATGTCTGGTTGTGTCACCCTCAAGCAACAATTCGTTGCCAAGAACAACGCTGTTTTCGATGAAATCATATAATTTCTTCGACATGTTTAACTCATCTACATCTGACTCTTGAATATAATTCAAGCCATTCTCGGTTTTTATTGTCAAACGCGAAATAGCTTTGACGACCATGTCCCAATCTTCTTTGTCCAGTTCCTCATGTACTGTTGTTTTAATGTCAAGATACTCATTACTCAGAGCTGCTCTCGTAAGAACACTCTCTGTAGTATTGCTTTCATCTATAAACAAATCTTCACTGGTACAAGCTGCCATCACAAGCATAGCAGAAATTAAAAAATAGATTTTCTTCATAATAATACAATTTACGTTATTTTATTAATTAAACATTGTTTTTATTGATTTGATTCTTTTTCCCTCGCTTTTCATCTCTCCAACCATTTCTTTGCTTCCGCTTTCATTATATTGATATTTGACGAAGGTATTTTTATTGGTTTGTCTATGATTATCTGTGCCATGGAGTCCGCTTTCATCGTGTCACCTGTCTGTTTATAGAGTTTCAATAAACTATTTAGCGGTACAAAACGTACTGGGCACATATTGGCGGCCAATTGAAAATGGTGTTCAGCCTCTTTGTACCGTTCCAGTTCGTTAAGCAGTTCACCCTGTAATAGTTCCAAATCGTAGTCTGCCCAATGTGTTCGGCAACGTCGGGCCATGTGCAATGCCTCTTCGTACAGGTTTGCCATATACAATTCAGCTGCATAGTTGTAGAGGAAATAGGGTTCGTTGCCTAAGATGGACATCAGTGCTTCGTAGCGGGGGAAGGCCTCTTTGCTCCTTCCCATCAGTGCCATTTGTGAAATTTCTCCCCATTCCAATTCGGCACGGGTACGTTTTACGGTTCCATAGAGCAGGAAGGACGAGGTACAGAACAGAACTATAGCCATTGTGCACCGTACAGCCTTGTTCCTTGGTATGGCGATGGGACAAGCCTGATGAACCAATACGACACTGCCCCATACCAATACGACCCAAGTAAACGGATAGGAGAACGGATAGGAGAAACACCCTAATACCCCGATTATAGCCAATGACATCAAGGCAAACCGTCCCTCTTCCGAAGGGGCTTTGCGGTAACTGTGTATCATCAGCCATACATACAAGCCCAAGAACAACCATCCTACCATGCCGAAACATATCCCGATGGTCAGATACTCGTTGAAAACCGATTTTACATTGTCTGCCAACATGGAGAAGTCGCTTTCGGGATGTGCAGCCAACCATTCGGCCTGATAGTCCATATAAAGAGCCTGCACTCCACCAATGCCGTGACCAAGCAAGGGCTTCTCTTTTACCATCTCCCACCCACAGCGGAGCATCAACAGCCGTCCGTCGGCAGAATCCTTCTTGGCCATATACATGATGGGCATGAGTATTACACCTATTCCTAACACCGCCAATTTCAACCAACGCCTCTTGATGGAGCCGAACAGCCACCATGCTACAGGGAGAAGTATTCCGGCAAGTATTCCTGTGCGGGATCCTGAAAGGATCAATGCTGTGGCTATGAAAAGGGCCATCAGTACGCTTGCTCCTTTGAGAATCTTTCTCTCCCAAGTACAGAACAGATAGATACAACACGGAATCCCCACACTGAGGCAGGCTGCCAATCCGGCAGGGTTGTCAAAACTGCCCACCACTCGATATGAAAAGTGGGAAGGACATAATCCTATTGCCTGTACAATGGCATAGACAGCTTGGCAAAGGCAAAGGAATGCCACCGCCGTAAACAATGACAATCCTTTCATTCGCCTTTGCTTCCCTGACAGGATGAATAACCCTCCAATCATTCCTACCACAGCCACCATCCCCAATGTACAGAGCCATTTGGGCAGGATGTGCGTATCTGTCATCCCTGTGCAATAGGTAAAGATGGCGGCGGTGAAGAGAAGAAAATAACCCATATAACTGAATGTAAAAAGTTATATCTATTAATTTAAACGATTAAGGAATGTTTACCACCATTCCACATTCCCCTCCTCGTCAACCAGGAACGCCCGTTCGTCCATTCCGCGGGTATGGTTGGTAATCCACATCAATGCCCCTTGGGGGATGCTGTCGTAGTGAAGTACATTGCTGTCTGCCTCCTTTATGCCGCACGAAGTCCAGGTGTTGTTATCGTTCCAATAGCGGAGTTCGTAGGTGTCACCCGGGTGGATGTCGTTGTCGTCGCTGCGCGGCACGATGCGGACAGAGGCGATGGTGACACCCTTGCCCATGTCCATACCCACCCAATTGCCGTCGGGGGTGCTCACATCGAAGTTGGTCAACCAGTCGTTGTCGAAGGCACGGTTGATGATCTCTCCGTTGTCGATGTTGCTGATAGGAGTGCCGCTGACACGCGCCCCCTCACTGTCGAAGAAGTGCAGCTCCGCAATGTTGCCGTAGCTCTTCTCGGGTGACAGATAGCGCCAGTAGCGGTATGGCCTGTCGGCCTGCAAGGTAATCTTGTCGGGAATCAGCACGCTGTCGATGGTGTAGAGCGTGACCGCATCCGCAAAGTCCTTCCTGTCGGCACACTGTATCTGCCCGTTCAATATCCGTTTCCGCATGGTCGCCACATTCTTCGACTGGTAATACTTGCGGCGTGCATCCACCGACCTCATTCGGGTGGTGTCGGCTACGATGTATTCCACCTCTCCGTTGGTGTGGAGGATGAACGGCTTGGAGATGGGGCGCAGCCTTCGTCCGTCGTACCCCATGGCCAAGTAGAGCACATTGCGGCCCATGCGGGAGAAATGCGCCTTACCCTCCTTCAAGTAACCGAAATCCACGATGCTCCAGTCCGACCCGATGGCCGTGAAGGTAGCGATATACACATACTCCTCCACAGGGCGGAAGTCGTCGGATACGGGAATCTCCAAGTCGGAAGTGTTGAAGTATTCGTCGGTGATGTCCCTTTGGCACACCTCGAACGGAAACCTGCAGAGCGAAGTGTTCAGGTACCGTTCCCGTTCGCGGTTGATGGCGTAGGTGTTGCGGAACACCTTGGGGATGCGCTTGTCGGTAAAGAACGAGCCGCCGGGGATGGAGGAGACATCCCATTCGGAGGTCAGCTCCTCGCCGCGGTTGTTGAGGATGGTGTACCAGTTGTGTCCTGCCCGGTAGCGTCCCCAGTAGGGAGTCTCGTCGATGATGGCGGGGATGCCCACGCTGCGGAAGGTGGAAACCGCCAAGGTCACATAGTCGCGGCAATTTCCGAAAGTGAAGTAAGGCATGGTGCTTGCACTGAGGAAGGGGTATCCCTTGGCACTGTGGTAGATGCCGAAGGGCTTTATCCGCCAGTTTATCTCGTTGCGGATGGTGTTGGCCGCATTGACAGTGGTCTCGTAGGTGTCATCGTCGTGCACCATGTTGTTCAGTCCCCATGTGAAGTAGGAGGAGAGTGTGTCGCGCCACCCGTCGAGACTCTGCAGATGGGCGGTCTTGTAGGGTAGCAGCCACTCGCAGAACTGGTCGAAGGTCAGGTGTGCCGCCCACGGGCGTGTCTCCCATTCGGTGAAAGCCTTGTCGATACTCCGAATCAGGTAGTCGGCCGTCATAATCCGTACATCGCTGATGGTGTCCGCCTCTAAGTTGGGCAGCAGGTAATGGGCGATGTGTGCCATGGAGTCCGCCTGCTGCTTGGGCGACAGGTTGGTGCGGAACACACCGCGTGCCATGCTGTAGTATTGTTCAATCCCGTCCCCCTTGTAGGAATAGTGTGCCGGCATGTTCTCAATCAGGAAACGTGCCGCCGCCAGCTTCTGCGGGTTGTCCCTGTAGTGGTCGAGTACCTTCTCCAATTCTCCGCGGTTCTCCCCTGCAAGACGCAAAGATTGCTCCAAGTAGTCGGGTTCGCAGGAGGTACTGACTGACAGGGTTGTCAGGGAAAGCAAAGCAAATAGCAGCTTGTGTACGATTTTTCTGTAGTTTGTCATTGTTGGAATCATTGTTATTATTTATTTAAGTTTAGTTCGGGCAAATGATATTTCACAATCTGCTCTTCGGTATTCACGTCAGTGGCCCAGATGATTCCCTCTTTTTCGTTGACATGAATGCCATAAATGGCATGGTCAAGGTGATAGCAACGAACGAGGTTTCCCTCCAAATCAAAGACACGGAGAAACCTACCGCCATCCTCAGTGCCAATCGGGTCGGCAGCAATCTCCTCGAAGGTAGTACCATGAAATACTGTATAGATATAGTTATCCGTAATCTGTACATCACTGTATCCCATGATTCCCGTTGGGACAGCATATCCCTGAGGTGTAGTTTGGTAAACAGGCTCACCTTGTGGTCCATATATAACCTTTCGTTTGCCTGTCTGCAAATTGTAGATTTCTAAGACATCACCCAATTGGGTCGCTACTACAAGTATCTTGTTTCCATAATGGTAATGGATGTAAGGATTCCAGGCCGAAGCCAAGGGAGCAAGAGCATCCTTATTGACAGAACGTTGGGTAGGAATATTACCAGTTCTTTCAATCACGTTTCCACTGCGTCCTATATGCCATACTCTTGACTGACCAGACAAATCAGGAATGAACCACGTGGAATCATTACGAAGCGCCATGTCGTGTGCGCTGATGACATCACGCTTGTCAAGTTGGATATTTTCAACCAATGTGACTGTACCGTCTGCTGGGGAGAAACTCCAACGGGTTATCTGACGCTTTCCTGGGTCAAGTGTCCAAATGGTATCCAACGAAACGACCAGCATGGTCTGTCCTCGTAACATCTCATGTGGTCCTTCACCCCGTTTACCAAAAGAAGTAATATAATCGAATGTCTCTTTGTTATATATATGGCAGAAATTTTCCGCATTATGCATATCAAAGACAAATAGATATTCGTCACACATGCGGACACGAAAAGGATAGCGCAGCAATGCTTGGCGGTCATCCAATACATACCCGTCACTTTTCAATTCTATAATTTCTGGAAAATCTTCCAATAAACATTCTTCTTCAAAAGTTTTTTTGTTGTTTTGACATGCAAATGTTATGACTGATAGCAGAATTACCGCTATTGTCAACTTAACTTTTTCTTTCATAATTTTGTTCCTATTTTACTTTTGTGAGCACAAATATAGATAAAGTCATTGTCACCTCCAAATTAGTTAGATATATTTTCAAGTATTCCACTCTTACATTTTTTTGTAAGGCTAATACTCTTGCATTTAGTATGGGTTCACCTTTTGTATACACCCACCGTTGGAACATTTCAACAACCTTACTTAACAACCTATTGCATAGCCTATTAGAACCGGACAAACAGCCCCATCCCTACAGCAAATGAATAGTTGTTCGGTATTTAAACCCAAATCGGTTATTAGACCGTAGATATGAAGTTTAGATACCCCTTTTAATCAAATGGCGAAGCAAAAATAAAAAACGAGAAATAGAACGAAGGTATGTGATACAGATTCCACCGTCAGGCAGGAGCTGTATGTCAATCTTTTGTGGGAGGAAATAATCTTTTCAATGATGTCATAATCCAAAAGGGGCTGAACTCACATGTTCAACCCCTTCCTGTTATTATTTTGTTTTTGTTTCAGTTTTTTCTAACGAAGCAAGTGCTTTTTCAATTGTCTGAGAATCTCTTCAGAAACGTGCATTGAAATGCGTTCTGAAATCTCCTCAATCTTTTCTTTCGTCAATAGGGTATCCTCTACTTCGCACATCGGACACACGCTACTGTAATATGTTCCTATCATGACAGACTACACTCATTTGATGAGTATGCTATCAGATGAGATAGTCTGCACTGTCTCCATGAGTTGCTTTATATTGTCTCTAGTAGATTGATCTGAAGTTTCTCCTATAAAATAGAATATGCCAGCTATTAATGTGAACAACATGGTGGAAACCACACCTGCCAAAATACTCACACCAAAAGTTTTGACATTTGAAGGAATACAAGCGGAAATTTCCTTTTTATACTCCCTCAGCATTTCTTTTTCATATTCTCTAATTTCCTCACCGGCTATATTGCCAACCATTTCTAACAACATAGTCTCAGCTTGGCTTCGGTAATTACCTAATTGACTTTCAGTAGTGGAAGCTGCAAAAAACGAACGACATTCTTCTTGTGTCGGTTCACGTTGTAACTCCTCCTTGATTTGGGTTATGAATTCTATTTTGTGCTTTTTATAGATTCCGTAAGCAATAAGTCCCACCAAATCATCTTCAGCGGTAACCAATTTTTCATAGATGAAATTATACTTTTCTGTCATATCAACCTATAACTTTAGCCAAAGCCTTGTTTGCTTCAGACACGATTTTTTCGCGTGAAAAAATCATAGTATGTACTCCCGCAACTGTACGACAACGAACAGACATATTCTGTGCATCCATTGATATTCCACGCTTTACTCCATGAATCATGGCAGCATTGCCACGCTTAACGCTTTCTCTTGAAATTACTCTTGCCATAGCCTCTGATTTCTTATTCATTTTTGAAATGTCTGCAAATATACATAAAAAAATTCGACACTAAGAAATTAACAACGGACTTTTTACTATTATTCAGTCTTTTTTAAGGTTTTAGGTTTTACTCACCAAACTTTTTTTTGCAAATCGCGCTCATCGGATAACATTTTCAGCTGCTAGTCGTATATGCTGTAGTGCAGCTATTTTGTTTTTTATAAGTACTTTTTGTTTATTCTTTGACAATATATAGTTCCGTTTCCGAGGAGGAACCATTTGGGCCACCGATGTGAATACGGAGGAACAGGTAATCAGATACCCCCTTTCATCAGGTGGCGAAGCAAAAACAGGAAACGGGTAATGGGGCGGAGATAGACGATACCGATTCCACCGTCGGGCAAGGTCCTGACTTCAAGGGTATGGTCTATGGTGGCAAGCTCCGAACGCAGACGGCTGACAAAGGTGTTATAGACAGAGGTACACTCCTTCAACTCCCGTTTTGGCCAAAACAGGTCACAGATTGCCTGCTTGGCAAGTTCGTGCTGGGGACTCTTCAATATCTTCAGCAGAAATTCCAGGTTGTTCTTCGACAACTTGCCGGTTTTGCCGCTTTCTAAGGAGATAATCACTCCGGTCTTCGCATCCAGCACAGAGCATCCCATCCACAGCTTGTCTGCACGCTTGAAATTCTCTACAAAGTTCTGCCAAAGGAAGTACAAGGTTGCCAACACCATCAATGCCACCAACAGGGTGTGATCATACGTCCACCATGACATAGCTGATGCAACATAGCCCATGGGGAGATCCACCCGCCCCACCAGAATACCGTGGTTGCAGATTCCGATAGCCACCGAGTCAGTCTCCCAATATGAGGCCGTCGGATGCGGCCGCGATTCGTAATGCTTCACCGTAATACCCTCCGTCACCAACGTGTCGGGCGTGGGGAACATCTCGCGCAAGTCTTTGGCATCTAATGTCACGGTGGCGGTTACCCGATGGCCGGCACGGTGCAACACTCTGTTCCAAAGGGAATCGACGATTTGGAGGTCGTAGTCTTCGGTCGTCATCAATGAGGTTGAATTGGATATCACTATACAATCATCCAAAAGTTGAGGATGAAACAGTTTTGGAGAAATGCGTACATCACCCTCTGCCCACACAAAACGTTTGATATTTCTCTTATTATAACGCTCCGTATCGTATGTATATAGTCTTGGTTCATTCAATATTCTTTCTATGGAATCTGGCCAATACGGAGCCAATTGACGGAACGAAGCATTGATGTCATTCCGAATCTCCGCACGGGTTGTACGATAATTCTTCACATTGACCCATACGATGGCTACTGCACATACCATGATAACTAAAATGGGGTTTCTGATTTTCCACATATTGTATTCTCTTTAGGTCGGCAAAGGTAATACAAATTCTTTATACAGCAAACGTTGTCGTACAAATTCAATTAAAATCAGTCCCTTTTTATCGTCTTATCTTCAAGTATTTACATATAAACACCAAATTTACCCCCCATCCACATTTATTAACAAAACACTAACCATCAATATTACCCCTTTAAATCAAGCATTTTAGCTATTACAAAAAAATGTAATAAACCATAGAAGGAGAAAACAGCAAAAAAGTTTTGAGCTAATTTCTTATTTGCATAAATTTGCAAAAACGAATTAAAAATATCAATAGCATGAAGTCAAAAATTATTATCATCGGATTAGCATTCCTCTCAGGAACAGTCATCAGTTTACGGAGTATTTTCAACACCCCTGTAGATGATTACAATGTTCTCTTGCTTGAAAATATAGAGGCGTTGGCGCAAGAGGAGAATGAAACGGGAGTTCCAGACTGTTGGGGAAACGGTTCTGTAGATTGCCCACAAGAAGGAAAAACTGGCGAACGCGTCAGGTATCTCAGTCTTCGCGACAAAGTATCACTCTATTAACCAACCTTATTATATAGAGAAGTATGCGAAAAATGACTCAGTGGATAGGTGCGTTTGCTTTGGCTGGCATTGTGTTTTTCGGTGGTTGCAACAATGACAACCGCGCGACCATAGCCCGCACCGTAGAGCAGTGGCAAGGACGCCCTGTACTGATACCCGAAGAGGCTGTCTTTACCATACAAACGCGCGACACGGTAGCGATGGATGTATATGCTCCCACACATAAGGTATTAGTCTATGTGGATTCCATGGGGTGCACCAGCTGCCGCCTGCAATTGCATGAGTGGAAGAAATTCATTGCCGAAGTGGATTCCGCTACAGGTGGGCGTGTACCATTCCTCTTCTTCCTCTCCCCCAAAAGTGTGAAAGAGGCTCGCTACATCACCCGCCGCGATGACTTCACCTACCCCATCTGTGTGGATATGCAGAACCGGCTGGACAGCCTGAACCATTTTCCCGAGGAGGAGATGTTCCATACCTTTCTGCTCGATGGTGACAACCGCGTGGCCGTCATTGGCAACCCCATCCACAACCGAGCCGTACGAGACCTGTATATGAAGACAATAACCGGTCACGAGACGACGAAATCAATGAATACAGTCGTTGAGGTCCCCGTGAATTCATTAGAGTTAGGAACGTTGTCCGTAGGGGAAGAAAAAACCGTCTCCTTCACGCTCCGCAACACAGGCAATCGTCCACTGGTCATATACGATGTGGTAACCAGTTGCGGATGTACGGCAGCCAAGTTTGAGAAGGCACCCATCAAGCCCGGTAACGAGACGGAAATCACTGTCACCTATACGGCAGACGAAGCGGGCGTGTTCAACAAGAGCATCACCGTGTATGCCAACACCGATGATAGCCCCATCAAACTACGGATTAAGGGGGAGGTGAGTGAGTGAGGAAGCCCCCCTCAATCCCCCCTAAAGGGTGAAAGAAAGTGAAAAGTGGCCCAAGGTTCAAATGCAGTGTAACATTGGCGGTCTCTGTGACGATAGGAAGAATTTGACGAGTTGTTGAGCAAAGCGAAAAATACGTTCATCGTAGGGGCGGGGTCTGCCCGCCCGCATTCGCATCGCATGTGTTTTATTCGGGCAGGCAGACCCTGCCCCTACGGCAACGCTTACAAATAAATACAAGAACTTATTAACCAAGGAGTAAAAGATGGGATGGAGAAAGTTCACTTTTTGACTGAATCGACTCTTCCCATCCCCAACTCCTCTTAAAACAGAAAGGAGGTTAACGGCGCAAAAGTAGTGCAAACTGAGCGGAATATAAAATAAAAACAATTTTATTTTTATTCCCAAAGCGCAGCCTACCTTCGCGAAGAAAGAGGTAAAAAAAATGAATTAATTGACAATTCCATGAGAAAAAAAGGTCAAGGTATCCTTGTCAACTTGTATCTCGTCAACTTGTCAACTGAATTTTATTCGGAACGGAAAAATTTGTCTGCATCCGACGCAAAGCGATTCGGGTAATTGCTTGAGCATAAATAGCGGCAGGAAATTTAATTTATTTACAAAGTTTAAAAGAAAGAATATGAGAAAGAAAATTCTGAGTGCAACTTTTGTGGTTGCAGTGATGGCTGTTGCCGGATATAATATGTATATGAGTCAATCTGAATTTGAAATGTCAGAATTGGCAATGGCAAATGTGGAAGCATTGGCCTATCCTGAAGGAGAAACAATTCTTACTTGTGGAACAAAATATGAGAATATCAATGAAAAAGAGCCATGTGAGATGGATCATCTATATAGTTTTGGTAGATTCGGAACTGAATATTCAGAAACGACTGGTACGCATTCGAAATACAAAAAAGGATTTATGGGTTTTATCTATGTCTGTACCTCCTCAGTTGGAATCGAAAGTAATGAGGTAAAGGAATACAACTGTGGGAAAGATGAATTTAGCAACATCTTTGATTTTTTAAATTAAATTAGAGGGATTTATTCCCTCTATTATACCTAAAATGTGTTATTTATGAAAAATCTTTATTTAGGAATATATACACTCTGTGTATTACTATTTGTTTCATGTAAGCCAAATACCCAATCGAATATATTTTCTGCGGGAAGAGATAATAACATTATAACTATTGATCTGGATAAATCAAATGAATGTACTGAACTTTTATATTCTTCATACTTCAAAGAGCCTAAAACCATCATTCTTGAAACAACTGAGAATTGTTTGATTAAAAGAATTCATGGAATAGAAATATTCAATGAAAATATTTACATCCATGATGATAAGATGAAACGTTTATTTGTCTTTGATATGAATGGGAAATACAAGTATGAGATTGGTAAACCTGGAGCTGGACCAGGTGAATATGTAGAATTGTCAGATTTTTCCATCGACAGAGAAAAGAATGTCATATATTTATGGGATGAAGCTAAGAAAAATGCAATGAAATTCGATTTGAATACAAATGAGTTCATTTCATCAATACACATACCTGAAATAAAAGGACAGAGTTATAGTTTCTTGTACAAGAACGACAGGTTCTATATTAATAGCACAACAGAACATCAAGAATCTGATAAATACCTTTTGAATGAAATTGACTGCAATAATGGACAAATAATCCAGAGACATCTACCTGCGGCAAGTTACAATAAAAATTGGAATGTACCCTTAAGAATCTCAAATAGTAACTTTTATTCAAAGAGCAATCAATCTTCACAATATATTGAAATGTTTAGTGATACAATCGTATCTATAACAGATGACGGAATATTAGCATCGTATGCTGTCGTGTCAGACTTACTTACACCACAAAAAGTCGTAGATGAAATCAATCAAGAATTTTATACAACTGGTGGGAAAATAGATTTGATGCCCCTCTATGTTAAAGGATATATTTATCAGATTTGTCATTTTATGGATACGGATAAATACATCTATTTCCAATTCACAAAAGGAACAGATGTACAACATTCTTTTTTCCATAAAGAAAATGGGAACATAGAGACATCCTTAATTCTAAAAAATGACTATATAGTACCTAACAACTATATTCACACCAATTTGGTATATAACAATGAGAAGGGTGTTTTGACAATTCTCAATACAGAACAATTAACTAGATTCATAAAGTATCTTTCAGAAGATAAAATCAATAAAGAACTTGACAAGTACGAACAATTAATCAAACTGGATGAAGATTCAAATCCAGTCCTGTTCTATCATGAATATAAATAATATTCATCAAATCCCAATATGAATATTCAGTGTAACACTTCATGAAAGAGCCCTATACCAAAATATTAAAAACGTTATTCAACCTCCTCTACTGGCTGTTGATGAGTGCCTTTGGATTGGCTCTGCTATACGGCATCGGTTCAGTCTTCTGCTTTGCTTCGTTCCGTGTGCCGTCAGACTCCATGGAACCAGCATTGGTGGAAGGAGACCATATATTGGTAGAGAAGTTCACCATGGGAGCACGACTGTTTGACCTGAAGCCCGCCTTCAATAAGGAACGGTTCACCATCCACCGTACACCGGCACTCGGAAAAGTAAAGCGGAACGACATTTTGGTTTTCAATTTTCCCTATCCCGAACGACAGGACAGTATAGGGTTTGACGTGATGCTCTATTATGTGAAACGGTGCATTGCCCTGCCAGGAGATACCTTGGAAATACGAAACTCTCACTACCGCGTGCGGGGTGTGGACGGGAACATCGGGAATGTGACATCCCAAGACTTTATTGAGCATTTGTTTGTATCGGGTCTCTACAAAAACTACGGAATCTTTACCCCGTGTTATCCCTTCACCGCTACACATGACTGGAACATTCGGGAACTGGGGCCCTACTATATCCCCAAAGAGGGAGGAAGCATCGGTATGAATGACAGGAATTTCCATCTGTACAAGCCTGTCATCGAATGGGAACAACAACAGAAACTTCGTGAGGTGAACGACAGTACTTTCACCCTCGGAGACCAACCGATAACGGCCTATACGTTCCAAAAAAGCTACTACTTCGTGAGTGGTGACAAGATGGAGAACTCGCGCGACTCGCGCTATTGGGGTGTGGTACCGGAGGAATATATCGTCGGCCGTGTGTGGGGAATATGGAAATCGGTTGATGGATGGGGAGAGATAAGATGGGGGAGAATAGGGGAAATTAAAAGCCCCCCTCAATCTCCCCAAGGGGTGAAGGAAAAGCGAAGTTCGATTAGCAATGAGTGACAAGCTATAAGCTACGAGTGACAAGTCTGTTCTAAGTTCAAAGAGTATGCGGCACTGACGATTTCTGTCCATCCTGACGGCAAAAAGGATCTGACGAGTTATTGAGCAAAGCGAAAAATACGTCCACCGTAGGGGCATCCCTTGTGGGTGCCCGATACGAGCGTTGCCATACATTTGTGAGCACTCACAAGGGATGCCCCTACAGTAACGCTTCAAATAAATACAAGAAATTATTAACCAAGGAGTAAAAGATGGGATGGAAAGAAGTTTACTTTTTGACCGAAGCGACTCTCACCATCCCTGACTCCTCTAAAAAAGGAAGGAGGTTAACGGCGCGAAGATACTAATTTAAATTGAAACGGAGAAATCTGTCTGCATCCGATGTCGGGCGGTTCGGGTAATCGCTTGAGCATAAATAGCGGAAGAAAATAACTTTATTATTAATGTTAAAAGAAATAACAATGAGAAAGAAAATATTAGGAGCAACTTTTATGGTTACAATGATTGCAACTGGATATAATGTACATTTGAGCCCAACCAAGAATAGCCTATCTGAAATCACGTTGGAAAATATTGAAGCATTGGCACAATCCAATAATACGGGAGAAGGCGTTGAAAGTTGTGATATATTCAAGTTTAATAGGAATTATATGGAAAAATATGAAGTGTGTACAGTTAAATATTCGGCAGATATGAATTTATTATTTGCAGAATACAATGGAAAGAGATTTACTTTAGGTGCAGGAGCAAAAGTTGGAGGGGCTGTCGGTATCCCAATTTGCGCGGAAAGTTTAGGAAATTGCTGTTTAAAAGCATTTATAGATAATCCCGTAAAATATTATTAATCATATAGGGTGGCGACCGTCACCCTATAATTTTCATTTGTAGAAATTATGAAAGTAACGACTGATTTAATTTTTAAAATATTAGTATTTGTATCATGTGTTTCATGTAACGAAGTCAACACATTAAATGCGTATGTGGAGAAAGATTATATCAAGTGGGATTCTTTAATTGAAATAAATCAATTGGAAGAAGTTGTTGATACAATTAATTGCATAAAACTTCAAACTACAGAAAATTCTCTAATGGGGCATGTCGTAAAACTTGAAGTTGATGACAAATATCTTTTTATAAAAGATAGCAACCAAAAGCTTTTTGTGTTTGGCATTGATGGTAGTTTTATTCGTAACATAGGAAAAATAGGCAACGGGCCAGACGAACTTTTGGGCCTTTTTGACTTTTATCTTGACAAGGTGAATAAATGTGTAAATGTTATCGACATTTTTCGTGCGTCTATTTTTCAATATACATACAATGGGAAATTGATTAATACTATTAAGCTGTCAAATGAACTCTTGCGTGGGTGTGGCAAATTCTTTTACATCTCAGATGATTGTGTGTTGGCAACAAAAGACAACAGTAAAAGTTCTGTTTATAATTACTCTGTGTTAAATGTTAAAGAAAAAAAGATTTCCCATTTACTTAGATATATGATAACAGGAGACTTGACTATGTCTTTTAATCAACAAAACAAAGTCTGTCATTTTAACGACTCTCTATATTTAACTTCATTTTTCTCTGATACAATACATGCATATCAAAAAGACAAATTAGCAGCAGAAGCTAAATGGATTTTTAAGGGCCCAAACAAAAATTCCAATATTGAATATTTTAAAAATAGACAATATGAATTAGGAATAGAGGCGGAACGCACGGCAAGAGAAAATGGAGTTTCAACAGGCATTACAAATTTGCATATGGTAAACAACTACATTTATTTTACGCATTCTTGTGAAAACTCCATTTATGCTTGTTTTTACAATAAAAACAAGGGAAATGGATACAGACTAAAAATCGAAAACGAAAACAGGCTTTTAGAAAACATTATTACTACAGACAATGAATGTTTTATCTGTTGTATTCCTATTTACGAATTAGACAACATTAATCTTAAAACAAATTCAAAATTAGAGAATATATTATCAGATTCACAGGATGATGATAATCCTATTTTAGTTTGTTTCAACGTTAAATAATATTTTCTCATGAAAATTACATCATTAACCCTTACTATATTATTCCTCATAGGGTGTAGTGGACACAATTCTAAGTCATTACACGCAACTCCTGAGGTTGTCACTTGGAAAGAACTGTGTGTATCAGACACTATACAAAAAGAAATCACAATTTCAAATCGTTCTAATAGAAATTTAAAAATTGATTACATACAGAAGCCATGTGATTGTATAATTACAAAATTCCAACATGATGAAATTAATGCTAAAGACTCTCTCAAACTACATTTAACATTTATTCCTCAATATGTTGGATATACAGAACAGAATATCTTTGTACATTTTAAAAACACGAAAGAGAAGGTACATCTTTTAATAAAAGGGAAAGTATCAGATGATGATTGTTTATAGATTTAAATAGAGTTGAAATTCAAACTTTTTTTGAATGAAGATTTTGACTATTTTTTGTAAAATCGGCAAAGCTATTACGCTATTTTTTTGCCTCATCCTCATCCTGCAACCACTGTTTGCTGATTGGCAGGCACTGAATGCGGATGCAGGACAGGCGGGGGCTTGGGCCATGCTCTACAGGTTTGGGAGCATCGGGGTGGTAGGGCTATGGACGGCCTGTCTGCTGATTCCCCGAAGGGTGGTGAGACGGTTGCCCGACGTGGCATCGTTTGTGCTGATGGGGTGCGTGATATGGGAGGCGGTGGTGGCACTGAACCAACTGTATGGCGACGGGATGTCGAACCATGCACTGTACCGCTTCACAGGAACATTCCTCAATCCCGGACCGTTCAGCGGATTCTTGGCGATAGGGGTGCCGCTGGCAGTGAATTATTTATTAGTTGACAAGGGACGAGTTGACAAGTTGACAAGATACAAGTTAACAAGGCCATCCGGCACTAATTCCTCGTCAACTCGTCAACTTGTCAACTCGTCAACTAAAACCTCGTCAACTATAGCTTCGTTAATCTGTCAACTGAAAAACGGATTAGCCCTCACAACCCTCTTCCTCTGCCTACTGCTGTTGCCTGCGGGAATGAGCCGCTCGGCATGGATGGCGGCTACGACAGGGGCTATGGTGGTCTATGGGATGCACCGATGGAGAAACATCAGGGAATGGTGCGGCACACTGCTGCGGAGCCTTAAGCGGCTGATGGCAGTGGGGGCAATCTTGGTGCTCTGTATCGGAATGGGATGGGGAGCCTTTCACTTGAAGGAGGACTCGGCCAACGGACGACTTTTCATGTGGAAGATGGCCTGTCATGCCATTGCCGAAAAGCCATGGACGGGATATGGTGCTGAGGGTTTTCCGATGGCCTATGCTGAAGCTCAAGAACAATATTTTGCACACGGACAAGGAACAGACGAGGAGATATATGTGGCGGGCACACCAGATAATGCGTTCAATGAGTATCTGACCATCACGGTCAAATATGGTTTGATAGGATTGGGTGTCATACTGATTATCGGCATAGTAGCCCTTGCATGTGCCATCTGCCAAAGGGCATACGGTATAGCCGGGGCATTGGTGACGGTAGCGGTATTTGCCTTTGCATCGTATCCGTTCCAGCTGCCGGATTTCCTGTCGGCAGTAATACTATTGGTGGCTGTGCCTCTCTGTCATCTGCTGAGGTATGGATTACACAATTTACGAACAATCAATGTACTGATAATTTCTCACAAAGAGAGCAGTCTCACGTATGAAATAATAGTCATTTTCTTCGCTGTTCTTTCCATCGGAATTGTAGTAAATGGAGTCGAACTGACAAGGGTATGGCAAGTACGCCACGAAGCGGCAAAAGAGTGGAGAAACGCAAGAAGTTTGTACCACATGGAAGCATATAGCGTAGTATGCGAGGACTATGCTCCACTGTACGAACGCATGAAATGGAATCACAACTACCTGTTTGAGTACGGACGTGCCTTGCACCAGACAGAAAAATTCCGAGAGTCGAACCAAATACTGAAAGAAGCGGAACAGATATGTGGTGACCCCATGATACTGAATATACAAGGAAAGAACCACGAGGCATTGGGCGAGTTTGACCAAGCTGCCCGACTCTACAGGCGGGCCTATCACCGCCTGCCAAACAGACTGTACCCGCTCTATCTGGAGATGGAGATGTATGCCTCACCGGCATGCAACCGACCCGAAGCAGCCAAAGAGATAGCCCAACGGATTCTTGATACCAAGGAAAAGGTTCCCTCAAAAGCAGTAGAGGAGATGAAGGAACGGGCAAGGGAGGTGATGAAAATACATGAGGGTGTGTCAAAATGCAGTCTCTGTCATTCTGAACGTAGTGAAGAATGACAAAAAATGATTTGAGTTCGGTGGAGATTCCAATTTTGACACACCCTCATGCATTACAACTTTGCATCACTCCTTTAACCGCTTGAGCAGTTCGCTTAAGCGGGGATGCAGGTGTTTGTTGAGTACCCATTGCCAATCGGACCATGTATGCCGCGCAAAGGCGTTGTAATCGTGGAAGAAAGGTATGGCCATAATAAGCAGTACAATAGCCACAATGGCGGGTACGAGAGGGAACGTGCAACATGCCACAATACCCCAAATGAGTACAAGCAGTGGCCACAAGAACAAATCGACGCCAAAACGGGCGGTATTGTGGAAGGCTTCATCCTTGACCTTGCCCACAATCAAGAGTTTCAATACCCACGAGGGGCACATCGTCAGCACACTGAAGAGATAATAGGGCAAGCCACAAAGCAGGGCTACAGACTTCCCGACAGAGGCGAGCAAGGGGCGCTTATATCCTGTTGAAGATGGTACTATGCCATGCAGGAGACACTCTTTCTTGAAAGCCAAGGCATCGGCATACAGCGCAGAGGTATCCTCGGCCGTCATTGAGGATTTCTTCTCAAGAATCCGCTTGATGGCTGCCTGGTTAAGTGTAAGGCGCTCTGTGGGCGAAAGAGGCTGTGACTGAGCGGTGCAGAGTTCGGCCAACTCCCACTGTGCATCGTAGTCGTCGGTATCAGGCAGGTAAGCAATCAGCTTGCTCATGCGGTCAGCCAACTCATCGCGCAACAGGGCAAGGATACGGGCTGGCGTTTCTGTTTCTTGGTGCTGCTTGACAAACTCTGTCACGTTTATCGGTTCGCCGTATGTGGCCACCACGGTAGCACGGTAACGGAAATAGTCGCCATACTCCAAACCCATGGGGACGATATAGACGGGGCGCTCGTGACCGAATGCCTTGTTGGCTTCGAGAGCGATGTGGAAGATGCCCTTGCTCAACGAACGCAACGAGTGCTTGGGACGGTGTGTGGCCTCGGGAAAGAGTGCCAACGGATAGTGATGCTCGAGTACCTTGACGCATTGGGAGATAATCTCCTCGTTCTGCTTGACGGCTGCATACCCGTCGCGGATACGGAAGATGGGGAGCATCTTGAGGAAGGTGAAGGTCTTAAACAACAACGGACGACGGAAGATGTCGGCACGGGTCATGAAGATGGTGGCACGATTCTGCGCACGCAAGATAGCCAATGCATCGAGCAAGGCACTGGTGTGGTTACAACCGATGATGACGGCTCCGTCGTTGGGAAGATTCTCCTTGCCCTTGACTACCAGTCGGCGCAACGACATGTTGATGACCGGATTGACTACAAAGCAACGGAGAAAGGTGTATAGGACACTTTTGTTATAGACTTGCATAGTAATTATGAGTTGTGAGTTATGAGTTATAAGTTGTGAGTTGTGAGTGATGAGTTATGAGTTTTAGTACCGCATGGCCATTCAGAACTCATAACTCAGCACTCAGAACTCAGCACTCAAAGGATTAATCTCATTCTCCTCTTTTCCTACTACGATAACGGAAGATGGCAGCCACGGTAAGCCCGGAGATGATGTGCCAGATGCCCCACCAAGCGGTGACGAAAAGCATACCACCGTTCTGCAATTCAGGAGGGAAGATGTTGGGGTTGAACAACAGGATAAGGCCGAGACCTGAGTTTTGGATACCCATCTCGATGGTGATGGCCCGACGGTCAGGACGGGGCAATCGGCAAAGTTCGCCCAGGCAATAACCGGTTGTCAATATGAGACCATTATGCAAAAACACCACGAGCAGAATCCACTTGATGTACTGCATGAAGAGGTCGAAGTTCTGACGGAAGGCCAATACCACCATCAGCAGGAATACCACAATGGAGAGGTATTGCAACGGTTTGTTGAGTGCATTGGCCACGCGCGGAAGATAATGCGTGGTGAGTATGCCCAATGCCAATGGGATACCAAGCAGGATGAACACCGTGACGAAGATGTCCCACATGGGAATGGTGAGTGTCTGCAAAGCATCAGCGGCATGGCGCTCGAGGTAACGCACATACAGGCTTCCCCACACGGCAAAGTTGGTAGGGGTAGTAACCACAGCCGCCGTAGTCGTTACGGCCGACATCGACACGGACAACTCGCGGTTTCCCTTGGAGATGGAGGTGATGAAGTTCGAGACATTTCCCCCCGGGCACGAAGCTACCAATATCATACCCATGGCCACCATCGGTGTGATGTACTTGTGAAAAATCAAGATGAGAAGGAACGTGAGGGCAGGAAGGATAACCCACTGACCGATAAGACCTACAAGAATCGACTTCGGATGCCGGAACACCTTGATGAAGGTGCCGGGCTTGATACCAAGAGCCACACCGTACATAACAACGGCCAAGGCAATGTTCAACATATCCATTCCTGACTTATCAAAATTGATTTTTACAGGATCAAGATTCAGTAGTTCTTCGTACATCATAAATTAGATCTTTTAACTCTATTAACATTCAATTCTATTGAGGAGTATTCCAAAATCGGGGCAAATATAGACATTTTTTTTGGTACTATAATTCAATCGTAAGTAAGTTTTTACTTTTTCGCGCAAAGTTATGCCCGGTAACTATTCAGCGAAACAAATTATTTAGAACACAGAGGCACAGAAACACAGAGTTTTTCCCTTTTTCAGTGACAAATATATCTTCTCTGTGTCTTTGTATCTCTGCTTTCTAAATAATAAATTGAGCGTTTGTATTATCGCTGAACAGTTACTATGCCCGCTGAAAAGGTTAATAAATGTACATAAAAAGGGAATCTCCGGTCTGTTTTTCCTTTTTTACTAGATTTTTTCAATACCTTTGCACCGCAAAAGCAGAGTTTGCAGTTAATAAAGACAAAAAACTCAGAACTCACAACTCAGTACTCATTAACCCAGCAATGCCAATAGCAAATATATTCCCCATAACAGACCCCACATGGATATTCTTCCTTGTACTCTGTATCATCCTGTTTGCCCCTATCCTGTTGAACCGTCTGCACATCCCACACATCGTGGGTATGCTGTTGGCAGGTGTATTGATAGGTCCTCACGGACTTGACTTGCTGCAACGGGACAGCAGTTTCGAGATTTTCGGCAATGTGGGACTGCTCTACATCATGTTCCTTGCCGGTGTGGAGATAGACTTGGCGGATTTCAACAAGAACCGGAACAAGAGCATTGTCTTCGGACTCACCACCTTTCTGTTTCCCTTTGCCATCGGTGGGCTGCTGTGCCACTACTTCCTGCACATGGAGTGGGAAGGCTCGTTGCTGGTAGCCTCGATGTTCTCGTCGCATACGCTGGTATCCTACGCCATTGTGAGCCGTTATGGATTAAGCCACAACCGCTCGGTAAACATGGCAGTAGGAGGAACCATCATCACGGACACGCTCTCGTTGATTGTACTGGCCATCATCTCGCAAATGGTTCACGGACACAACGACCCCTACTTCTGGGTGACAATGGCTGCAGGAGTGGTCATCTTCATTACGGGTGTCATCTACCTGTTCCCCCGCATAGCACGCTTCTTCTTCCGCACGTTCAGTGACCCCGTACAGCAGTTCATCTTTGTCATGGCCATGATGTTCTTGGCGGCCATCGGTGCCCATGTGGCCGGACTCGAAGGATTGTTGGGTGCCTTCTTTGCCGGTATAGTACTGAACCGCCTTATCCCTGCCGGCTCACCCCTGATGGGGCGCATCGAGTTTGTGGGCAACGCCATCTTCATCCCTTACTTCCTTATCGGAGTGGGTATGCTCATCGACATGAGTGTATTCATCAAGGGCATTGATGCCATCATCGTGGCCATAGTGATGGTGGTGGGTGGCACACTGGGCAAATACATCGCGGCGTGGATTCCGCAGAAACTCTACAAACTGCACAAGGCTGAGGGACTGATGCTCTTCGGTCTGAGCGAAGCACACGCTGCAGGCACACTGGCCGTGGTGATGGTGGGATACGAATTGGGACTGTTCAACGAAACAATACTGAATGCCACCTTAGTATTCATCCTGATGACGTGCATCATCAGTTCGTTGTTTGCCGAAAAGGCTTCGCGCCAACTGATATTGAACGACGACCTGACTACCGCTCCCGCAACCAAAGGCGACGACGAGAAGATACTCATCCCCATGGTGGCCAACCAGAACGTGGAGAACCTGATGCAGGTGGCCATGATGATGCGCAACCCCAAACTGAACCGCGGACTTATCGGCTTGAATGTTGTGTACGACGACAGTTCGCAGAAACAGATTGAGGACGGTCGCAAATGCCTGCAACAGGCTGAGAAGATTGCCCACTCGGCCGATGTACCGATGCAGACACAGAGCCGCCTGGCCACCAACTTGTCGAACGGCATTGTGCATGCTCTGCGCGAGAACGATGCAAGCGAACTCCTCTTGGGTATGCACCGGCGCGAAGGAGCCAATGACGGTTCGTTCTTCGGCCCTGTCACCCTCGGCTTGTTGGCCGGTACGTCGAGACAGATTATCATCGTACGCCCCACCATGCCGATGAACACCCTGCGCCGTATCCACGTGGTTGTACCGGCCAAGGCGGAGTTCGAAGCCGGCTTCTTCCGTTGGGTCAACCGTCTGTCGCGTATGGCTGGCATATTGGGCTGCCGCGTTATCTTCCACACCCATCCCCGCACACAGGATATTCTGTCGCGCTACATGGCCACCTATTTTGCCAAGATAAGGGCTGAATATGTTCCATCGGCAGGAAACAATGAGCTGAGACAGATGGCCGACGAGGTGAACGACGACCACCTGCTGGTGGTGGTGTGTGCCCGCAAAGGCAGTGTGTCGTACCGTCCGGCCTTCGAGCATATCCCCGAACAGATTGAAGCATACTATCCCAATGTGAGCCTGATGATGATATTCCCCGACGAATATGCCGAGGACAAGGAGACACCAACCCTCTTCAATCCTCTGACGACCAACATCCACGAAGGATACGAGACACACAAGGGATGGTTGGGTGAGTTGATGGAAAAATGGAAAAGAATTAAAAATTAACAATTAAAAGTTGGAGAATTGGCAACAACGAACCGAGCAACTCTTCGGCAAAGAAGAGTATGAGCGCCTCTGCTCAGCCCATGTGTTGGTGGTGGGCGTAGGTGGCGTGGGTGCATACGCGGCCGAAATGCTCTGCCGGGCAGGCATCGGACACCTGACACTGGTGGATGCCGACACGGTGCAACCCAGCAACATCAACCGGCAACTTCCGGCCTTGCACTCCACCATCGGACGTGCCAAAGCTGAGGTGTTGGCCGAACGTTTCCACGACATCAACCCCGACGTGCAGTTAGACATCCGCGTGCAATACCTTGAGCCGGAGAACATCCCTGCCCTACTCGACGAGGTACGGCCGGACTTCATCGTGGATGCCATCGACACCATACAACCCAAGTGCCACCTTATCTGCGAAGCATGGCGCAGACGCATACGCATCGTATCCAGCATGGGAGCAGGAGCCAAGAGCGACATCACCCAGATACGCCTCTCCGACCTGTGGGACACCTACCATTGCGGCTTGGCCAAGGCCGTGCGCAACGGACTGAAGCGCATGGGCATGAAACGGAGTCTGCCCGTAGTGTTCAGCACCGAACAGGCCCGCCCCGAAGCCATCATCCGCGTGGAGGACGAGCGCAACAAGAAATCGACAACAGGCACCGTCAGTTACATGCCCGCCACTTTCGGGTGCTATCTGGCGGCGTATGTGATTAAGGAGATAAAGGGAGGTAATAGGGAGATAAAGGGAGATAAAGGCCAAATGTAAAAGCTACGAGTTATCAGCTACGAGCTACAAGTGCCTTGCTGTACAAAACTCGTTACTCGTAGCTTGTCACTTGTCACTTGAAAAACAATCGGCCTTTATCTCCCCAAGAGCGGAGTGATATCTCCCTCTAACTCCTTTTATCTCCCCAAAAATACTAAATTGTACATGAATTTATGATAACACTTCAAGGAATCACCAAGAGCTTCGGCTCATTGCAAGTATTGAAAGGCATCGACCTCACCATCGGGAAAGGCGAGGTGGTAAGCATAGTGGGGCCCAGCGGCGCAGGCAAGACCACGCTGCTACAGATAATGGGCACATTGGACAAGGCCGACACCGGCACTGTCACCATCGACGGTGTGGAGGTGAACAGGCTGGGCGAACGCAAGCTGTCTGCCTTCCGCAACCTCCATATCGGATTTGTCTTCCAGTTTCACCAACTGCTGCCCGAATTTACGGCATTGGAGAATGTGATGATTCCCGCACTGATTGCCGGAACCTCGTCCAAAGAAGCCGAAAAGCGAGCCAAAGAGATGCTGGAACTGCTCGGACTGGCCGACCGTGCCGACCACAAACCCAACGAACTGTCAGGTGGAGAGAAACAGCGTGTAGCCGTGACACGTGCCCTCATCAACCGCCCGTCGGTCATCTTTGCCGACGAGCCTTCGGGCAGTCTCGACACCAAGAACAAGGAGGAGCTGCACCGCCTCTTCTTCGAGCTTCGCGACAAATTGCAACAGACCTTCGTCATCGTCACCCACGACGAAGGGTTGGCCTCGCTCACCGACCGCACCATCCACATGGTAGATGGGTTGATTAGGTAAAAGAATATTCAAGGTTCAAGGGTTGTTTTTTAGGCACGGATGACACGGATAACACGGTTGGTTTTGGAACACAGAGACACAAAGACACAGAGTTTTTTTTATTTTTATGGAAAGGAACAGCTCTGTGTCTTTGTGTCTCTGCTTTCCAAATAATTTATTTCACTGAATAGTTACGAAGAAGGTCGAAGGTTGACTATGGCTATTGTCTTTTTCCTTTACATCCATTGGTAATAATTCCCACTTTTCTATTTCATTTCTATTTCACCAAAGGGCAACACCTCGTAACGGATAGTTTTTTGTATATATATACAATGTACAAGGGCCGGGAGGCTGAAAGCAGGAAGTGCGTGTGCACACGTGCCGCCGACTGTGTGCACACACTCGACGGAGTTTCTTCAGACACTCTGCTATAGGTTGTGCACACGGTCAATAGAGGTTGTGCACACGGACAGGGGGGAATGTGAGTGAAAACTGGTGAAATGCATAATCATACAATCCTTCTGCATAAATATGCAAAACTGACCGCACGAGAGTCGCGTATATGGGCGCAACTTTTCTTTCGGACGAAAATAGACGATTTTTCGGAGAACAAGTAAATCATTGAATGTCAACTAATAGACAAGCGCACCTCATCTCAGGGCTGAGGTTGGTTCATCCCTTAGATGAAGAAGGACGACAGACAACATTTTTCGATTTCTTGACAAGAAAAAAGCAAAATTCTTGACAGAAGAGGACGTTCCCCTCCAACTTCCCCAAAGGGAGAGAGAGCAAACTATAATGAAGAGTGATTCATTGAGACATTAAGATGTTGAGACGAATAAGCAGGTAAAGTTTGTCCAACTGAGGAAAAAGCACTACATTTGTCCGAAAAAACCATTATCAGACAATTATGTTCAAGAAACTTGTGGCCATAGAGCCTATCAGCCTGATTCCCTCGGCCGAGGAGAGGCTGCACGACTTCGCCCATGAAGTTGTACTTTACAATGACATTCCCGCCAACGGCGATGAGATAGTGAAACGCATCGGTGATGCAGATGCCGTATTGCTGAGTTACACTTCGACCCTGACGGCTGACATCCTGTCACAATGCCCACACATCGTATATATAGGTATGTGCTGCTCGCTCTATTCACCCGAGAGCGCCAACGTGGATATCCGCTGTGCCAACGCGCACGGCATCACCGTGACCGGCATACGCGACTATGGCGACGAGGGTGTGGTGGAATATGTGGTGAGCGAACTGGTGCGCCTGATGCACGGATTCGGTCAACCGGCCTGGCAAGGTGCACCGCGCGAGATTACGGGACTGAAGGTGGGTATCGTAGGCTTGGGTAAATCGGGCGGCATGATAGCCGATGCGATGAAGTTCTTCGGTGCCGACATCGCCTACTTTGCCCGTAGCGAGAAGGCTGCCGCCACCGAAAAGGGATACCGCTATATGCCCCTTGGCGACTTGGTGGAGTGGAGCGACATCGTCTGCTGCTGTCTGAACAAGAACACCGTGTTACTGCACGACGAGGAGTTCCGCCGCATGGGGCATCACAAGGTGCTGTTCAACACAGGACTTTCGCCCGCATGGGACGAAGCACCCTTCCTGCAATGGCTCTCCGACGAGCGGAACATCTGCTATTGCGACACACTGGGTGCACTGGGCGGAGCACACCTGACAGGCCATCCGCGGGTGCGTTGCATGAACGTATCTACCGGCCGTACCATCCAGGCCTTTGACCGATTGAGTGAAAAGGTGTTGGCAAACATCGCCAACTATTTGGGTAAGTAACAGAAAAGAAGTACTTTTGCACCGAAATTCAAAAAAAGAGAGATACGATTATGATACAATCAATGACTGGCTACGGCAAAGCAGTGGCCACCTACGGCGACAAGAAGATATTTGCCGAGATACGTTCGCTCAACAGCAAGGCGCTGGACTTGAGTTCGCGCATCGCCCCACTATACCGCGAAAAGGAGATGGAAATACGTGCCATTATCAGCAAGGCATTGGAACGTGGAAAGGTGGACTTCAACCTGTGGATTGAGAAGGAGGCCAACGAAGCGGCCACACCCATCAACGGTGCCCTCGTAGCCAACTACTATGCACAGATAAAGGACATTGCCGAGCAGTACGGCATTCCCCAACCCGAAGAGTGGTTCACGACCCTGTTGCGTATGCCCGACGTGATGACCCGCGTAGAGGTGCAGGAGCTGAGTGAGGAGGAATGGACCGTAGTACGCAACGCTGTAGAAGAATCAGTGAATCAATTGGTGGACTTCCGCAAACAGGAGGGCGAAGCCTTGGCACGCAAGTTCAACGAGAAGTTGGACAACATCGCTGCCCTGATGAAGGAGATTGAACCGTACGAAGCAGAGCGCGTACAGAAAATTCGCGAACGTATTGTGGAGGGGCTCTCCAAACTTCCCGTAGAGTACGACAAGAACCGTCTGGAGCAGGAACTCATCTACTACATCGAGAAGCTGGACATCAACGAAGAGAAACAGCGTCTGACCAACCACCTGGCCTACTTCCGCCAGACCATGAACGAAGGACAGGGACAGGGCAAGAAGTTGGGATTCATTGCCCAAGAGATGGGTCGCGAAATCAACACCACAGGCAGCAAGAGCAACCAAGCCGAAATGCAGAACATTGTGGTGAAGATGAAGGACGAACTGGAACAGATAAAGGAACAGGTGTTGAATGTAATGTAAAAGAGTTGACGAGGGAACAAGTTGACGAGTTGACAAGGGGATATAGTACAGAAAAGCCTCGTCAACTTGTCAACTCGTCAACTTGTCAACTAAAAAGCCTCCTCGTCAACTTGTCAACTTATTAACTCGTCAACTATAAATATGAACAAACTGATCATCTTCTCCGCCCCTTCAGGTTCGGGCAAATCGACCATCATCAATTATCTGCTGGAGCAGGACTTGCATCTGGCATTCTCCATCTCGGCCACCAGCCGTCCGCCACGCGGACAGGAGCAACACGGAGTGGAATACTTCTTCCTCAGCCCCGAGGAGTTCAAGGAACGTATCGCCAACGATGAGTTCTTGGAGTACGAAGAGGTATATCAAGACCGTTTCTACGGCACATTGAAGTCGCAAGTGGAGAACCAATTGAATGCAGGGCAGAACGTAGTGTTCGACGTGGATGTAGTGGGCGGATGCAACATCAAGCAGTTCTACGGCGACCGTGCCCTCTCCGTCTTCATCCAACCGCCAAGCATCGAGGAGTTGCGCAAGCGCCTGGAAGGACGTGGAACGGATGCTCCTGAGGTTATCGAAAGCCGCATTGCCAAAGCGGAATACGAGCTGAGTTTCGCTCCTAAGTTCGACGTGGTTATCGTCAACGACGACTTGGAGACAGCTAAAGCAGAGGCATTGCGGGTGATACGGGAGTTCTTACAAAAATAGCCGCCCTCAATCCCCCCGGAGGGGGGGCTTAAGAACCTCTCCCCAGCCCTCCCCAAAAGGGAGGGAGATAGAATGAATTGAACAAATAAACAGTAACAACTTAAAACATCCCCCCCAATACTCCCGGTCTTTGAATCCTCCCCTTCGGGGGGAGTTGAGGGGGCTTAACCCATGAACATCGGTATCTTCGGAGGTTCATTCAACCCCATACACATCGGACATTTGGCATTGGCCAACTACCTTTGCGAATACGGCGAAGTGGACGAGGTGTGGTTCCTTGTGTCGCCTCACAATCCGCTGAAGGAACGTGGCGACCTGTGGCCGGACGATTTACGTCTAAAGCTGGTACAACTTGCCACCGAAGGGTACGACAAGTTCCGTGCATCGGACTTCGAGTTCCACCTGCCCCGTCCCAGCTATATGGTGAACACGTTGCGCGAACTGCATCGCACGTATCCCGAGCATACGTTTACCCTCATCATCGGAAGCGACAACTGGGAGGTGTTACCCCGTTGGTACAAATACGAGGAATTGTTAGCTGAAAACCATCTGCTCATCTATCCACGCCCCGGTTATCCCACAGACAAAGGTACACTGCCACCCAATGCCCGTATGGTAGACACCCCTTTGCTGGACATCAGCTCCACCTTTATCCGCCAAGCACTCAGAGAGGGAAAGGATGTGAGGTACTTTGTACCGAAAGAGATATACGAATACATTCAAAATTATCATTCATAAAGGCACAAAGACACTCTTCCAATGAACACTCTGTGTCTTCGTGTCTCTGTGTTCTTCTTTTTTTAGAAAAAAGGAATATGAAAAAAGCTATCATCATCGGTGCCACCTCAGGCATCGGACGCGAAGTGGCCCGTCTGTTGGCCAAGGAAGGTTGGCAATTAGGCATTGCCGGCCGCAGAGAAGAACTGTTACAATCGTTGCAAGCCGAATTTCCTGACGGACAGGTAAAATACACTGCGCTGGACGTGACAGACGCGGATGCTCCCACCCGTCTGCAAACATTGGTGAACGAATTGGGTGGCATGGATCTCTATTTCCATAGCAGTGGTATAGGCTCTCAGAATGCGAATCTTGAACCCGAGATAGAAATACGCACTGCCCGCACCAACGGTGAGGGGTTTGTGCGCATGGTCACTTGGGCATTCAATTACCTCAAGGCACATGCCACCCGTGAGAACCGCGGACACATCGCCGTCATCAGCTCCATTGCCGGCACCAAGGGTATCGGCATAGCCCCTGCCTACTCGGCCACCAAGCGATTCCAAAATTGCTATATCCAAGCACTCACCCAATTGGCACACATCCAGAAGTTGCCCATCAGCTTTACCGACATCCGTCCCGGTTTCGTAGCCACCGACCTGCTACGCGATGCACACTACCCCATGCTGATGAAAGCCGAACCTGTAGCACGCGAGATTGTATATGCCCTGAAACATCGCAAACGCATCCGCATCATCGACTGGCGCTACCGCCTGCTCGTCTTCGTGTGGAGGCTTATCCCCCGCCCCATTTGGGAACGGCTGAAGATAACAAAGGGGAAATAATTCCTATTTCTTAAATATTATAATAGGAAACCATTATTTAAAAGAACAAAATCTTGTTCAATTGCAGAAAGGACGTTACCTTTGCCCCGTAAATCTGACAAAAACATACACTATGGAAAAAGTTGAAATAGTGCTAATACCTGGCATTCAGGCGCCAACAGCCAAGAAAGGTGCAATTCCCACCAAGGGCTATGCCAAGGAGCGAAGGATGTCCGTGTTATATAATAAGGTAAAGCATTATCTGGACGAAGAAAAAGTTTTCCTCAACCCAGATTTATCTTTGGCCAAGTTTAGTATAATAGTCGGCACGAATACTTCCTACCTCTCTGGAGCGGTGAACAGCGGTTTCGGTTGTAACATCAAGACATTGGTCAATCGTTATCGTATAGAGTATGCCAAGGAGTTGTTGGCTTCGCACAAGTGTAGTATCCACGAACTTCCCCGTCTCTGTGGATTCTCTTCTCGTAGTGCTTTCTATGTGGCGTTTCAGCGGGTAGAGGGAAAAAGTCCGATGGCATATCTGAAGAATGTGAATGCCTACAAAAGCTATAATAATAAGCAGGAAACAAAACAGTAGTAAGAGAGAAACTATATCTATTTTTAGTTATTTTTAAATTTATAAATTTAAATTTTTTTATTTATGAACAAAAAATTTATTAGTGCAATCTTGTTTGGAGCACTGACTGTCGCTTCAACAAGTACATTTGTATCTTGTAAAGACTACGATGATGACATCGACCAGTTGCAGATGCAAATTGATCAGAATGCATCTTCTGCGGCCAGCGATCTTGCTGCCAAAGTTGCTGCATTGGAGTCTCAAATCAGCACCTTGAACTCTGCTAAGCAGGATTTGGCCAGCCAATTGGCTGCTGCTAAGACAGAGGCTGCCAATGCTGCCGCAGCTGCATTGGATGCCGCTAAGGGTGCACAGAGTGGAGCTGATGCTGCCAACAAGGCTTTGGCTGAAGCTGCTGCTAAAGTGGCAGTGCTCGAAACCAAAGTCGCCAGCTTGGAAAGCGTCGTTGCCGACCTGCAGACAGCTAAGGCAAACCTGAATGCTCAGGTTTCTGACTTGCAGAGCCAGATGGCTGCCGTAAAAGCTGATACTAAAGCCAATGCTGATGCCATCGCTAAGGCTAACGCTGAAATCTTGGCTAAGTACACCGAGTTGTCAGGTAAGATTACTGAGGTATCTGCTACTTTAGGAGCACGTATCGACGTTATTGATGCAGCCTTGAATACCATCAAGGGGAACTATGTAACTAAGGACGAACTGAATGCCAAGGTTACAGAATTGGCTGCTGTGGATGCACAGTTGAATGCGCAGATTGCCACCAACCTCAAGTACATTGAGACTTTACAGGCAACAGTGAAGGAATTGGCCGCTAAGGATGCTGAATTGGCTGCTAAGATTGAGGCTGACTATGCTGACTTGTTGGGCAAAATCAACACCGTGGCTGCTGAGCAGGCTACAGCTTTGAAGGATATCCAGACTTGGAGAGATTCTGTTGCTGCCAATGCTGAAGAGATTGTTGCTATCAAAGAAGCTCTCGCTGGCAATGCGGATCAGAGTGCTTTGGACGAGTTGATGGTAAGTTTGGGAAATACTCAGGCTGACGTAATGAACATCACCGAAAGTTTGGCTCAGTTGAAGGGCGAAATCGCTGATCAGAAGAGTGAACTTGAGGACAAAATTGCTGCTGCTGAGAAGAATGCCAAGGATTATGCATACGACTTGATTCTGAAGTTGACAGACATCGTTAATGCTAACACTGGTAATATCGCAACAAATACTGATGCTATTGATGCTTTGCAGGCTGCTGTTGCTGATTTGTCAGATATGGCCAATGGTCGTCTTGCAGATTTCATTACTTCTGCTGAGCAGGAAAGTGCACTTGCAGACCTTTATGATGGCATCTCTGCTGAGTTGGACAACTATGTTTCTATCGTTGACTTGAAGCGTCTGTATGCTGACCGTGAGGAAATAGATGCGCAATTGGCAACTTTGAACGAAGAATTGAACACTTGGAAGGCTGGCTTCGAGGAAGAATATGCAGCCATGAAGGAGGAATTGAAGGGTGATATTGACGCTCTGAAGAATCTGAATGCTGACCTCGTTACTTTGAAGAATGCAGTTGAAGTATTGCAAGAGAGAGTAAATGCCATCATCAACAGCGTACAAAGCGTGGTATTTGTTCCGCAGTACAAAAATAATAATTGGGATGTTCCCACTTCATTCTTGCCACAATATGCCTACAATGAAACTTCTACAGCTTGGGAGGCGACTACATCTTTGTATTTCACTTCTACAATCAAGTTCCGTGTACAGCCTACAGGTGTTGCTCAAAAATTGGCAGACGCTTGGATTGAGAACAAGGATCTCATCAATTTGGAATCAGCTGATGCTTTGATATCTATTAGTCGCGCAGCTCAACAATATATGAGCGTAGAGGATGTAAAGGCAGAGGGAGATTATCTGTTGGTAAAAGCTAAGAATACTTGTGAAACAGGTGAAGACATCCCCACCACATTGGTGATTACTAATGAGGTTAATGACTCAACTGTATTGGCCAAGACTTCTGATTACTTCAAAGTTCGTAACCTTAGTATCAATAGAATAAGTTACATAGGATTGTTTGCAGACACAGAAGGATTGAATGGACATGTAAGATACATTTCAGGAAATTTTGCGGTAGTAAACTATATAGCAGGTGTCGGTAATGTAACTATTCACAATACTTATTTCGATGAATATCCTTACACGAAGTTCAGTACAAAGAATACTGCAGATAATTCGTATGATCTTCCAGAGGCTAACATCGTATTAGATGGTACTCCCTATAGTGATAGCTATTTTGAGGTTACTGAGAATGGTGTTAAAGTTCTTCCTGCTGCCGATGGTACTGCTAATCCCGACGCTGTAGGTAAGAGCATCACGGTAGCTCTTGCTGATGCCGCATATGGACGTAACGCGAACGGTGATTACAATGTACGCTATAACGTCACTTACACCATTGCAAAAGATGTATGCGAATTGACTTACACTATTCCTGCGTTCAATATCAAGTGGAATACTACTACTGCTAATGCTCAAAGAATTACCGTAGAGACTATCGCAGCTGAAGCTGACCAACTTGCAGCTTATAAGCAAACGGCTCAGGGAGTATTTGACATGTTGTTCAACGCTGTAGGTACAAGTTGTATAATCTCTGGCACGAATGGTTGCAGTGCAGCTTTGGTTGCAGAAACAGATGCCACTACCCAAGAAAAGTACATCACTGTAACTCCGATTATTGACATCAATACTGCAAACTATGTAGGTACGAAGAATGCCCTCACTCAGACATTTACTTTGGGTCAAAACCAAGAAATCGAGTTGACTATAAATGGAGAAATCAACCTCTCTATTCCTGAAGCAAAAGAGTTCTTCATCAAGCGTGAACAGTATTGGGATGGCACAAACGATGTTAATGTACGTGTAAACTATAACGTTGCCGACTTGGATAAGAATGTTCCTTACGTCTACAACCTTGCAATGGATGAAGTTTATAGCAATATTGATACTTGGACAACTGCAGGTGTAAATCATCAGTGGACTATTGATGCGTACGAAGTAAATGGTGTAACTTACAACGTCATATCCGGTATCACTATTGCAGGCGACCAACTTACTGTAGATGGTCCTGTCGAACTTAGTGCTGGTGGCGATTCTATCTACAAGACAGCCAATGACATGACATTCACTGCAAAGGCTACAATGGGACAGACCACTTTGGCTACATATAGCAAACAAGGATTCCATGTGACATTCCCGACAGAAGGTAAGTCTTTGGAGGTTACAGATGAAGAACGTAATGCTTCTGAGTTCGAAAATTCTGCCGTGTTTGTAGCTGAAGGTGTGAATTACACTGACAAAGACACCCACAAGTGGATTGTCAATGGTGTATTTGACGCTGAGTGGAAGACCACATGGGGTTACACGAATTTGAAGTATGAGGTCATTTCTGCTAAGATTATTTCAACAGGAACAGACATTACTAATGACTTCGCTCCTGAGTTCGCAGATCCTACTAAGGGTGAGTTGTCTATCCAAAATGCCCATAACTTGACCAAGGACATTGAAATCGTAGTGAAGGTTTCATTCGATTACAACTATCAGGTTGGTATCAGCAATACATTCAAGGTGACTGTAAAAGCTGAATAATGTGAACTTAAAAACTTGATTATAAGTTCTCCGCAGGGAAAGGAGGCGTATCCACAAGGGTACGCCCCCTTTTTTATTTGCAATATTCCCAAACAATCCCATAAAAGACTGCTCAACGCCACATCCCTGCTGATGCTGCAAAAGTACCCGTTTATACTTTGCATTTCTGTAAAATTTGCAAAAGTACCCATTTATACTTTGCATTTCTGTAAAATTTGCAAAAGTATCCGTTTATACTTTGCATTTTTGCAGAATTTGTTTGTTTTGCAAAGTATAATTTGTATTTTTGCAAAAGATGGAATTTGTTGGTGAATTTTACTACTTGCCCATATTTTGGAACAAAAAAACGAGAGTTTTGCCTATGTTTTGAAACAAAAACTTGGAAACTTGCCCCTATTTTGAAACAAAAAACAGTAAGTTTTGCCCCTATTTTGAAACAAAATGTATATCTTTGCATTCAAAATCAAATAATTGCAGAAATGTTTCAAAGAGATGTAATGACAGAGCTCCAGCGTTGGGCCAAAAAGCGGAACAGAAAGCCACTTGTACTACGCGGAGCCAGACAGGTTGGGAAGACTTCTGTCATCAATGAGTTCGGCCGTGAATTTGACAATTACTTGTATGTTAATCTAGAGGATAAGAACATTTATGAATTGTTCAATTGCGCCACGGATGTGAAGGAACTTCTGATTGACCTCTTCACTGCGAAAGGGATGGTTCAGAATGAGGGGTGTACATTGCTCTTTATTGATGAAATCCAGAATTCACCCCAAGCAGTAGCACTGTTGCGCTACTTTTATGAAGAATTGCCTCAATTGTATGTGGTGGCTGCTGGTTCTTTATTGGAAAGCCTGATAGACACGCATATTTCATTCCCTGTCGGTCGGGTGGAATACATGGCCATGCATCCCTGTTCTTTCCGGGAATTTCTGACAGCAACGGGAAATGGGGTATTACGAAAAAGAGTGGAGGAAGATCCTTTGAAGTCTGTTGCTTTCCATGAAAAGTTATTGCAGCTATTCAACCGGTACGCTTTAATTGGTGGTATGCCTGAAGTTATAGCTCAATATATTGAAACAAAAGACCTTGTAGGGCTGAATGATGTGTTTGAATCCCTTTTGAATGGTTATCAGGATGATGTGGAGAAGTATGCCCGCAACCATACTCAAACAGGGGTTATACGCCATATCCTGACGGCAGGATGGGGGGAGGCTGCATCAACAATCACGTTGGGCCGATTTGCTGGTTCTGAATATAAAGCGCGTGAAATGGGAGAGGCATTCGCAACACTGGAAAAGGCCATGTTGCTTGAATTGGCTTATCCGGTCACCCAAACCTCTCTTCCTTTGCTCCCTGACAGGAAAAGGGCCCCAAAATTGTTATGGTTAGATTCCGGATTGGTGAATTATGCAGCAGGCATACAGAAGGAAGTGTTTGCCGCAAAAGATATTTTTAATGCATGGCGTGGCCGGTTTGCGGAACACATTGTGGCACAGGAATTGTTGACCTTGAACAACCGTTTTGGACAGAAGCGTAGTTTTTGGGTGCGACAAAAGGTTGGTGCTACGGCTGAAGTAGATTTTGTATGGCAGCATGATGCCCGGTTGATTCCTATAGAAGTAAAGGCGGGCCACAACGCTCATTTGCGTTCGTTGCATTCATTCATTGACAATAGTGAAAGCTGTCAATTGGCTGTGCGCGTATGGTCACAACCATTTTCTGTAGATAGGGTCGTCACCAATGCTGGCAACTCATTCACCCTGTTGAATGTTCCGTTCTATCTTGTCGGTTTTCTGCCAAAATGTATAGCTCCATATCAGTTTTGAGCATTCGGATAAAATATAATCGGTTCACCCGAACAATACTATATCTTTTTGCGATAAAATCATAGTTCTTACAACCTCTTCACAACTGTGAAGAGATGTCTTCACATCTGTCAAGAGGTCTCTTCACAACTGTCAAGAGACCTCTTCACGGCTGTGAAGAGGTTGTTCGGGACGTATTTCTGTCCCTATCAGGTACGTTGTTTATTGGAATCAGAAACCATATTGACCGGCATGGATAACTGACTGTATAAGTCCTGATATTTAAATATTTCGTCTGCAACAGTAAAATATGCACGTATAACAAGAAAATGGCTTTATATTTGTATCTTGAAACGAAATGTAAAGTACTTTAATATTCAACAATTTTAAATATCAGTAGAAATGAAAATCAAGAAAATGTGTTTGGCCATTTCGTTGGCCGTATGTAGTGTGTCTGCCTTTGCACAAGGGCAGGAGGTGAAGAGTGTGGAGTTCAATCCGCATGGTTATCTGCAATTGCAGGGTGGTGTGGGAATGACGTTGGGCGAGGCTGAATTCACAGACTTGCTTTCTCCGGCGGCTGCATTCTCCTTTGGCTATCAGTTCAGCCCAGTGTGGGGTGCCCGTATCGGAATCAGCGGTTGGGAGAGCCGTGGCGGATGGGTGAACCCTTCGGCTGACTATGCATTCAATTATCTGGCCGGAAATCTGGATGTGACGCTCAACCTGAGCAATCTTTTCTGCCGTTACAATCCTGAGCGTGTCTTCAACCTCAGTATGTTTGTGGGCGGTGGTGTGAACTATGCTTTCAACAACGATGATGCCGAAGCTATTGCACGCCAGCTCCGTCAGGAGGTTTTTGCTATGCCTTATTTGTGGCACGACTTCAGAGTGCAGGCCGTAGGACGTGCCGGACTGATGGCAGATTTCCGCCTGAGCGAACGCTTCAGTCTGAATCTTGAGGCCAATGCCAATATCACTTCTGACCGCTACAATTCAAAGAAGGCAGGGAATCCTGACTGGTATTTCAATGCCTTGGCTGGTATCAGCTTCCGACTGGGCAAGCCTACCAGAACAGTGTCAGCCCCAGTATTGCCAGTGCCTGTAGAGGCCGCTCCGGCAGAAAAGAGTGTAGCAGTAAGGAATGAACCTGTGGCGAAACCAGTGGAGACTGCCACTCAGAATGTAGTAGAGGTGCAGAAAGCGGTCGAGGAATACCGTTGTGACATCTTCTTTGCAGTGAACTCTTCGGCTGTATCATCAGCGGAAGTTGCAAAGGTGGAGGCTTTGGCAGAGTTCTTGCAGAAGAATCCCGAGGCCAAGGTGACAGTGACTGGATATGCTGACGTGCAGACTGGTAATGCAGGCATCAATCTGCGTTTGTCTCAGGAGCGTGCCGACAAGGTGGCTCAAATGCTTGTTGCCAAAGGAATCAATGCTTCTCGCATTACAGCCGCTCATAAGGGAGATACAGAGCAACCTTTTGGCGAAAATGTGAAGAATCGTGTCTGCATCTGTTTGGCAAAGTAAGGTATATTTTGTAAAATCTGTTTATGAATGTAAAGTTTTCGTGCCGACTATTATACCAGACTTGATATTCCCTTATCAAACAAGTAGATAAACAGCCCCAAAAGTAATAAGAGGACATAGCGGGAACGTCCCCCGTTGTATCCTCTTATTCAAGTTTTACAAGTAAAAGCTCTGTGCAGTACAGCTGTTTAAGGCTCGTCACTATTCCATATCACCCAAATCCAATTCGGGCAAGCTGTCCACCGCCAATTGCTTCACTTCGTCAATGATATGTACATATTTCTCCGTATGACGGATGGTTGAATGCCCTGCTAAAATTGCAGCAGTCTTGATGTTTGCCCCCTGCAACATGATGTTCGTAATGAACGAATGACGTGCACAATGGAAAGTTATGTGTTTCCGAATGCCAGCCTTCTCTGACCATTTCATCAACAAACGGCGCACATAGGGATATGATGGAAGTTGAAACACCAGATCATCCGCCTCTCCACTCTTTTTACGTAACAAATGGACAGCCGTCATACTCAGGTTCAGATGTAACACAGCACGTGAAGAATGCCGCATGACCTTAAGCTGACGGATAACAAGCATATTACGCTGAAAATCCACCGATCGATACTTCAATGCCACAATATCGCACCAACGAAGCCCCGTATAACAAGCAAACAGAAACGCCCGCTTCACTTCGCTGTACTCCAAAGGGGTATCAGCCAATTTCTGTATCTCCTCACAGGACAAGATGTCTTTGGTTATCTCCTCTGAAGAGATTAAACGTATGCCTGCTGCCGGATTCTTCAACAGCAAGCCTTTCTCGACACATTGCGCCAAACACATCTTGAACTTTTTGAAATATCCCACAGGAGTGCTTCCATGCAAGCGTTCAGATAAATAGAACAGAAAATCCTCACAGAAAACCTTGTCCAAACAGGCTAAAGGCAAATCTTTCCCCTTGACAAACTTCTTCAAATGGTTGAAAGCAGCCATTACCACCTTTATATCCTTCCGCCTATAGGAAGCAATAAATTGTTCAAAGACGGTCAAAATACCTACGGAGGTCTGACTATACTGATTGACGGGACAAAGATTTTGCCGCAATTGGCGTTCACGCTCTGCACAGAGCCGCATGGCAGTCTGCATCTTCAGTTCGTTCAATTCTTGCACTTTAGGATCTGTAGGGACTTCCAGTCTTATACCCAAATACTCTTTCCAACGTTGACCGTTTTGGCAAATGTCCAGATACAATGATACACTGCCTGCCCGTAAAGGCCTTTTTCTTAGTTTTGCACTCATAAAAAATAAAAAATTAAATTATTATTATTTCTATATAATAAATAAGGAACCAATCAGCCAACTATAAGGGATTCAAAAAATAAAAAAACGTCCCAAAGTCCATCACCTTTTTAGCTTTTGGGAACTTAACAGACAAAATCAGGGATATCAACCGACAAAGAGGACAAATAAGGAATTCCTGTTCATACAAGGAAGAGAAATACTATCCAAGTTGTCTTCCAAAGAAAAAAAGTCGGGATTTTATTCCCGACTTTTTACGTTTTTATCAACAGCTACAAGCCGCATCGTTACGGCCATAAGGGGAGTTTTCACCTCTTTTCACCGAATAATAACATAATCCTATTTCTTCTAAGAGAAATAACTATATTATTATTTAAGTCCTTCAATCAACCGCTTCAGCACGACTGTAGCTGATATTTCTCGGTTGGCCGCTTCGGGGATAACGATGGATTGGGGACTTTCAATCACGTCGTCAGTCACAATCATGTTGCGGCGCACAGGCAGACAGTGCATGAAGTAGGCATTGTTGGTGACAGCCATCTGACGGTCGCTGACGGTCCAGCTGCGGTCTTTGCTGAGAATCTGTCCATAGTTGTCACCAGTATAGGCGGCCCAGTTTTTGGCATAGATAAAGTCTGCTCCCTCGAATGCCTTCATCTGGTCGTACTCCACGCGGGCATTACCCACAAACTTAGGGTCGAGTTCGTAACCCTCGGGATGGGTGATAACAAAGTCGTAATCAGCAGCATTCATCCATTCTGCAAAGGAGTTGGGCACAGCCTGCGGAAGGGGACGGGGATGGGGTGCCCACGTGAGCACCACCTTCGGGCGAGCCGTCTTCTTGTACTCTTCGATGGTGATGAGGTCGGCAAAGCTCTGCAGGGGGTGGCGTGTGGCGGCCTCCATCGAGAAGACGGGGCGACCACTGTACTTGATGAATTGGTTAAGGATGACCTCTTCGTAATCATAGTCGCGATTCTCGAAACGGGCAAAGGAGCGCACTCCGATGACATCGCAATAGCATCCCATCACGGGGATGGCTTCCAGCAGGTGTTCGGGCTTGTCGCCGTCCATGATGACTCCGCGCTCGGTCTCCAATTTCCAGGCTCCCTGATTGATGTCGAGCACAATCACGTTCATGCCCAAGTTGAGGGCAGCCTTCTGTGTACTCAGGCGGGTACGCAGGCTACTGTTGAAGAATATCATCATCAACGTCTTGTTACGGCCCAGTTCCACATATTTGAAACGGTCTTTCTTAATCTCAAAAGCTTCTTGCAGGGCGGCATTGAGGTCGCCGATGTCCTGCACACAGGTAAAGTTTTGCATATTGTTTTTATGATTTTGTTTCATTTGTTTTTTCAAGGCCCTAAGGCCCTTAAAGACCTTAAGGGCCTTAAGGATTTTAGAGAGCTTTAAACATAACTTATTTTCTCACCTGCCCATTTCCCTTAATAATCCACTTGTAAGAGGTTATTTCCTCCAATGCCATGGGACCACGGGCGTGGAGCTTCTGAGTGCTGATGCCAATCTCGGCACCAAGGCCGAACTGTGCACCGTCAGTAAACGAAGTAGGCGCATTGGCATAGACACAGGCGGCATCCACCAGACGGAGGAAGCGCTCAGCTGCAATATTATCCTCAGTAATGATGCACTCGCTGTGCTTCGAACTGTTCAAACGGATGTGGTCAAGGGCTGCATCCAACGAAGGCACCGTCTTGATGGCCATCGTATAGGAAAGGAACTCCGTACCGAAACTCTCGGGAGTGGCAGGTTTCAACAACTCTGCCGGATAGTTGCCCTGCAAAGCGGCGTATGCCGGTTCGTCTGCATAAATAAGTACATTACTCTGGGCCAAAGGAGCGCACAAGGCCGGCAGGTCAGCCAAGCGGTCTTCGTGCAATACCAAACAGTCGAGGGCATTGCAGACACTCACGCGACGGGTCTTGGCATTGTTGACAATGGCACGCCCCTTCTCCAAATCGGCCGCACGGTCGAAATAGGCATGACAGATGCCGGCTCCTGTCTCGATGACGGGGATGGTGGCATTGGCACGGACGAAGTTGATAAGATTGCTGCTTCCGCGTGGGATGATGAGGTCTATGTAGCCGTTGGCATGAAGCATCTCGGCCGTGGCCTCGCGGGTGGCAGGAAGAAGTTCTACCACATGGGGATTCACACCGAAGCGGCTGAGCACATCATGGATGACACCCACGATGGCGCGATTGGAGCTATCGGCATCGCTACCGCCTTTCAGCACACAGGCATTGCCACTCTTGAGGCAGAGCGAGAAGACGTCGAAACTGACATTCGGGCGGGCTTCGTAGATGATACCTATCACACCGAAAGGCACACTCACACGGGTCAGTTCAAGTCCGTTAGGCAGGACATGATGCTTCAACACACGCCCGAGGGGACTGGGCAACTGGGCCACTTTGCGCATATCGGAGGCTATGCCCCCGATGCGTTCGGCGGTAAGCTTCAATCGGTCATACTTCGGGTCGGCCTCGTCCATACGGGCCAAGTCCTTGGCATTCTCTGCCAGGATATAGTCGGTTTGTGCCACGGCCTCGTCGGCCACGGCCAACAGGATTTCGTTGATGCGGTCGTTATCCAACATCACCAGCTCGCGGCTGGCTGCCTGCACTTGTTCAAAAGTTTGTTTCAGTTCCATTTATTCCAAATAAAGATAGTCGTAATGAATCAGAGGGCGTTGTCCGTGCTTGCCGGCCACACTACGCGCTTCAGCAGCATCGCAAGCCACGCGGCCGACACCGATGCGGATACCATGAGCATCCATCAGGCTGACAATATCGTCTTTCTCAAACTCACCCTCAATACGGGTAACACCCACAGGAAGCAGGCTGACGGCCTGTTCGCCCGTGAGCACTTCGACGGCCCGTTCGTTCAGATGAATCTCTCCCTTAGCAAAACCTTCGGAGTGGGCAATCCATTTCTTTACACTGCCCATGGCCTCGCGGTTAGGCTCAAAACGGGTACAACGTGTTCCCTCGGGATCGTGCATAAGGTCCACCAAGATGTTGTCGCGCTTGCCATTGGCAATAAATACGGTGATGCCTTCGTCGGCCACCTTGCGGGCGATATTGGTCTTGGTAATCATACCGCCACGTCCAAAGCCCGACTTTTCTGTCTGTATATACTCCGTCAGGTCCTTGCCCAGCTCCACCACAGGAATGAGGCTGCTTGCCGGATCGGCAGGCGAACCGGTGAAAATGCCATCAATATTGCTGAGGATAACCAGTGCTTGTGCATCCATCATGGAGGCAATGAGGCCGCTCAGCTCATCGTTGTCGGTAAACATCAGTTCCGTCACCGAAATGGTATCGTTCTCGTTGACAATGGGGATGACACCATTCTCCAGCATCACGCTCATGCATCCGCGCTGGTTCAGGTAGTGACGGCGTGTGCCGAAGTTTTCCTTCATCGTCAGCACTTGACCTACGGAGATATGGTGTTCGCGAAAAAGTTCGTAGTATCGGTTGATAAGTTTGGCCTGTCCTACGGCCGAATACAGTTGGCGCTGCTCCACGCTGTCCATCCGCTTGTCGATATGCAGTTCGCTACGTCCTGATGCCACAGCACCCGAAGAGATGAGTATCACCTCAATACCCTCGCGACGAAGCACAGCAATTTGGTCGACCAAGGCCGACATACGGGTAACATCCAACGTACCATCCTTACGCGTAAGCACGTTGCTACCAACCTTTACCGCTATTCTTGTAAAGCAATTTGCCATATTTTCATTCTTTTTGTCGCGCAAAGGTAGTACTTTTTATTCAAAATGACAAGAAAAGAAGAAAATACAGCAAAAAGTCATAGGAAATCATTTTAAAACATCCGGCTCACCCGCTCTACACCAGCCACAAGGATGTCCACCTCATCCCTTGTGTTGTACAATCCAAAGGAGGCGCGAACGGTGCCTTCGATACCCAATCGTTGCATCAACGGTTGGGCACAATGGTGCCCTGTGCGCACGGCAATACCAAGGCGGTCGAGCAAAGTTCCCATATCGAAGTGATGAATGTCGCCCACCAGAAAAGAGACCACACTGCTCTTATGTTCGGCTTCACCGATAAGGCGCATATTCGGGATTTCCTTCAAACGCATCATGGCATATTGTGTAAGGTCATGCTCGTGAGCAGCAATATTGTCCATTCCAAGGGCCGTAACATAGTCGAGTGCACGCGCCAAAGCCGTTGTAGCGATATAGTCAGGTGTACCAGCCTCGAACTTGAAGGGCAATTCATTGAAAGTAGTCTTTTCAAAAGTGACGGTCTGAATCATCTCCCCTCCACCCTGATAGGGCGGCAGACGGTCGAGCCACTCCTCCTTGCCATAGAGCACCCCCACGCCTGTAGGGCCATACACCTTGTGTCCACTGAAGGCATAGAAGTCGGCATCCAAATCCTGTACATCCACCGCAGCATGAGGCACACCCTGTGCACCATCTACCAACACGGGCACTCCATGTTCGTGAGCCGTGGCAATCATCTGCTTCACGGGGTTCACCGTACCCAGCACATTGCTCACATGAGTGACGCTCACCAGCTTTGTCCGCTCACTGAAAAGTTTTTCGTATTCATCCAAAAGCAGCTCCCCCTGGTCGTTCATCGGGATAACCTTGATGGCAATCCCCTTACGGGCAGCCAACAGTTGCCAGGGTACAATGTTGCTATGGTGTTCCATGGTGGAGACAATCACTTCATCGCCCTCACTCATGAACTCTTCGCCAAAGGAGAAGGCCAGCAGATTGATACTCTCCGTCGTGCCCCGGGTAAAAATCACCTCGTTGGTCGAACGGGCATTGATGAACCGGCGCACCGTCTCACGGCTACCCTCGTGCAATTCCGTAGCTTGTTGCGAGAGGAAGTGTACCCCACGGTGCACATTGGCATTCACACTATAGTACTCGTCCACCATAGCATCCACCACCATGCGCGGCTTCTGTGTCGTAGCCCCATTGTCCAGATACACCAACGGCTTGCCATACACCTCACGCCCCAAAATGGGGAAATCTTCTCTTACCTTATTTATATCGTACATCAGTTTCTATTCAATCGAACACGGCCAATACGACCAATTATATATTATTTACCACTGCACATGGTACACCCTTGGCACTTGCCCATTTCACCACGGAAACGTTTATCGACGAGCAGGTGAAGGCGGTCGCGAAGGGCATCGAGGCGAATGGTGTCAATAACCTCGCCCACAAAGGCAAACATAAGGAGCAAGCGGGCTTCCTTCTCACCAATACCGCGCTGACGCATGTAGAAGAGGGCACTTTCATCGAGCTGACCCACCGTAGCACCATGGCTGCACTTCACGTCGTCGGCATAAATTTCCAACTGCGGCTGAGTGTACATACGAGCTTGACGGGTGACACAAAGGTTGCGGTTAGTCTGCTGGGACGAGGTGTGTTGTGCCCCCTCGCGAACGAGGACTTTACCTGCAAAAGCTCCTGTGGCACTATCATCGAGAACATATTTGAAAAGTTCGTTGCTAGTGCAATCGTTTACAGCATGGTCAATAAAGGTGTTGTTGTCGACATGTTGGTGCTTGTCTGCAATGGCCATACCACAGAGGTCGATGTGTGCACCTTGTCCGGCAAGAGTGACATGTGTGGTATTGCGTGTCGTTCCATTGTGGAGGGTAATACCGTTGACAAGCACGTTGCTGTCGGCCTCCTGATGTACGTAGAGGTTGCTGAAACGAGTGGTTGAAGTGGTGCTTTCCTCCAACTCATAGAGGTCGAAGGTGGCTCCTGCTCCCACGAAGACTTCAATGACTTGGGTAGCAAGGAAATCGACCTTGTCCATCGTATGGTCACACATCAGCAGACGGGCTTGTGCTCCATCCTCTATGATAATGAGTACACGGCGGTTGACCATGAAATTGACATCGGCACGCAGGATGTTCACCAGTTGGATGGGTTTCTCCACCGCCATCCCCTTAGGGACATAGAGCAACAGGCCATCCTGAGCCAGCATGGTGTTGAGTGCCACTATTGCATCCTTGGAGGTGTCGCCCAATTTGCCATAATATTTGGCAAGAAGGTCAGGATATTGTGTAGATAATTCCTTCAAACTACCTATCAACAATCCTGCAGGGAAATTATTTTTTGGCAATGCCTTGCCATAAAACCTATCATTCACCATGAAGTAAAGCGCGGTGCTCAAGTTGGGGACATCGCACTTGAAGACATCGTAGGGATTAACAGGGATATCCAAGCGGTTGAGATTCAATCCATAGTCCGGTGCGAACAGTTTGGCAGCATCTGTATATTTATATGCTTCAATCTTTCGAGTAGGAAAACTCAATTGCTTGAAATCAGCAAAGGCCCTTGCTCGCGGAGCATTCAGCACCTCAGCACTATGCTTGCAAATCATAGCTTCGCACTGCTCGAAAAGCTCTATATATTGTTGTTCTGGGTTCATACACGTAAACATTTTATTTTTCATCTGCAGATGATGCAGATGAAAAATGAATTTATTCGTTCACTTCCTTTTTTATCCAGTCGAAGCCTCGGGATTCGATTTCTTGTGCCAAGTCAGGGCCACCAGTCTTCACGATGCGTCCGTTGAGCAGGACGTGGACAATGTCCGGCTTCAAGTAGTCCAGCAGGCGTTGGTAGTGGGTGATGACCAAAGCACTGGTCTCAGGTGTGCGCAGCTTGTTGAATCCTTCGGCTACGATGCGGAGGGCATCCACGTCGAGGCCCGAGTCCGTTTCGTCGAGGATGGCGAAGGTGGGTTCCAACATGGCCATCTGGAAGATTTCGTTGCGCTTCTTCTCACCGCCGCTGAAGCCTTCGTTCACACTGCGGTTGGCCAACTTGCCGTCCAGTTCCACGATGGCACGCTTCTCGCGCATCAGTTTCAGAAACTCGCTGGCGGTGAGGAGAGGTTGCCCCCTATATTTGCGTTGCTCATTCACGGCTGCACGCATAAAATTCACCATGCTTACACCAGGAATCTCCACGGGGTGCTGGAAGGAGAGGAAGATGCCTTCGTGTGCACGGTCTTCAGGACTCATTTCCAACAGGTCCTTACCGTTGAAAATGATGCTTCCCTTGGTCACTTCGTAGGCGGGATGTCCCACGAGCACATTGCTCAGTGTACTCTTTCCGGCTCCATTCTGTCCCATCAGGGCATGCACTTCGCCATCGCGAATGGTCAGGTTGATACCCTTCAATATCTCTTTGCCATTGATGCTGGCATGTAAATCTTTTATTTCTAACATAGTCGTCTACTATTATTATGCTATTATATTCGTTTTATCCCACACTTCCCTCCAACGAGATAGAGAGCAACTTCTGTGCCTCGACGGCAAACTCCATGGGCAGTTTGTTGATGACCTCCTTGGCATAACCGTTGACGATGAGTCCTATGGCATCTTCAGTAGAGATACCTCGCTGGTTGCAATAGAAGATTTGGTCTTCGCTGATTTTCGATGTCGTAGCCTCATGCTCAACGATAGCCGTTTCGTTACGGATGTCCATGTAGGGGAAAGTATGTGCGCCACACTTGTCGCCCAACAGGAGCGAATCGCACTGGCTATAGTTACGGGCATTATCGGCCTTTTCGGCCACACGCACCAAGCCACGATAAGAGTTTTCGCTCAATCCGGCTGAAATGCCTTTACTTACAATGGTACTTCTGGTGTTGCGTCCCAAGTGTATCATCTTCGTGCCCGTGTCGGCCTGCTGGTGATTGTTGGTCACAGCCACACTATAGAACTCAGCTATAGAATTGTCGCCCGAAAGGATGCACGAAGGGTACTTCCACGTGATGGCACTACCGGTCTCAACCTGTGTCCACGAGAGTTTGCTGTCCACTCCCTTGCAATGGCCACGCTTGGTGACGAAGTTATAGACACCACCCTTGCCCTCGGCATCACCCGGATACCAATTCTGCACGGTGCTGTACTTCACCTCGGCACGGTCGTTCACCACAATCTCCACAATAGCGGCATGAAGCTGGTTCTCGTCACGCATGGGCGCGGTACATCCTTCCAGATAAGAAACATAGCTGTCATCATCGGCCACGATGAGTGTACGTTCGAACTGCCCCGTGTTGGCTGCATTGATACGGAAATAGGTGGAAAGCTCCATAGGGCAACGAACTCCTTTAGGAATATAGACAAACGAACCGTCGCTGAAAACTGCCGAGTTGAGTGCGGCAAAGTAGTTGTCCCTGTAGGGCACTACCGAGCCAAGGTATTTCTGTACCAAATCGGGATGTTCGCGCACTGCCTCGCTGATGGAGCAGAAGATTATGCCCTTCTCCATGAGGGTCTCCTTGAAGGTGGTCTTCACGCTTACCGAGTCCATCACCGCATCTACGGCCATACCACTCAATGCCATCTGTTCTTCCAAAGGGATACCCAATTTGTCAAACGTCTTCAGCAACTCAGGGTCCACTTCATCAAGACTCTTCGGTGCATCCTTCTTCTTGGCTGTAGGGTCGGCATAGTACGAAATGGCCTGATAGTCAATCTCGGGGATACGCAAATGTGCCCACGTAGGCATCTCCATCGTCAACCAATGGCGATAAGCCTTCAGACGAAATTCCAAGAGCCACTCAGGTTCCCCCTTTTTAGCCGAGATGAGTCGGACAACCTCCTCGCTAAGGCCCTTTTCTATGATTTCCGTGTGAACTTCCGTAGTGAAGCCGTACTTGTACTTCTCCTGGGTGAGTTCCTTCACGTATTTATTAGGTTCTTCTTTCTTTATCTCTTTATTTTCCATAATGAGGAAATTACAAATTCTGGCTTTGCCCCACAATTTGTTCTCCCGCTACTTTTATCGCAGGGATGAAGGCTCCGGCCAGGTCATACATTGGTTTATATAACACTGACTCGTTCTTGATAGTTTGGGGTAACAAGTCATTTTCTGTGTCCACAAATTCCAGTAATTGGGCGGCCATGCCTACAAAAAGCATAAACTTGATGGCTCCCAAGCCACCACCCAACCAACGATTGACCCAACCGAGGTGTACCACTTGTAACGCCTTGGTAAGGAACGAGGCAAAAAGGGAGAAAAGCAATGGCACGATAATCCACAACATAAAAAAGGCCAGTACCCGACCTATGGTTACCGACACTCCGATGGCAGGAGCTACCCAATCGCCCACTTCGACAAACAGGGCACGCGCTACCAACAAACCGACAATCAAACCCACCAATGAGGAGAGTTGGCGAATGAATCCCTTCATCATCCCCCACACGGTGCCGATGCCGATAAATACCAGTATAACAATATCTATTACGGTCATAATTATAAAAAGCCCTCCCCCATGCCCCTCCACTAGGGAGGGGAGTAACATGTTTTACACACTATCTACTCCCCTCCCCAGGGAGGGGCAAGGGGGAGGGTCCTCTATTCATTATTTACAACGTCTGCTGCACTTCAACCTCCTGGAAGGACTCGATGATGTCGCCCACCTGGATGTCGTTGTAGCTGACGAGACTGATACCACACTCGAAGTTGGTGCCGACCTCCTTCACATCGTCTTTGAAACGCTTCAAAGCATTAATGTTACCAGTGAAGATAACGATACCGTCGCGGATAAGGCGTGCCTTGTCGGAACGTTTCACCTTTCCTTCCTTCACCATAGCACCGGCCACAGTACCCACCTTAGTGATGCGGAACACCTCGCGCACCTCGATGGTAGCGGTCACCTCTTCCTTCACCACCGGAGCAAGCATACCGACCATAGCAGCCTTCACCTCTTCGATAGCGTCGTAGATGACTGAGTACTTGCGGATGTCCACACCGTTCTGCTCGGCCAACTTGGCGGCTGATGCAGAAGGACGTACCTGGAAGCCCACGATGATAGCACCTGATGCAGAAGCCAATACAACGTCAGACTCTGAAATCTGTCCCACACCCTTGTGCAGCACATTCACCTGAATCTGCTCGGTAGAAAGCTTGATCAACGAGTCGCTCAACGCCTCCACAGAACCGTCCACGTCACCCTTTACGATGATATTCAACTCGTGGAAGTCACCCAAAGCCAAGCGGCGACCCACTTCGTCGAGAGTCAACATCTTCTGAGTACGCAAGCCCTGTTCGCGCTGCAACTGCTCACGCTTGTTGGCAATCTCGCGTGCCTCTTGTTCAGAATCCAGAACATGGAAAGTGTCACCTGCAGCAGGCGCACCGTTCAATCCAAGAATCAATACGGGTTCAGCCGGTCCGGCCTCTTTGATGCGTTGGTTACGCTCGTTGAACATGGCCTTAATCTTACCATAGTGTGTACCAGCCAATACGATGTCTCCCATACGGAGTGTTCCGTTTGACACGAGCACGGTAGCCACATAACCGCGACCTTTATCGAGTGACGACTCGATGATGGAACCTGTACCCTTACGGTCGGGATTGGCCTTCAACTCCAACATTTCGGCCTCGAGCAACACTTTCTCGAGCAATTCCTCCACACCGATACCCTTCTTGGCAGAGATGTCCTGGCTCTGATACTTACCACCCCACTCTTCTACGAGGAAGTTCATGGCAGCCAGCTCTTCCTTAATCTTGTCGGGATTGGCGGCAGGCTTATCCACTTTGTTGATGGCAAACACAATAGGGACACCCGCAGCCATCGCATGGTTGATGGCCTCCTTCGTCTGAGGCATCACGCTATCGTCGGCAGCTACGATGATGATGGCAATATCCGTTGCTTTGGCACCACGGGCACGCATGGCGGTAAATGCCTCGTGACCAGGAGTATCCAAGAAGGTAATATTGCGTCCATCATCCAATGTCACATGATAAGCACCGATGTGCTGGGTGATACCACCCGCCTCACCGGCAATCACATTGGCCTTACGGATGTAGTCGAGCAACGAAGTCTTACCGTGGTCAACGTGACCCATCACCGTTACAATCGGTGCACGAGGTTTCAAGTCTTCCTCGCTGTCCTCCTCTTCGGTAATGGCTTCGGCCACTTCGGCACTTACATATTCTGTCTGGAAGCCAAACTCCTCGGCCACCATATCAATCGTTTCCGCATCCAAACGTTGGTTGATGGACACCATGATACCAATGCTCATGCAGGTACCGATAACCTTTGTTACAGGCACGTCCATCATGTTGGCCAATTCATTGGCTGTTACAAATTCAGTAAGTTTGAGAACCTTGCTTTCCAACTCTTCCTGCATCTCCAACTCCATCTGACGGTTGAAGGCATTCTCGCGCTTCTCCTTACGGAACTTGGCTCCCTTGTTCTTTCCCTTGGCGGTCAGACGTGCCAACGTCTCTTTAACCTGCTTGGCAACATCCTCGTCGCTCACTTCAGCCTTTACGGGAGCCGGTTTCTTGTTGCGTTCCTTACGCTTGCGGTCATGCTTGTCGGCAGATGCTGCACCCGGCGTACCTCCACCGGCAGGTTTGTTACCTCCACCATTATTCTGGCGTTGGTTGTTGCCACCACCCGCGTTGGCACCTTCCTTGGCTATATCTACACGCTCCTTATTGATACGGTTGCGCTTCTTTTTCTTCTTGCCTTCGCCACCTTCGCCCTCGCTATCCTTACGGATTTCCTTCATGATGGAATCCTTCAATTGCTTGCGCTGTTCCATGCGCTGGCGGTCTTTCTCCTCACGTTCCTTCTTACGTTCCTCTTTAGACTTCTTCTTAGGACGCGTAGATTGGTTAAGAGCAGCCAAGTCGATTTGTCCTACCACATTGATTTTGGAAACGAGTTCGGGAGTACGCAACTTGAACACGCCCTCTTCCTTTTTCTCAGTGTCAACAACCTTTGGCCGAGTTTCAGACACTACAGGAGCGGGGTTCTCTGCCACAACTTCCTTCACAGGTTCTGCCTTAGGAGCCTCAACCTTTACCTGTTCCCTCTCTGCGGGAACAGGTTTTTCCTTCACAGGTTCAGGCTTCTTCGGTTCTTTTTCCTCAGGTGTAGAAGATTTTTTTCCCAGGTTATCCAAATCTATTTTCCCTACGGGCTTGAATTTCGGTTTCAATTCTTCCGAAACGCCAACACGCACAACCTCTTCCTGTTTCTTTTCGACAGGCTTTTCCTCTTTCTGTTTTTTAGGCATTTCGCGAACAACGGGCTTTACGGGTTTTCCGCGCAATGCATCGTCCTTGCCAAACTCTTTCACAAGGGCGTCATATTGTTCATCAGTTATTTTCGTATTAGAATCAGCCTCTACAGTACCGAAGCCCTTCTTTTGCAAGAACTCAACTGCCGTTGAAATTCCCACATTCAATTCTCTTATTACTTTACTCAGTCTTACTGCCATAATTATTTAATTTGCCAATGTGTGAACCATGTGCTAATGTGCTAATAAGTGGCCTATCGGCCTTTGTGTGCCGAATCGTTTATTAACACATTGGCACATTAGCACATTGGCATATTAATTTTATTCTTCAAATTCCGCTCTCAAAATATCCAGGATCTCATCCACTGTATCCTCTTCGAGGTCTGCTTTTTCAATCAGCATTTCGCGCGGAGCGTTCAACACACCCTTAGCCGTGTCGATACCCAACTTCTTGATGGCATCAATCACCCAATCGTCAATTTCATCACGGAATTCATCGAGCATGATATCCTCTTCGCCTTCTCCCTCTTCCAGTTCACGGAATACATCGATGGTATACTCAGTCAGCATACTGGCCAACTTGATATTCATACCCTGCTTACCGATAGCCAACGAAACCTCTTCGGGACGCAAGTATACCTCAGCCTTATGGTTCTCGGCATCCAACTCCAGCGAACTTACCTTTGCAGGACTAAGCGCACGCTTGATGAAAAGTTCAATATTGCTGGTAAAGGGAATCACGTCAATGTTTTCATTACGCAACTCACGCACAATTCCGCGAATACGCGAACCTTGTACACCCACGCAAGCTCCTACTGGATCAATGCGGTCATCGTAAGATTCCACTGCAATCTTGGCACGTTCACCCGGTATGCGTGCAATACGACGTACAGTAATGAGGCCATCATTGATTTCGGGAACTTCATTTTCCAACAGACGCTGCAAGAACATGGGAGACGTACGGCTCAATATAATCTTGGGATTGTTGTTGACATTATCCACACGGGCAATGACGGCACGTACAGCCTCGCCCTTACGATAGAAATCCGAAGGAATCTGTTCGGTCTTAGGCAAAAGCAATTCATTACCTTCATCGTCCAACAACAGAATCTCTTTCTTCCAAATCTGATATACTTCAGCACTGATAATGGTGCCGACTTTGTCTATATACTTATTATAAAGACTATCCTTCTCTAATTCAAGAATCTTGGCAGCCAATGTCTGACGCAGGTTCAAGATGGCACGACGACCGAATTTCTCAAAAATCACCTCATCCGTAACCTCTTCACCCACTTCGTATGAATCATCAATTTTCTGAGCTTCACTCAACGAAATTTGCATGTTAGGATTCACCAGATCCTCATCGGCAACCACTTCACGGTTGCGCCAAATTTCGAAGTCACCCTTATCAGGGTTCACAATTACATCATAGTTTTCATCCGTACCAAACATCTTGGCGATTACACTGCGGAAGCTCTCCTCCAGCACGCTCACCATAGTGGTTCTGTCGATGTTCTTGGTCTCCTTAAATTCCGAGAACGTATCAATCAAACTGATTGTTTCTGCTTTCTTGGCCATAATTTCTTATTTGAAATTTATTAAGTATTTAGTATATTTTATTTCGTTATATGCAAAGGTTACATCTTCGTCCACCATCTTAGGACGCTTTTCACCTTCCAACTTCACCTTCTTACTGATGGTTACAGTAAAGTGTTCCTCATCGGCATCCTTCAATATTCCTGCCAATTTCAATCCATCGTTTTTCAGTACTTCTACATCCATTCCGATATGGTTGACATACTGCTGCAACACCTTGAATGGTTGCCCGATACCTGCCGACCCCACTTCCAACTCGAAATCCTCTTGTTCACGGTCGAGTTTCGACTCAATGAAGCGGCTCAATTCCACACAATCCTCAATCCACACACCTTCTGCATGGTCAATCTCCACAACGATGCGACTGTCAGGACTCACTGTTACATCCACTAAGAAATAGTCTTTATTTTCCAGCCATTCATTTACCAACTGGATTACTACGCTTTTTTCTATCATGCGTGCTTTTAAAATGTAATAAAATAAAAATGGGGCTTTATCGAGCCCCACACATAATCATCATTTCGCCTGCAAATATACAAATAAACCACAGAATAGCCAACTATTATCAGAAAAAAGAGTATTTTTGCCGCATAAAAAACAAAAAAACATGAGAAAAAGAGCTCAAAACAGCAACAAACAGTTCCTTATCGGCACAGCGGCAATGGCTTTTGCCGTAGGAGTAGTAGTCGTTATTTTCTTATTGTATTGTACCCGATACGCCAAACAACAAACCGTTTCTTTTAAAGATTTATATCAAATAGAATTCGCCAAAGGGTTTGCCGGTGATTCAGCGATTGTATATCTGAACGACAGCCTTGTGTGGAACGAGATTGTCCCCACAGACACCACATTCCTGCGCATCAACCGTTTTGCAGACGAAAACACGCTGATGGTCAGCCGCTCACGCGAAGATGCCGTTTCCATTTTCAACATCGAGAAAAAAGCCGGCCGGCTTATTCTGCGCAAAAACAACGGAGTCGTTTCTATGACTACGCTCAGCTGGTAAGCCTTCATTCTTTAGGTTGCACAGCAAACACCGCAGCATAGCTTGCGCTGTCGCCCAACACCTCTAAGGCTTTGTCCAAATCAGGGTCATTTTTCAATTGTTGGATAATCACTCCGCGTTGGAAGTAGTAACGTTTGATAATCTCTGAAGCGACAAACGGCTTAATTTCTTCGGCAAATCGGTCAAGTTCAGCACCCAAGTTATGTTGCAGTTTCTTCTCCAATGCCTCAAACTCCGGTTTGGCATCCTCCAGATAACCTTCAAATTCGGCTATTTCTTTTAGCTTCTTCAACACATCCTCGCTCTGACGATCGTATTTGAAACCGCTCTCCAACACCATTTTCTTAAAAGCGGCATAATCTTCATCCGTCAGTTCAAACTCTTGAGGCGAAGCGATAGTTTCATGTGCACGGGCATAATCTGTGCCATAATCCAACAACACATCATCATTCAACAGATAATACAACAAATTGGATTGTTCCTCCACTTTTACCTCCACATCGGGACGGATACCACCGCCATCGCGCACCTTACGGCCCGCAGCGGTATAGAACACATTTGTCAAGCTATCCGGAGTGCGCATCGCACGTCCCGAAGCATCGCGATGCTGATAATCAAGAGCCTGTATGCAACGTCCGCTGGGAATATAGTATTTCGAAGTCGTCACTTTCAACTGTCCGTTATAAGGCAAATCGCGTGGCACCTGCACCAATCCCTTACCGTATGTACGCATACCCACTATCACTGCACGGTCAAGATCCTGCAACGAACCGGCTACAATCTCTGAGGCCGATGCCGATGCCCCATCCACCAACACTGCCAAAGGAATCTCTGCATCCAGCGGCTCACGGGTGGATTTATACACACGACACGCCTGACGTAATTTCCCTTTTGTCGAGATAAGTTCCAATCCCTTGGGAACAAACAGATTGACAATTTCCACAGCCTCATTCAACGAGCCACCGCCATTACTACGCAAGTCAAGCACCAATTGGGTGGCACCCTGTTCTTTCATCTCAATAATACCACGACGCACATCGCGGGCACAGTTATCAGTAAAACTTGTCAATTGCAGATACCCAGTCTTTCCATCAGGCAATATTCCATAATAAGGGATTGAAGGGGTCTGTATGTTACGTCGGGCAATTTTAAACTCCAACGGTGCAGGCTCACCGGGTCGGTCCACCTTCAAGACAAAGGTTGTACCAGCTTCACCACGCAACATGTCACTTACCTTATCGGTGGCCATACCCTCCACATCCTTGCCATCAATTTCCAGAATCACATCACCAGCCTTCAGACCCACTTCAGCCGCAGGTGTACCTTCGTATGGTTCAAATATCACCACCCGATTACGTTTTTTATACAGGCGGATAACAGAACCGATACCGGCATACTTACCCGTTATCATCTGCTTGAAGTCATCCAAGTCATCCTCAGGATAATACTCTGTATAAGGGTCTATCTCCTGCAACATGGCATCAATACCCGCCCGTATCACTTTCTGCGGGTCAATGGTATCCACGTAGAACATATCCAACTCTTTATAGACAGAATTGAACACATCCAAATTCTTTGAAACCTGGAAATTATGATTGTCACGTTGGAACCCCGTCCAACAGAGGCAAAGCAACAGGAGCACCGCTCCAAGAGCATATATTTTATTCTTTTTCATACCTTATTATATTATTCAAGGCACAAAAATAGTGAAACATCTGACAGAACGACCTATAAATATAGAACATTTAACTTTATTTGCAGGAATAGAGTCCATATTCTGCTTAACATACTTCATTCATATGCAACAATAATGACAATCATACACAGACAAGACTACCATCCTTCCGACGAAAGAATACCAAACGGTTCATTTCGCTTGAAGATACGGTTCTTCAAAGCGAATCGACCGTATCTTCAAGCTTTAACATCCGCATCTTCATAAATTAGGCACTTTTCTCGCATTTTTTTGGCTCAAATGTTGCACGGTTCAAAAATATGCATTACTTTTGCACCGCATTTCGGAAACAGAGAGTACGAAATAACCTGCTTCAGTAGCTCAGTTGGTTAGAGCACATGACTGTTAATCATGGGGTCGTTGGTTCAAGCCCATCCTGAAGCGCGCAAAAATAAAAAGCGTTCTCATTTTAAAGGTTAAACAATTGCTTCAGTAGCTCAGTTGGTTAGAGCACATGACTGTTAATCATGGGGTCGTTGGTTCAAGCCCATCCTGAAGCGCAGGAAAGGATGTATCGTGAGATATGTCCTTTTTTGTTTAAAAATCATTTAATGTGCCAATGAGCCAATGTGCCAATGTGTCAATGGGCCATGCGGCACTAACACATTAATCACATTAGCACATTAGCACATTAATCACATTAGCACATTATTTTTTATGCTCTTACCTTATTTAAATAAAGATTTGATAGAAGCCGGATGCGATGAAGCCGGACGAGGCTGTTTGGCTGGAGCGGTATATGCTGCAGCAGTGATTCTTCCCAAAGATTTTCATAACGAGTTGCTGAACGACTCGAAGCAACTGACCGAACGGCAACGCTATGCCCTACGCGAAGTGATAGAACGGGAAGCTGTAGCTTGGGCCGTAGGTGTGGTGGGACCAAAAGAAATTGACAAGATAAACATATTGAATGCCTCCATCCTGGCTATGCATCGTGCTGTTGACGGTTTGAAGGTACGCCCCGAAGCGCTCATCATCGACGGCAACCGCTTCAAGCCTTACCAGAATCTGCCACACACCACCGTGGTGAAGGGCGACGGCAAATACCTATCCATTGCCGCGGCTTCGATATTGGCCAAGACATACCGCGACGATTATATGAATAAGTTGCACGAAGAATTCCCTCACTACGATTGGAAAGGAAACAAAGGCTATCCCACAAAAAAACACCGTGAAGGCATACGCCTGCACGGTACAACACCCTATCACCGCATGAGTTTCAATTTATTGGGAGATGGACAATTGGAACTTTTCCCAGAATAGTTTGCATTAAGCCTATCAGGCCAATAAAACTTATTAGGAAAATTAGCCTAATTAGACAAATTAGGCTTATTAGTCCCATTAAACTAATAAGGCCAATTGACTAATCGGCAACAATCAGCACAGTCGCGTAAGCAGAAATACCCTCCTCGCGTCCTGTGAAACCAAGTTTCTCGGTCGTGGTAGCCTTGATAGAGACATCTTCTACATCAATACCCATCACGCGAGCCAATGTTTCGCAAATATGAGGGATGTGTGCCTTCAATTTGGGACGCTCAGCACAGACGGTGGCATCAATATTACCCACCTTATATCCCTTGGTGGCAATCAATTCTATAGTGCGAGCCAACAGAATCTTACTGTCTATATTCTTGTATTCACCTGCATTGTCGGGAAAATGATAGCCTATGTCGCGCATGTTGGCTGCACCCAACAATGCGTCACAAATGGCATGAATCAACACGTCAGCATCGCTGTGTCCCAACAATCCCAATTCGTGTTCGAGGCGTACACCGCCCAACCATAATTCACGGCCTTCGACCAACTTGTGGACATCAAAGCCAAAACCTACTCGTATTTTCATAATGTATCAATGTGATTAATGTGACAATATGCTAATATGGCAATGTGATAATGTGATAATAGGCAATGTGATAATAGGCAATGTGATTAATGTGTTAGTGCCGCATGGTCCATTGGTCCATTGGCCCATTGGCATATTAGCACATTGACATATTGGCACATTAGCACATTAGCATATTATTTTATCTTCCAAAAATATCACGCAATCCGTCCATATCAAACGACATAGAGAAACGGAGTGTCTGATCAAGAGGATTAGTCTGTGCCACGGAAATAATATAGGAAGCATCGAGCGAGAACACGCTCATCTTAAAACCCGCACCTACGGTCCAATACTTACGGTTACCTTTGTAAGGATCCTCGTGATGATAACCGGCACGTACGGCAAACTGATTGTTGTACATATACTCCGCACCCACGCTCCACTGAATCTCCTTCAATTCCTCACTTGTTCCACCGGGCGCATCACTGAAGGACTTGAATATACCGGTGATGGGCGACAGATCGTAATAATCCTTATGAAGACGATTCTGATAATCCTCGTCATCCTCTCCGTCAAGTTCCATAGGACGGGTAGGCACCAACAACTTGTTGGCATCGGCACTGAACGAGATGGTATTGTATTCGTCAATAGGAATCAACAACGATGCACCTATACGGAAATTCGTAGGGACAAACTCGCTGGTATTTCCCTCGTCGTAGGAAATCTTGCTACCTATATTGGAAATGTTCGCACCCAAGCCCAACATACACTCACGCTGTCCCAACAACACGTAATTGTTGTAATAGAAAGCAATGTCGGCAGCAAAGGCTGAACCGGGTGTAATACCATCCTCGGTCCATGCCAAATCGGAATAGATGAAGCGCAAAGCTACCGCGGCCGAGAAGGTCTCGGACAACATACGTGAATAGGCTACATCAATAGCCATCTCGTAGGGATTGATGGTGTTTATAGGTTCGCCCTTCGCATCATACTCACCTATGCCTACTTCGCCCAACGAGAAATAACGGAGTGCTCCACTCAATGCCGAATAGTCGCCAATGCGATAAAAGCCTGACACATAAGCCAAGTCCATATCGCTGACCAACTGACGGAGCCACGGTGTGTAAGAAATACCCAACCCTGCACGGGCTATATTGAAAGGATATTTGGCAGGATTCCAAAACTGCGAATAGACATCGGGGTCGGTGGCAGCACCCACATCACCCATACCACCACCACGTGAATCAGGTGCAACCATCAACGAGGTAACACCGTGTTGCACGGGATTGAACTGTTCCTTCTGTGCCCATGCCGACTGCACCATGCAGAGCATCAGCAACGCGAAAATAATATTTTTTTTCATAGTCTTCTTTCTTATTTATTCCTTATTCTAAACTTGCTTCTTGGCTATTTATTGCCTTGCAATCACAATTTTTCGCGCTTTGGTCACCTCTTCGCCTCCAGGAGTAGAGATTCCTACGCGATAGAGATAGATTCCATTACCAATAGGTTGTCCACTGTTAGTCGTCAAATCCCATGTGATATGCAGGTCATTCCCGTCAGGGATTGTTGACGACACATAGTTCCACAACAAACGGCCTGAGAAATCGAACAATTCAATCTTTACCTCCAGCTCCGTCTGTGGACGATTATGGGTGACAACAAATGTGGTTGTCGTACGGGCCGGATTCGGAGTATTCCACACGTAGCCTACAGACGGGCGCAATCCCTTCACCACCTCAAAAGGAATCTCAACCGTGGAAGAATTGTTCAATACGTCCCAAGCCCGCACCAACAACGTGTGACGGCCCTCGTCCAATTCGGGCAAGCTATAAGTGGCAGTGCCACGGGTATAATCACCCGGGTAGGAACTGTAATAGTCATTGAGTACAAAAGTCTTTTGAGGGTCGTTGTCTACAATGGCTATAAGGTCGTGCCCGATTCCGTTTCCTGTAGCGTTAATTCCGTCGGCATCGTGCAAGGCAAGCATCAGCAAGGGTGTTTCGTTCACACGGTCGCCCATCACGAAATCGGTAGAATTAAGAAAGACACCAATCTCAGGGCCAACAGAATCGTTTGCCAGATTGTCCACCGTACCATCCAAATAAAAATCGCCATAAGCACCCTGAGCCTCTTCAAACTTACTGTTTTGCGCATAGAAATGGATATTCCCACAATCTTCTGTATAGTTAATATCCAATGGCACCGGGAAAGTAAAGGTAAACAAACCGTTACGTACAGAATCGCTGCCGACATATACCTTTTGGGAATAATCCCAGAATTGGAAAGCCTCATCCAACTCGGGGTCGTTCATTTTGCACACAACCAAGCTCTTGCCTCCATATACCGAAGGATGAACCAACCCGTTAAAATCAGTCTGACGGTTACCCGAAGCATCCACTACCTGCCCCTTCAACGTCACTACACTTCCTGCCTTGAACTGGTGCAATGCCTCACGGTCAGCCACCATTCCGTTCACCTCCGTAACCTCAACTTTATATTGATCAGGAACGGACAGGCGTAGGGCAGGGTCACCTATAAGGACATAATGAAGGTTATTCTCTGCATTCGATGGAGTATAAGCATTCTTGGCCAAACGTAAGGCTTCGCCCATCGTATGCCCATCACGGAACAGGTATTTGCAAAAAAGGACATGCAAAGGATTGCTGTTTGTTCCGTATGTAGAACGGGTTGCACCCAAGAAAGCAATAGCACCGGCCTGCTCGTTCAGCAAAGCTATTTCGCCCATGTTATCCTCGGGCAGGTCAATGGGTGAAGTATCGCAAGCTGCAGTCACCCACAAAGGCAAGCGGGGCGAATTGAGGGCTGCCATTTCGGCACTACCCCAAGCCAATTCGTGCGAAAGGCTGGATGCACTGCCATGCCCGGTATAGTACATCATCAAAGAGCCTTCGGCCGAAGCCTCGCGAATACGCCGTGTCACCTCTGGGAAACGACGTCCTGTAGAGGCATTTTCACTCAAATAAGCATCCCAATAGATTTTGTTGATAACTAAATTGGGATTACTTTCCTGAATACAATCCACTATCTTGTCGGCTTCTGTCATGTGACGGTTGGCATCGCCATCGTCACCCAACACATAAACCGAATTTTTCCACGCACCAGCTTCACTGTTCTGTAGATAAGCCTCAATCTTATCCACCACAACCGTAGCCTGCGCCAACGAGCGTACCGTCAAACGGCCTACTGCAGCATCGGCTTTTGCCCGTGTCCAATTGACACCTTCATCATCGTCCAACAGACAGAAATATTCCTCCATCACGTAGGAACGGGTTTCGCTGCTTGACAATTCCGACTGGAAACAGAGCAGGAAATCATCGGGAGAATAGCGTCGCCATTCCGTAGTCAGCATACGGTTGTCGGCTGCACAATCGCCGAACAAAAGCAGATGTTTCGGAGCATCATCCAATGTTTGGGCCCGATCATAAAACATTTTCAGGAAACGACGTATGGCCGTTGCATCGGGTGTGCCGGAAGAGAATTCATTATAAATCTGATCGGCACGCACTACAGCCACACGCAACGAATCGTAACGACGGTGCAAATCGGCCAACCGTTCAGCTTGACTCATCCATTTAGCCGAAGCCGGTACCACAATCAACATATCCACCGCATCCATACCATGCAGATTCTGATTAGCGACATGCCCCACCACTTCTACACTTGGATATGAATTGGATGCGGCATTGAGTACCACATATTCATCGGTAAGGGAAGCTACATCGCCAACTTTATACATACCCCCTTCAAGGCGACCTTCAAGTTGTGTATAACTATATCCCGCGGCCCCGTTATCCGACACTTTCCACACTACCGTCTGAGCATCAGCCCCAGCAATAGAAAACAGTTGTTTTCCTGCTACTGAAGAGCGGAAACAGGTATAGGCTCCGCGCAAGGCCAATTGTCGGGTGAAGTTCAAAGTTACATAATCCAAATACCCGGAAGCAGCAGACTTGTGAACCAACGATATGGTTGTACGGTCAGCCAACTGATTTGTACAATCAAACTCCTTGCTATTGGTTTGAAACTTAGTGTACCCTGAAATGGCAGGAATTGAGAAATTCCCCGTTTCATTCCCATTAACGAGCACGTGCACATTGGAACTGCTTGCATCATTACTTCCAAAAGCCACCTTGATACTGGCCTCCTTTTCAGGCACTACACCCGGAATATTAAATGTGTAAGTTCCTGTATGGCCACTCTTATAATCGGCATTTTCAAAAAATACCCGCCCGCGATACAACCAACTGAGTTCATCCTTTTCGTGCAGAAGATAATCGGGATAGGTATCTACAACCATAGCTCCTGCATCTGCCAATTCTTCTTGCACAGGAAAGTCCAATGGTTCAACCGAAGAATCTTCGGTCAAGAAATAACAGCCTTTGGTGGAATAGGTATTTTGAGAATGTTCAAACCCTTTAGAGGTTCGCGTCCATGATACAGTACCCTGAGCATAAAAAAGAACATCTCCATTACGCCGAAACAGAGGCACCTCCTTCAGGTCATCCACACAATCCTGTATAGCATTTTCAGACATCATCCGACCACCCTGTCCGTAGAGACGTACACGGGACGGCTCATCGAAGCCCATTGCGCGCAATTCACTGTGGGTAATCCGATATACTCCTGTTTCTGAGACGGCAATCTTCACCCATTGCCCTTGTGACAAGACTGATGTTGCGGTATAACGTTCTGTTGAGGGGACTCCTCCTGCACGAGTCAAGGGAACTGAACGCAACATTCGTTCGACCGTCAATTTCAATGAAGTAATACGCTGATAAACTCCATCCCGACATACAATCGGAATCAAAGATGTATAAAGGGTTGCCTGTTTGGTCGCTGTCCCGATATAACTATCCACTAAAGGCCAATCAGGCAACTTCGCCTCCATAGCTTCCAAACGGCGCACATCCACTTGGGGGAGCGGTTCAAACTCGGGATATTCAACCCGTACACGATAATCATACTGTTGGCAATCGCCTTCCAAGGGAATACTGTGCGAAAAGACCGGCAACACTGAATCTATTCGGATTTCATCCCAATCGACATCCAAGAACTCCGGTGTCTGCGCCTGAAAAGGAAGTATTCCAAGCCACAACAACAATACAACAAACCAAGTACGACAATATATGTGCATAATCCAATAATACGTTATGAAGACGGGGGCTGTAAATCCGCATCACCTGACATGGAAATCAAGCACCTTCTCTCCTTCGAGATAACCCTGCAGATGCTGCCCCACGCTCACAGGACCTACCCCGACAGGAGTACCTGTGAAAAGCAGGTCACCAATCTTCAATGTACAGAATTGGCTGACGTAAGCAATGATTTCATCGACTTTGAAGAGCATATCCGCCGTATGGCCACGTTGCACCGTCTGGCCATCAATGTCCAAGTGAAAGTGCAAGTCCTGTATGTCACGCTCCTTATCCATCGGGACAAAAGTTCCCAACACTGCCGAATCATCGAATCCCTTACAGAGTTCCCACGGCAATCCTTTGGAACGGAAATCGTTCTGCAAATCACGGGCTGTGAAATCAATCCCCACCGTCACTGCATCGTAATAGCGATGAGCAAAGCGTGGGGCGATATGTTTACCCAAGCGGCAGATACGCACCACCAATTCTGTCTCATAATCTACCCTACTCGTAAATTCCGGAATAAAGAACGGTTTACCATCCTTCAGAATCGCAGAGTCCGGTTTCATAAAGATAACAGGTTTCTCAGGTAATAACGTATTGTTTAATTCTTTATTGTGTTCGGCATAGTTCATGCCAATGGCTATAATCTTCATTTATTCAAGTTTAATCGATTAAACATCAATGCCAAATGGGCATACAGCGAAGTATTCTGTACCACAATATCCTCGGGCACACGAATACGGAAAGGGGTAAAGTTCCACACAGCCTTTATGCCGCCCGTCACCATCGTATCAGTCACCTCTTGGGCTATTCCGATAGGCACGGTCAACACACCGATTTCCACCCCTTCATATTCTTGCATCTTTTGCAACAATTCGTCTGTATGATAGATAGGAATACCATTGATTGCGTTTCCCACCAAAGAAGGATTGATGTCGAAAGCAGCCACAATCTCCAACCCAAACTGGCTTAATCCTGAATCGGACAACAAGGCTGCGCCCAAATTTCCTACACCGAAAAGGAAAGCCGCATGACGTTCTGTAAATCCCAAAAATCGTTCAAGCACATCAATCAGCTCGTCCACCGCATAACCCACACGGGGACGACCTGCCACATTCACATAAGAGAGGTCTTTGGCTATTTGCGAAGCATCCATTCCCAACTGACGTGACAATTGGGTGGAAGAGACATAATGCTCGCCATGCTCTTTCATCAAACGAGCATTGGAGAGATACCATGGAAGACGCCTGAGCGTCGGTTCCGGTACTTTATCAGTGGTTTTTAGTGAACACACACGCATAATACATTCTGATTGTGGTGCAAAAATACGTTTTTTTTTAAAACAATGGAGTAAACAGTACAGACAAGTCATTTAAATTCTTACATTTGCAACAAATTTTAAGCCATCAACACCTATTTTTTATGAAAATTAGATTCAAAGCCACCCTTTTATGCAGTTTGTTTATCCTCTCTCTTGTCGGTTGCAACGGAAGCAATCAGTCCGACAAGAACAGTGAAAGCAAAGCCCTTGTCGTAGACCAGGCAAACCCATGGAAAGCCATGAACGAAGTGGAGAAAAGTATCGCGCTGACCAACTTCCCTGACCGGACACTCAACATTGTCACCGACTATCAGGCAATAGCCGGCCAAGATGTCACAGACATCGTCCGACGGGCCATCAGCGATTGTCACCGTGCAGGAGGTGGACGCGTAGTAATCCCTGCCGGTGAATACTATACCAAAGCCATACATCTGTTGTCCAACGTAAACCTGCATTTGGAGAAAGATGCCACATTGAAGTTCTCGACAATCCCCACGGACTATGCTCCACAAGTCCCAACCCGCTGGGAAGGTATCGATTGCATGGGTATGTCGCCACTTATCTATGCCTACCGCCAAGAGAACATTGCCGTAACAGGTGAAGGGGTATTGGACGGACAAGCATCGTGGGAGAATTGGTGGAAACTACGCGCACGCACTTCGGCCGAAGACAAGGCCATCGGCAAATTCATGGGTAAAGAAAAATTGCACGACTTTGAAAAGAATATCACCTCCATTGCCGACCGCATCTTTACGGAGAACGATGAGCTGCGCCCTCAATTCATTCAGTTCTATCAATGCAACCGCATCCTGATTGAGGGGGTAACACTGAACAATGCTCCTTTCTGGTTGTTGCATCCCCTCATGTCGAAAAACATTGTCGTGCGCGGCGTCACATTAGACAGTCATGGCCCCAACAATGACGGATGCGACCCCGAATCGTGCGAGAATGTCCTGATTGAGGACTGTGTATTCAACACAGGCGACGACTGTATTGCCATCAAGAGCGGACGAAACAACGACGGACGTGCCTGGAGCTTACCAAGCCAAAACATCATTGTGCGTAATTGCCAAATGAAGGACGGCCATGCCGGAGTAGCCATCGGTAGCGAGATTTCGGGAAGCTGCTACAATGTATGGATGGAGAACTGTCAGATAGGCAGTCCCGAAATGGACCGTCCCTTCCGCATCAAGTCCAATGCCATCCGTGGAGGAGTAGTAAGCGGTTTCTATATCCGCAACATCGACATCAGCGAATGCAAGCAAGCAGTATTGAAATTGGAATTAAAGTATGAAAAAGTGACCGAAGGCCCCTACTACCCACTATTCGAAAACATCCTTTTGGAGAACATCACCTGCCAAAAGAGCCGTTATGGTATATGGATTGATGGGTTGGAGTCACATACTTGCGTACGTAACGTGACATTAAAGAACTGCAAGTTCGATGGCATTACCGACGAGAAAATAAATTCCATCGTAGGCGCAGAGAAGGTGACATTCCACAACTCATCGTTCAACGGACAGCAACTACAATAAGAAAAGATTTGCTTTCACTCCCCTCATCACCAAGGTGAAAAGGTTGTTTGACCCAAGTGAAGAGGTCTCTTGACCAAGGTGAAGAACCCTCTTCACCTTAGTGAAAAGGGTAATGGAAAAGCATTCTTCCTTTATAAAGAAGGGAATCCAGCAGACACCAATGTACCCCTAAGAATCTCGCGCTTACCACCCAACGGGCCGGGAATGCGCTCCATGGCAAGGCCGAGCGAAGCCAACAGACGACGAATCTCGCCTTTGGCACAATAGGTAGTGAGCACTGCACCGGGATTCAGAACAGAAACCAAGCGTTGAAAAGCCGGAAGTGTCCACATTTCGGGTTGCTTCTCTGGGGCAAAGGCATCAAAATAAACCACATCAATAGACGCAGGAAGCGGGTCGACAAGATAGTCGGCCTGCTTTTTTTCCAATGTAAAATAGGGAGTAATGGGAACCGCCTCGTCCCACGATGCTTCGTGAATCTTATGCAACAATCCGGCATCCAGACATGTATCATAATGAAGTGCATCCAGCAAAGCCGCCTCCACAGGATATTTCTCCAAGGATATATAATGTACCGGACAATGCATATCGGCAACCATTGCTGTGACACAGGCATTCAATCCTGTACCAAAGCCCACCTCCAACAGACGAAGAGGAGCCTCCCCCTCCCCTCCTGTACGGGCACGATGCAGGAATGCACAATCGCGATAAATATGATTCGCCTCAGTCAATGCCCCCTTTACCGAATGGTAATGCTCGTCCAACGCAGGAACAAAAAGAGTGGCCGAGCCATCGTCGGTCACTTCTATAGTCAAGGAAGGATGTGGTGAGTTTGTCTTTTCCTTCTCCATATCATTTCGTCTGTGTATATCCGTCCCCCTTCAGCAAATCGATAACGCGTTGCTTGAAGTCGCCTTGCACAATGACTTCACCATCCTTGGCACTACCGCCTACCCCCAAACGTCCCTTGAGCCATTTTCCCAACTCCTTCAAATCGGCTTCAGTGCCAACAAAACCTGCAACAATGGTAACGGTCTTTCCTCCACGACCGTTCTTCTCCATCCGTACACGCAGACGTTGCTGACTCTTCGGAAGGGTTTCAGCCTCCTCTTCCGCGCCGGTATCATATTGAAAGTTCGGATTAGTGGAGTAGACCATGCCCAAACGCTCTTTCCAATCATTACTCTTCATCTTTCGTATCGTTTTTGGGTGTCAATCTCCTACTTTTTCACTGTCTGAAGCCGGAAATTGACAGGGACATACATCTTGACGGGAACAGGTTCGCCATTCAACTTTCCAGGATTCCACTTAGGCATAGACTTCACCACACGAAGAGCCTCATTGTCGAGCAGAGGATTGACCTTGCGTTCCACCTTAGCATTGACAATAGAACCATCAGGATTCACCGTAAAGCCAATACGGACAGACCCCTGGATGCGCTTCTTCAATGCCTCTTGAGGATACTTGACATTTTGAGCCAGGTATTTCTTATATGCAGCATCACCTCCTTTGAACTGAGGCTTGGGATTGACTTCGCTCTCGCGATAAAGCACCCGGCGCACGTATGTCCCACCATTGAGATTGCCCTGCACTTCATCATTGTAACCCACCACAACAGGTTTCTTTGCCGAAGCCTCGACCTGAGTTGGCTGAGTTTCTACCGTTTGCGCAATCTGTACAACGGTATCCGAAGCTACTGCGGTTGTGTCCGCTCCCACTACTTCGGCAGACTTGTTTCCTTTCAATACTGAGCAACCGGACATAAGGGCAGCACTCAGCAAAACGACTACTATTTGTTTCATTTTCCGCATAGTTTACTTTGAATTAATGAATGAGGATGCAAACTTACATATTTTTTGCAACATACAGGCATTATTGCACAAAAAAAGAGGGTATGCCTATGTGGGCACACCCTCATTCGCTTATCTGATCTTTTTCAGAATCTCAATCCAAAGATTACTCAGCACGCAAAGTGAAGCGCTTGAAAGCAACCACCTTCAATTCGGGATCGGTCTCCTTCAATACCTCGCGTACAGTCTTCTTGCCATCCATGATGTCCTCCTGGTTGAGCAAGCAAACTTCCTTCAAGAACTTGCCGAGACGACCCTTGGCAATGTTCTGAATCATAGCTTCAGGCAAGTTAGCTGCCTTCTCTGCAGACACAGTAGCGATGATTTCCTTAGCCTTGGCCACATCCTCAGCAGTGATCCATCCCTTAGCCATGTTGCTCTCCATGTGGTCTTCGCTATCTACGTGAGCGGGGTTGATGCCAGCCTTCTTGAGGGCAGCCTCTACAGCCTTCTGTACCTGCTCAGCCTTAGTCTTCTCCACAGCTACAGCGATTTCCTGATTCTTGATTTCTTCAGAAACACCGTCCTCGTCGATTGCGATGGGGTTCATGGCAGCAATCTGCATAGCTACACCCTTAGCAGCAGCCTCAGCAGCCTTGTTCATGGCTACGAGAGTACAGAGCTGGTTCTTGCCCTGGTGGTTGTAAACGGTAGTATATTCACCCTCTACAGTCATGTAGCCATCAAGCTCCATCTTCTCACCAGTGATACCGCTACGGTCAGTCACTGCATCCTGTACAGTGCCATTGCCCAATGTCAAAGCCTTCACTTCGTCGAGAGTCTGACACTTGTTGGCTACAGCCAAGTCAAGGATGTCCTGAGTCAACTTCACGAAGTCTGCGTTGTTAGCCACGAAGTCAGTTTCGCACTTGAGGGCAATGATAGCAGCAAAGTTACCATCGGCCTTAGCCAATACGCAACCTTCAGAAGCGTCACGGTCAGAACGCTTGGCGGCTACAGCCTGTCCCTTCTTACGGATAATCTCCATTGCCTTATCGATGTCGCCTTCTGCTTCGTTCAAGGCGTTCTTGCAATCCATCATACCAGCGCCGGTCATTTTGCGGAGCTTGGTAATTTCAGCCATTGTTACAGCCATTGTTATTCCTTTCTTATTTTAAAGTTTATACTCTTATATTTTTAAACAAGATGTGTCAACATGCTAAGTTCCGACTTTTCAGCCTTAGCGTGCCGCATGGTGATTAGCACATCAGCACATTAGCACATTGACACATCGAAATATTAAGCCTCTTCTGTAGCAGCGGGAGCCTCAGCAGCCTCCTCAGCCTTTTCTACACGAGCCTTAGAAGCACCTCTTTTACGAGAGGGCTTTACGGGAGCAGCTGATTCGCCGGCAGCTTCCATGTCAACCTTCTCGGCCTTACGCTCTTCGAGTCCCTCGTGGATAGCGGTGCAGCAAGCATCAAGGATTACCTCGATTGACTTGGTAGCATCGTCGTTAGCGGGGATTACGAAGTCGATGTCATTAGGATCAGAGTTAGTATCTACGATACCAAATACGGGAATACCCAGACGGTTAGCCTCGCGAACAGCGATGTTCTCCTTCAATACGTCGATTACGAACAGAGCTGACGGCAGACGGCTCAGGTCGGCGATAGAACCGAGGTTCTTCTCTAACTTGGCACGCTGGCGAGAAATCTGGAGGATTTCGCGCTTAGAGAGATTAGAATAAGTACCGTCGCTAGTCAACTTGTCGATGGTAGCCATCTTCTTCACAGCCTTGCGGATAGTGGGGAAGTTGGTCAACATACCACCGGGCCAGCGCTCGATAACGTAGGGCATGTTTACAGAGGCAGCTTTCTCAGCTACCACCTGCTTAGCTTGTTTCTTAGTAGCTACAAACAGGATTCTCTTTCCTGACTTTGCAATCTGCTTCAAAGCCTCAGCGGCTTCGTTTACTTTAGCAGCAGTCTTGTGGAGGTCAATGATATGGATACCATTGCGTTCCATGAAAATATAGGGAGCCATAGCAGGGTTCCACTTTCTCTTCAAGTGACCGAAGTGGCAACCGGCTTCCAACAGTGTATCAAAATTAATTCTTGACATTTTGTTTTTCTTTTTTTTTAATCGTTTACTTTCTTTTTAGCTTTTCTGCCTTGCGGCATTTTGTTCACCAACCGTCAGGTAGTCTTTTGTCCACGAAGAATCCTGTCGGTTTAGATTCTAAACGCTATTCGATTTCAGTTCTCAAGTCCTTGAGTCTTTAAGTTTATGAGTTCCTCTGAGGAGATGCTCCAACTTATCAACCAACAAACTGACAAACTCAAATTAACGCTTACTGAACTGGAATCTTCTACGTGCCTTGGGACGACCCGGCTTCTTACGCTCAACAGCACGGGGATCGCGAGTCATGAAGCCTTCTGAACGGAGAGTCTTCTTGTCCTCGGGGTTGATCTTTACCAATGCGCGGGCAATAGCCAGACGCAAAGCCTGTGACTGTCCGGTGAAACCACCGCCACAAAGATTCACTTTGATATCATATTTCTCAGCCACTTCCAGCTTGTTCAAGGGCTGCTTCACTACATACTGCAGGATTGTTGAGGGGAAATACTGAGTCAGATCTCTCTTGTTGATAGTAATCTTTCCAGTACCCTCGGTAACGAATACGCGGGCAATAGCGCGCTTACGTCTTCCTAATGCGTTTACTACTTCCATGTTGCTTATTTAAGTGTATTAATGTCGATAAACTTAGGTGTCTGAGCCTCGTGCTTGTGTTCGCCACCTACATAGATGTAGAGGTTAGCCAACTGCTGGGCAGCCAAACGGTTCTTGGGCAACATACCCTTTACCACCTTCTTGAACAATCTCTCATGACCGTTAGGACGGGCAATCAAAGCCGCGGGAGTCATCTCGCGCTGTCCACCGGGGTAACCAGTGTGACGCAGATAAACACGGTCTGTCCACTTGTTTCCTGTCAATACAACTTTGTCGGCATTGATAATGATCACATTATCGCCACAATCAGCGTTGGGAGTGAAGTTAGGTTTGTACTTTCCTCTCAACAGTTTCGCAACTTTCGCACCGAGACGGCCCAATACCTGGTCGGTAGCGTCCACAACGACCCATTCTTTGGTCGCAGTTTCCTTGTTTGCAGAAATGGTCTTGTAACTTAAAGTATCCACTCTTTTAAAACTTTTAATTTGTTAACTACTAAAAAACTTCTTTTAGCCACATCCCTGTCCCTCATCGGACACAAAAAGGCACAGTAATGCGCTATAAATTAAACTTTTATCACTAATCTGATAATAATCGGCCTGCAAAGGTACGCATTTTTTCTCAACCTACAAGCGTTTTAACCCTCTTTTTTTCAATTGATTGAGAAAATACATCTCCAAGGAAGTCTGAAGGGGCTATATATAATAAGGTATAGGAGCCCAAACACCATTTCTCCATCTTTACGCAGGTGTAAACAATTTCAGGATGGAAATGACGGAAGTGTAAAGAGTTTCAGTTGGACCTTTAAGAAAGTGTCTATTTATCTAGCCAATGAAGCACAAAAGCCTCTACAGGAATCAGGGAAAGGTGCTGAAGCCAGTACCTCTTAAGGAGTACTCGAGTACTGCCTAAGGAGTACTGCAGTACCGCTTAAGCAGTACTGGAGTATTTCCTAAGAAGTACTGGCTTCGGACTTAAGCATGGTTGCGTGAAGTTTTGCGGTTATAACCAAATTTTCTGCACATTTTATCTCTTTTTTGCGGTTATAATCACAAAAATATCGGTTTGATTCACGTTTATACAAGAAGAGGATGCCCATTTTGAGATATCCACTTTTTCGCATGTTATGATTGCTTATGTATGGCAATGAATTTTACCCTTCCCTTATAACTCCTTTTCCATAGAGGTCAACTAATTAAAAAGCATATTTTTGACCTGTCAGATGACATTTTTTGCATTTTTTGTTTGCAGTTCTGTTTTTTTTGCCGACCTTTGCCCCCGCATTTGGTTCATTGCACCTGTATGGAGCCGACTTAGGCACCGCAGACAATGATTAAAAGGGAATCAGGTGAGAATCCTGAACTGTCCCGCAGCTGTAAGTCGCTTTTCTGGGCGAACACGATGTCACTGAGATTTTCGGGAAGACGTTCGTACCGGGCGACAAGTCAGAAGACCTGCCTCTTGCATCATCATTCACAACCCCCGGGTTTGGGTTAGGATTGAAAAATGACAGCACGTATTTTTAGACACAGTAGGTTTATTCTGCTGCTGGCTCTGTATCTGTGGGTACAGTGTATTGTGGCGCAGGAAGTCGGGACAAGGCTGAATCCAAGCAGTCTCGACAGTATGCAGTATTTGTCGGAGATAATCATTACTTCCAAGCAACCATTCCGTACAACTACCACGTCGCAGACACTGCAAGGCTGTGAACTTCAAGCATTGAGCACCACATCGGTGGCTGATGCATTGAAGTATTTTGCAGGCGTGCAGATTAAGGACTATGGCGGCCTTGGAGGCTTGAAGACCATCAACGTAAGGTCGCTCGGAGCGCAACATGTAGGCATCTATTTGGATGGAATACGCATCACAAACGCCCAAAATGGCACCGTGGACTTAGGAAAGTTTTCACTATCCACAATGGATAGGGTATCACTTTACAATGCCAACAAACTGGACAAATGCCAATCCGCTTCGGAGTATGCTTCGGGAGCGACCGTATATTTGCGTACACGAAGACCTACAAAGGATTCTTTATCCGTACAACTACGTCGTGCGTCGTTCACTACTTGGATGGCAAAAGCGAATGCGCAGTTCGAGCGGAACGGGTGGAGCGGTTTCATTGATGCTGAGTGGACTGATTCACGCGGCGACTACCCATTCCGTTATCATTCAGAGTATGAAGACACTGTAGGGCGGCGGTCCAACAGCGATATCCGTTATGGACGCATCGAGGGGGTCTTGTTCAAGGGAGGCTTTTCGTCACATATCTATTATTATGACAGCGAACGTGGCTGCCCGGGCGGTATTGTGCGGCGACTGAGTGACAAGTATGTCAATGTGGGTCGCGAGTGGAACCGTGACTTCTTTATACAAGCCTCGTACCAGAAACAGTTTATGGAGTGCCATCAGGTGAAGTTAAATGCCAAATATACCAACGAGCACCTGCGCTATTGCACTGATTATCCAGAGAATCATAATACCGCTCGCGTAAACAACCATTATCTCCAGCAAGATGGCTATGGAGCACTTTGCTATGCATTCACGCCTTGGCCGTGGCTGTCGCTTTCTGCAAGCTATGACGTGCGCTATAGCAAGTTGGAAGCCGACTTGAAGAAATTCGATGACGTATTCCGCCTTGACCAGAAACAGGTAATGGCAGTACAGACCAACTGGCACGGCTTACAGGCTGCCGCTTCGTTGCTGCACCAGCATTACCACGACGTCACCTTTGCCCATGTAGGTGCTGCAGCCCCATTGGACCGCTGGACACCGGCAATCTCTGCCGCTTACACACTGAAAGGGCTCACGCTTCGCGCCTGGTATAAAAAGATTTTCCGTGCCCCTACCCTAAACGACCTGTATTACACTCAGGCTGGAAACCGGAACTTGAAGCCCGAATACACCAAACAGCTGAATTTGGGAATAGAGTACCACTTTGACTCACCACACTGGAACGCCTCCCTACAGGCCGACGTCTATCAGAACAAGATTGAGAACCGCATCGTGTGCCTGCCTCTGAAAGGGACCTACACATGGTCGATGATGAACTATGGATACACCTTCTGCCAGGGACTCAATGCCACGGCACAGGGACGCTACCACACGAACGACTGGCAACTCTCACTGCTCACGTCATTGACTTGGCAACATGATGTAAACCGTACCGACCCCGACGATGAGGACACGTACGACAAACCTATCTGCTATTCCCCCACACTGTCATCGGGAGTCACCGCCATCATCGGTTGGCGCAATCTGCAACTTTCCACATCCTATCTTTATGTGGGCGAACGCATGTGGAGCTATGCCGACCCGGAGGATGTGCTCAAACCTTATCACAATATAGACACCAAACTGACTTACTCACACAACATAGGCAAGACACAATGGGGCATCTGCCTTGAAGTCTGCGATTTGCTTGACGAACAATACGAACACATTCCGCGATATCCGATGCCCGGACGCAATTATAAACTGACACTCTCATTGGGATTATGAAAAAACTGATTCTGCTACTTCTTTGCGCTATCGCCTGCAACATACAGGCCCAGGAGCGCATTATTCTGTTGAACGAAGGCAACTGGCAAGCCGACAATGGTAAGATCTCCTACTTTGAAGATGGTGGGATTGTCAGCAACCAATGGTTCAGGGATGTCAACAAACGCAAACTTGGCGATACTCCCAACGACATCATTCAGATAAGCAACAACCTTATAGCCATATCTGTAAACTGGAGCAACATCATCCAATTCATCTCGCCCGATGGGAAAAGTATGGCTGAGACAGAAGATGTACCCAACAACCGCAAACTTGCCACAGACGGGAGGTATGTTTACGTAACCTCCTATGGCCATGAGTGTGGCACTGTAAATGGATATGTCACATTCACAAAAGGGTATGTGGCCAAGATTGACATCCAGACGTTCAAGGTGGTCGCCACTTGCGAGGTAGGGTACGAACCTGAGGGCATTGCTTATTACAAGGGACATCTCTTTATTGCCAATACTGGCGGATATGCATTTCAGGAAGACCATGAGTATGAGACTACCGTAAGCATCATCAATGCCGAAACCATGCAGTTGGTGAAGGACATTGACACCGAGCAGATAAACCTCTATGGAAAACTATCGCAATCTGGCCAGTATTTGTGCATCAACTCCCCGGGCGATTATTATGACATACCGGCAGCAACGGTCATTTTCGACTGTGAGAAGGCTCTTGATGGTGACGATGATTGTTTTGTGGTATTGGAATATGCCTCTACATACAGTTGCACAATGCTTGACGGCAACTTCCTTGCCATTGGCGCACGATTCACCTATTATACCAATGAATACAAATTCAACTACCTTGTCATCAATCCCGGTGAGGTGATGGCTACCGACGGAGGAGGGGGAATAGATGAGTCATTGCCTGGCACCATGCTTGCCGACTTGCAGGCTTTGGGTATGCCGTATGGCGTATATGTCAATCCTTATACAGGATATATCTATGCAACCGATGCAGGCTCTTTTGCAGCCGCAGGAGCATTGATTCAATGGTCGCCCGAAGGAGTCTTGTTAGGCAGACACAAGGTCTATATCAATCCGGCACACTTTTTGGCTCTTCCGCCGAATGGCGATTTCACCAAGATAGTGCCGATTGTCGGCAACAACAGACAAACCGGTGATATATACGATTTGCGGGGAGTCCGCCTGAATACACCGCCTATAGGGAAGCCATACATACAGGGAGGAAAGAAGATGATAAGATATTGAACACATACATTATTAAATATTTAAAGAAGATGAAAAAGTTAGTTTTAAGTTTGGCTGCTTTGATTCTATGCTGTATAAGCATACAGTCAGCCAATGTGATTGTGAAAATGAATGCCACTTCACCGTGGATGAGTCTTGTAGATAAGGCTACAGGATACACTGTAGCAGTAGGTGACGCTACAGACAAAATATACACGTTCGATGCGCCTGGAGGCGTGTATGTACTCTCTGCCTATGCTAAAGACAGTGCAACGATAAACGGAACAATTGAACTGAACATCAGAGAAGACCTCAAACCGGACAGTATCCAAGAGTTCGCAATCTTGACAAACACCGTCTATGCCACAAATAAGAACGAAGACAAAACTGCGTGGGAGGCAGACAAGGACTACACCATCGAAGTGGAGGTTTCTACCCGCGAGGGCGAGAGAATGGTTGTCACACTGGGCAACAGTGTCACTGCCGGCCGCAAGACATTCCTAGCACTTTCTGGCAACAGCTACTATGTATCGCTTGTTCCCAGCGAGGAACATCAAGCCCAAGGATATATGGCCAACGACCGCAGCGGTACCTTGACTGCCGGTGTGACCGTGAGCGGTGCCATACCGATGGGTGGAGACTATATTGTAACCTTACCCGCAGATGCCGAGATATTTATCGGCAAGAAGTTCAGCCACTTTACCAATTTCACCAAAGTAGAACCGTCAAAGACTGAGGTTGACGGGAATAATAAGAAAGTTTATTATCGCCTGGCCGACAATCAGGTATACAACTTCCGTACATGGAAAGCTGACGGACTGACCCAAGGTGGATACTTTACCATGGATATAGATGCAGGCGAAAACTCATTCCTGAAATTCTCTGAAAGCAACTACGAGGCATTTGGTCCCAAGACCATCAAGCATGATGTGAACTGGAATGGCGGATACGAAACGGGCAATATCCTTGTCAACATCAACGAACGTGGACATTTGCAGCTGAACGTGGGCGAGACTTATAATGCACTGCCTATGCGTTCATGGCAGTTGACCGACACGCAGACCAACAACTACTTCCTTGAACCCGACTTCCACTATACCGTCATTGACTTGAACGGAAACCCCTGTTCCGATGTTATCGAGATTGACAATGCACACACTACCACAGAGCCATGGTCAACGATAAAAGCCATCGGCAAAGGTACTGCCATCGTGTTGGTGACATACGATGCCATAGCACTGAACTACTACAAATACAATTCTAAAGGCGACTCTCTGACGAAAACCAATTTTATGGGTGGCGAGTATTGGGGAGCCATTTGGCCCGAAAACACGGCGGCGTATGTTGTAACTGTCGGAGACAACGCTACAGCCATGCAACCCAACATGTTTATCAATGAGGACTACAACGAAGGAGCACTGAAGACAGCAGGCAAGTATGTCGATGCCGAGCACGATGTATTCTATTATCTCGACACCGAAGAGGGCGCTACATACACCTTCACTCCCACTGGCGTGGATAAAATAGAGATTGCCTACCCCACCATCGGCGAACAGATGGCTACATACCACGGATTCGGCACAAAGGGAGTAAACAAAAATGACGATGGCTCCTATACCCTGCTGCTGAAAGAGGGACGACAAATTGTGAAAATGACCGATACCACGGGCAACTCTATCTATCAGGTGCTGACAGCGAAGCCCTGCCATCGCGAGATTACCAATGCAAGCCGCGAGGGTAGTACCGTTTTCCAACCTGGCGACCAAGTCAAGATTCAGTACAGCGGACTGCATCACCCTGCCAATAAACTGGCTGGTATATACAACATGTCGGCTTATGTGACATACAACAACATTCCCAATGGCTCGTCGCTCATCCTCGGTGCCGGTCAATATACCTTCGGGTCTGCACCTGCCGCTCAAGCTGTAACGATAGACATCCCTGCAGACTATGACGCTTCGACCTCTACCGAACTGGTGATGGACCAAGGTGTCATACAGGTAAATGGCTTTGGTGACCCCATTGGTGCCCATCGTGATATAAACAAGAACATAGGACGTTCTCCTAACTTTACCGCCATTGCCCACAAAACATATTTCGGCCAATTGCCCGAAGTACGTATCCCCATCTCACCAATCAAGAAATTCATTCTGAAATTGGGAGCAAATGTTGACAGTGTCGAATACACCATTACTGTCGACGGCGACACATTGCGACCCAACGAGGAAGGCATATATGCTGCCACGTATGGAACCTATATGATTAAAGCATCCAAACCAGACTATCGTTGTTACCGCACTACGCTGACCATTGGTGACGATGCCGAGGGTGAACAGACCTGTATCGTAGAGATGGTGAAGGCCGGCGAGAATGGATGGGATGGAATCACACTCACCGAACCCAAATACGAGAACGATGTATATCAAATCAGCAATGGTGCAGAACTGGCCTGGTTTGCTGCTAAAGTGAATGATGGCGACTATACCATATCTGCCAAACTTGTAAACGACATTGACCTTTGCAACTATGATTGGACTCCTATCGGTGGTGACAAATCAAACAAAGCCTACCAAGGAACATTTGATGGAGATGGATATACTATTGATGGCCTCTACATCAATAATGCGAAAACCTACCAGGGGCTTTTCGGCTACACAACAAACAGTCATATCAGCGGTGTAACTGTTGATGGCGAAATAAATGCGAAACAGTATGTGGCAGGTGTCGTGGCCTACATGGGGGCGAAGACTTATGTAGACCGTTGCGTCAATAAGGCTACTGTGTCTGGTACATCAACCTACGTAGGTGGTATTACTGGTTCTGTGTCACAAGCAACGGCAGAACTTACCAATTCATACAATCTTGGCGATATTACAGGAACGAGCAACTGTGGTGGTATTGCTGGTTACAACCATAAGAACGCTATCATCGTAAACGTATTCAGTTTAGGTACGGCTACAGGTACTAAAGTGGCAGCTTGCATAGGTGGAACAACTACAAAGGATAAAGCCCTGAACATCTTTGCCACACAAGAATATGACATCATCGAGGGACAGACAACCGTGACCGACGACCAGATGGCATCAGGCGAAGTGGCCTACCTCTTGGGTGAAGCCTTCGGACAAATGATAGGTACCGATACACATCCCGTGCTCGGCGGTGCACGTGTCTTCAAGGTTACTTATACCACCAATCTTTCAGAGGAAACAGATTCTCTCTACACCAACGGTACATTGCTACAACTTGAGGGTGTTGACGGTCATCAGACCATTTGGAGAACTTCTCCCGATGGCGAAGAAGTGACAGAGATTACTACAGACAGTACGCTCTACGTGGAATATCGCAAAATCACATACACCATCACCTACGTTGTTGACGGTGAGGTGTATGCCACCGACAGCATTGAGTATGGTGCAGCCATCACATTAAGGGACGAACCCGTCAAGGAAGGTTACACCTTCGGCGGATGGAGCGAAATTCCCGAAACAATGCCTGCTACCAATGTAACCGTCAATGGAGCATTCACCGTAAACCGTTATGCATTGATTTACATGGTTGATGGAGAAGTGTATGCCACCGACAGCATTGAGTATGGCGCAGCCATCATTTTAAGGGACGAACCCGTCAAAGAAGGATATACCTTCAGCGGATGGAGCGAAATACCCGAAACAATGCCTGCTGCCGATGTAACCGTCAATGGAGCATTCACTATAAACCGTTATGCATTGGTTTACATGATTGATGGTGAAGTGTATGCCACCGACAGCATTGAGTATGGCGCAACCATCACTTTACGAGAAGAACCCGTCAAGGAAGGATACACTTTCAGTGGATGGAGTGAAGTTCCTGAAACGATGCCTGCTGCCGATGTAACCGTCAATGGAGGCTATGTTAGTGGAATCAACAACATTACAACTGACAGCCAGCTTGTCGATGTATATACTCTTGATGGAATCTTAGTCAAGAAAGATATAGATATTAAAGCACTGAGTGAAGAACTCTCTACAGGTATTTATATTATCAACGGCAAGAAGTGTTGGGTGAAATAAAACCCTTGTATCGATACCAATCATACCTCGATAAGAATGTCATTCTTTCATAGGTAAGATTACTATTCTTCGGCACAACCGACAAACCCTGTGGTTTGTCGGTTGTGCCAGTTTTTTGCCTACGGATACACAAAAATCGCGGCAAAGCATTCGATTTCCAAAATTATTCCCTACCTTTGCGCCCGAACTCGAATGGTGGTGCCCAGAAGTGCCTTTGAGCAACTGCGGCTGAGATTATACACATTGCACCAGTACAGATAATGCTGACGCTGGAAGTTTGGAGTTTTTTTAAAAAGCACCGTGTGGTACCATTGTTTAGAGCGAATGATAAAATAATAATGGTACAGATTCATGTTGACAGAAAATGTTAGATTGCAATTCGTGACGCACTGCACGGATAGGTTTTCGTATGTGGAATCGGCCCGCCTGGCATTGTTTGGAGGATGCCGTTGGATACAGCTCCGCATGAAAGAGACTGAAGAGAGGTTGTTTGAAGAGAATGCCCTCGTCGTACAACAGATGTGCAAGGAGTTCGGTGCCACGTTCATCATTGACGATAACGTGCTTTTGGCCAAAAGGATAAAGGCCGACGGGGTGCATCTTGGCAAAAACGACATGCCGATAGCCGAAGCCCGCAAAATTCTTGGAGAGGGATTTATCGTTGGAGGAACGGTAAATTCGTTCGAAGACATTTTATATCATCTACAGGGTAGTATGCCCGATTATTTCGGATGCGGCCCCTTCCGTTTCACTTCTACCAAAAAGAATCTTTCCCCCATACTCGGGTATGAGGGTTACAAAGAGATTCTCCGAAAAATGAGGGATGCCAATATCCGTATTCCACTTGTTGCCATCGGTGGAATCGCAAAGGAAGATATTCCCGGTTTATTGAAGTGCGGTGTCGATGGCATCGCACTGAGCGGAAGCATCCTTCGTGCAAGCAATCCGATAGAGGAGATGAGGGAGATTGCGGATATATTGTTTAATGACAAATAACAGAATGTTCCTAATGCAAAGATGATGAAACAAAATTTAAAGATTTCTTATCCTAGCTCGGAAAAGGTGTATATGAATGGAGTGATACATCCAAGTGTGAGAGTGGGAATGCGCATGGTGAAGCAGATGCCTACTGTCTCCATCAGGGATGGAGAGCGAATAGAGAGAGCCAACCCATCGGTTTACCTATACGATACCTCAGGACCATACGGCGACAATGGCATCGAGATTGATTTGAAAAAAGGTTTGCCACATTTACGTGAGACATGGATTAAAGAGCGAACCGCTAAAGATGCCAACAATGTCTGTCAGATGTATTATGCCCAAAAGGGTATCATCACACCCGAGATGGAATATGTGGCCATACGCGAGAACATGAATTGCCAGATGCTCGGCATCGAGACTCATATCACACCTGAATTTGTGTGCAAAGAGATAGCTGAGGGCAGGGCTGTCATTCCAGCAAATATCAACCACCCGGAGGCTGAGCCTATGATTATAGGCAAGAATTTTTTAACCAAGATAAATGCCAACATCGGCAATTCGGCTACCACATCAAACATAGAAGAGGAAATAGAGAAAGCCATATGGAGTTGCAAATGGGGAGCAGATACCATTATGGATCTGTCGACAGGACCCAACATTCACGAAACAAGAGAGTGGATTTTGCGCAACAGCCCTGTTCCTATCGGCACAGTACCAATCTATCAGGCCATGGAGAGAGTAAACGGCAAAGCCGAGGAACTCACCTGGGAGATATATCGCGATGTACTGATAGAACAATGCAAGCAAGGAGTCGATTACTTTACCATCCATTGCGGAATCCGCTTGAAGAACATCATGCTTGCAGCAGACCGTCTGACTGGAGTGGTAAGCCGTGGAGGGAGCATCATTTCGAAATGGTGTCAGACCCATCAAAAGGAGAGTTTCCTTTATGAGCACTTCGATGACATCTGTGACATCGTGGCACAATATGATGCCGCACTCTCATTGGGTGACGGTTTAAGACCCGGCAGTATCCACGATGCTAACGACAAGGCTCAATTTGCAGAATTGGATACAATGGGAGAACTTGTAGAAAGAGCGTGGGCAAAGAATGTCCAGGTATTTATCGAAGGCCCTGGACACGTTCCAATGCACAAGATCAAAGAGAACATGGAACGTCAGATAGAGAAATGCCACAATGCCCCATTCTACACCTTAGGACCATTGGTTACAGACATAGCACCGGGGTATGACCATATAACATCCGCTATCGGTGCAGCACAAATAGGTTGGTATGGCACTGCCATGCTTTGCTATGTCACACCTAAGGAGCATCTTGCACTACCTGATAAAGAGGATGTCCGCGAAGGTGTCGTAGCCTTTAAGTTGGCTGCCCATGCTGCCGACCTTGCCAAACAGCATCCGGGAGCAATGGTGCGCGACAATGCATTGAGCAAGGCCCGTTATGAATTTCGATGGAAAGACCAGTTCAATCTCAGTTTAGATCCTGAGAAGGCTTTGGAGTATTACAAATCATCCAACAATGCAGGAGGAAAGTATTGCACAATGTGTGGCCCGAACTTCTGTGCCATGAAGATCAGCCATACAATATGTGACGAAAATGAATGAAAGAGGAATTTTGAGTTGACAAGTTGACGAAGTATTAGCACCACATGGTTCTTGTCAACTTGTATCTTAACTCGTCAACTCAAGAACTAAAATGATTTATAAACCGTAAAAATTAAATTTATGATTGAAAAAAAAGTATCTCGAGGTATTATCAGTACCTATTTCAACAAGTTAGAGAAGAATTTGGATTTGGATGTAGCCATTGTGGGTGGTGGCCCATCGGGTATTGTGGCGGCATATTACTTGGCCAAGGCGGGGTTGAAAGTTGCCCAGTTCGACAGAAAACTTTCTCCCGGAGGTGGTATGTGGGGTGGTGCCATGATGTTCAACCAAATCGTTGTGCAGGAAGAAGCGCTCCACATCGTCAAGGAGTTTGACATCAATTATGAACAGTACGAAGACAACCTGTATGTAATGGATTCCGTGGAAAGCACATCGGCATTGTTGTACAAAGCGGTTCATGCAGGAGCAACCATCTTCAACTGTTATTCGGTAGAAGATGTCATTTTCAAGAATGATGTTGTCAGTGGTGTGGTAGTCAATTGGACTCCAGTGTTGAGAGAAGGAATGCACGTCGACCCACTGAACATCCTGGCGAAATGTGTCGTTGACGGAACCGGACACGATAGCGAAATGTGCAGAACCGTTGCCCGCAAAAATGGCATACGCCTTGCTACAGACACAGGCAATGTGATTGGTGAACGTTCGTTGGATGTAATTTCAGGAGAAGAAGAGGTGGTCAATGGCACCAAAGAGATATATCCTGGTCTCTACGTCTGCGGTATGGCAGCTTCAGCTGTGAGCGGCACCCCTCGCATGGGTCCCATCTTCGGCGGAATGCTCCTTTCGGGCAAGAAGGTTGCAGACCTTATCATCGAGGCATTGAAGGGATGAGCGGATATGCTTCTATTCCAATAATAGAGGTAGAGGGTGAGTCAAAATGTACTCACCCTTATTTATCTTATTCCATCAACCGGTGCGCCATCTCTCGTCCCAATGCGCGACAGGCCTCTTCTACCGAAACCAAATCACCCTGTTTCATTTCTACGGGAGACATCAAGTTGTCCCATTGACACAATTGCGTAAGGTCGACAATCTGTTTGACGGCCTGTCCTGCCCATGTATAGGAGCCAAAACACCCAAATAGACGATGACGAATGTTGCGTGATACCAATTCGCTCAACAGAGTCTCCATGGGAGGAAAAAGTTCACCATTGTAGGTGGGTGCCCCAATGATAAGACCACGGTGGCGGAATATGTCGGCAATGATGTACGAGTGATGTGTACGCGAAGCGTCATGCATCCGTATGGTGCGCACTCCTGCTTCTGAAGCGGCTTCAGCTATACATTCGGCCATACGAAGGGTGTTTCCATACATACTGCCGTAACAAATGACAAGTCCTTCATCTCCTTCGTAACGGCTCAAGCGGTCATAAAGGGAAATGACACGTGGTATATCCGTTGTCCATACAGGACCATGAGTGGAGCAAATCATCTTGATCTCCAACGGAGCAAGCTTTTGCAGAGCCTTCTGTACCTGTGGGCCGTATTTCCCTACAATATTGGAATAATAGCGTACCATTTCGTCCCAATAGGAAACGGTATCGATGGCCGTATCCATGACCCCACCGTTCAACGCACCAAAACACCCAAAGGCATCACCCGAAAAGAGAATACCATCTGTAGGCGAAAAAGTAACCATGGTCTCCGGCCAATGTACCATAGGGATAAGATGAAAGGTCAATGCCTTGTCTCCCAACGACAAGGTGTCCCCATCACTCACCTGCAGACGGTTTCCGCCTGTCCCATAATAGCCATCGACCATACGGAACGTCTGTACGTTTCCCACCAGTGTTATGTCGGGATAATATTTACGGATAAGGTTGATACTACCCGAATGGTCAGGCTCCATGTGGTTGATAATGAGGTAATCAATAGGGCGGTATCCGATAGCTTGACGGATACGGTACAAGAACTCTTCGAAGAAGTTCACATCCACCGTATCGACAAGGGCAATTCTTTCGTTCACCATCAGGTAGGAATTATAGGAGATACCCTGCGGCAATGGCCACAGACTTTCAAACAACTCTTTCGTACGGTCGTTCACCCCCACGTAGTGCAAGTTTTCTTTCAGTTGCATATATAATAGGTTTATACCATGTAACCAAAAGAGCAAGAAGAAAGTTCACAAATTGTAGAAATAAAAAAAAGGCTGTATCAAATCACTGACACAGCCCTTTTCCTTATTCTATATTTATACTATTACTTCACATTTCCCACTTTGATGAGGTATTCGGCAATCTGTACGGCATTGAGGGCCGCACCCTTCTTGATTTGGTCACCTACAATCCAGAAGGTGAGGCCATTCTCGTTGGCCAAGTCCTTACGGATACGACCTACATAGACAGGGTCCTTGCCTGCAAGGAAGAGAGGCATTGGATACTCCTTCTCAGCAGGGTTGTCCATCAACACCAGACCTTCGCCCTTGGCAAAGGCTTCGCGGGCCTCTTCGGGAGAGATGGGACGTTCTGTCTCCACCCAAATACTCTCTGAGTGAGAGCGAAGAGCGGGAACACGTACACACATGGCACTTACTTGAATGTCGGAGTGCATGATTTTGCGCGTCTCGTTATACATCTTCATTTCTTCCTTGGTGTAACCATTGTCGGTAAATACATCAATCTGAGGAATGAGATTGAAGGCCAACTGGTAAGCAAACTTATCTACCGTCACAGGCTCATTGGCCAATACTTGGCGATACTGCTCGTAGAGTTCGTCCATAGCAGCAGCACCGGCACCACTGGCAGCCTGATAAGTGGCTACATGTACACGTTTGATATGCGAAAGTCCTTCAATGGCCTTCAAGGCAACCACCATTTGAATGGTTGTACAATTAGGGTTGGCAATCACGTTACGAGGACGATTCAATGCATCCTCGGGATTCACTTCAGGAACTACCAAAGGTACATCCTCGTCCATACGATAGGCACTGGAGTTGTCTATAAGCACAGCACCATGCTTGGTGATTGTCTCTGTAAATTCTTTTGTTGTACCCGCTCCGGCAGAGGTAAAAGCAATGTCTACACCTTTGAAGTCATCGTTGTGTTGCAGAAGTTTTACTTCGATTTCTTTTCCACGGAAGGTATATTTTCGGCCTGCACTGCGTGACGAACCGAACAACAACAACTCATCGAGTGGGAAATTTCTCTCTTCCAGTACGCGCAGAAACTCTTGTCCTACGGCACCACTTGCACCAACAATCGCTACTTTCATTTTTCTTGTTTTATTTGTTATAACTAATCTATATTCTTATTTGAAGCCGCAAAATTATAACATTTTGCCGTAAAACAAGCATAAATAGCAAACTTTTTATCTTTTTACCTCCGTTTTTGCTTACTTTTCTTTAATTTTGCGCTTTAAACGTTCATTTAAGGCATTGATGACCCAACGATACAACGATTTTGGCCAATGGCTGCGTACCCAATTCCCGCATAAAGTACAGAAGATTTCCCTGAATGCGGGATTCACCTGCCCCAACCGCGACGGTACCAAGGGATGGGGTGGCTGTACTTATTGCAACAACCAGACTTTCAACCCCGAATACTGCCGCACGGAGCGTAGCGTGACGGAACAGTTGAAGGAAGGGCACCAATTCTTTGCCCGCAAGTATCCCGACATGAAGTTCCTGGCCTATTTCCAGGCCTACACCAACACATACGGCGATACGAAGAGGCTCATCGCCCTATACGAAGAGGCACTGAGTGCACCCGATGTGGTGGGGTTGGTCATCGGTACACGTCCCGACTGTATGCCAGACGAGCTATTGGATTATTTGGAGGAATTGAACCGCCGCACCTTTCTTTTGGTGGAATATGGTATAGAAAGCACCAATGACGAAACCCTGCACCGCATCAACCGCGGACATACATTTGCAGAGACTGTAGAAGCTGTAAAGAGAACGGCATCGCGAGGCATCCGTGTGGGCGGACATGTAATACTGGGATTGCCTGGCGAAAGCCCTGAGATGATTATAGAACAGGCCAGGGATGTATCAGCCTTACCCCTAACCACATTAAAACTGCACCAATTACAACTGATTCGCGGTACTCGCATGGCACACGAGTATGAACTGTGTCCCGAGGATTTCCATCTTTATGACGTGGACGAGTACATTGACCTTGTCATTGATTATGTAGAGCACCTTCGCCCCGACATGGTATTGGAAAGGTTCGTCTCGCAATCGCCACGCGAACTGCTGATTGCTCCTGACTGGGGATTGAAGAACCATGAGTTCACTGCCCGGGTACGCCGCCGCATGGAGGAGAGAAACAGTTGGCAAGGGAAAGCTACCACCGCTTTTTAAATAACACACAGTGACACAAAGGCACAGAGGCTATGTAACAATCTGCAAAAGCATCTCTGTGTCTTTGTGTCACTATATTCTAAACTCTTCGAAGTCTTCTATTCCATCATTCCCTCAGGCAAATCCATGGTGATGGTACGGAGTTTGTGATCCATATCGGTAATGAAAGCCTCCTGAGCAGGGATGAGCAGTTCGTCGCCATTGGGACGGCGAACCACAAACAGGGTGTTGATGGTCGATTCATCAACCTCTTCAACCTCACCCAATTCTCCTAATTGTTCGTCACATATTCTGAAGCCCACGAAATAGCTCCACGACAGTTCGTCACTCTCCTCAGCATACTTTGTGGGATAATACACGACGATATTGGTAAAACGGCGGGCTTGTTCGGCCGTTTCAATTCCCTCGAACTTGACGAGGGCCACTGTATCACTCTTAAAGCGGTACTCTTCCATGAAGAAAGGTACCAAGATGCCGTCCATCATGCACAGCAGATAGTCGCACTCGTCGGTGCGGTCAAAGATGTCGTCGGTAAAACTGAAGGCCACCTCTCCCTTGATGCCATGTGGCTTGGTGAGTTGTCCGATGCGGTAAACGTCTTCCTTTCGTATCACAAGTTCTCCCTTCTTCCTTATTATATTCTAGTAATACGTGCACCCAAGGCATTGAGTCGCTGCTCAATATCCTGATAGCCACGGTCGATTTGTTCTACATTATGTATGCGGCTCACCCCGTCGGCACTGAGGGCCGCAATGAGC
>JAFWYQ010000097.1 GCA_017517605.1 Bacteroidaceae bacterium
CGCTCCACATGGGCATCGGCCAGGCGATATACACTTTCAAGGAATGTAAGGATTTCTCCATCCTTTTCAAGGAAGTCGATGACGGGTTTATCAAGTCCTGTGAGTTTCTTGTACGGTTCGTATCTGCCAGGGTTGTGAGTGCTCCTACAATCGAACACATATCCACCGCCATTGCCACTGAGGTCTTCGGGGATGCCTTTCTTATAGGAGAAGCTGAATACGCGCACCACCAACTCTTTCCCTTTTTCGCGCGATTGGAAGCGCGGATTATTGCACAACGAGGAAAATATTTCTCTCAGGTAGGGGAAAAATCTTATCACCCCATTCCCATCCTCCATGAGGGTCTTTATACTCTCGATGGCGGGTGGTATGCTTGTAAGGAAATGTGCCTTGCGCTCGAAGTATCCACGGAAGCCGTAGGCACCCAACACTTGCATCAGGCGGAAGAGTACAAAGAGTTGCAGACACTTATCGAAAGCCTCCCTGTCCACCTCGCCAACGAAGGGCTTGGCATGGTTCAAATAGGTATCTATCAATCGGTTGCGTAAGGATTGCGGATACTTGGATGCGGCTTGCCAAAGGAATGAGGCGAGGTCGTAATAGATGGGTCCTATACGCCCACCCTGGAAGTCAATGAAGCGAGGTTCGCCCTCAGGGGTAAGCATCACGTTGCGTGCCTGAAAGTCGCGGTAGAGGAAAGTCCTTTGGGTTGACAAGTTGACGGGTTGACGGGTTGACGAGGAGGAGGGTTGCTCTTCCTTGTCACTTGTACACAACAGGTCGTCGGCCAGCTGTTCAAACTCCCGTTGCAGACGTATCTCGTCCACATCATCGACCACGGCTTTGAGGAAGCAGTACTTGAAGTAGTTCAAGTCGAAGAAGATGCTTTCACGGTCGAACTCCGCCTTGGGATAACACCATTCGCCCTTCAGCCCCTCGCCACCAAGGAATTGCATACGGGGGAGTTCGGCAATGGTGCGATGAAGCAATTGTTCTTCCTCGTCGTTATATTCACCACCACGCTTGCGTCCTTCGGCAATGGCATCGTAGAGGGCCACACTTCCCAAATCCTCCTGCAGATAGAAGTGCCCGTCTCCACTCAAGTCACCCAATACCCGAGGCACAGGCAAGCCTTTCGATACAAAATGGTTGGCCATGTGGACGAAAGCCTTGTTCTCGTCCACACAATTGCCATACACGGCAATGAAAGAGCCTTTCTCCTCGTCGCGCAAACGCATATAGACGCGATTGCTACCCGAGCCGGTAATCTCTTCCACCTCGCCTTGGTAATGGGGCAGGTAGGTTTGAAGGATATGTTTTATGTCTGTTTTCATGTATTTTTCCACCTTATAATATATATGGTGAGCAAAGGTACATGTTTTCGCCTACTCTTCCAAAGAAAAGGGCGGATTATTTACTCCATATCCATATCTGCAATTCGCTTCAGCTCGTCGGCGAACAATGCTATACATGCTATAATACTGAACAACATCACTTTATTTCTCCTTTTCGATTAAATGGTTAACAATTATTTTTCGTTTTACATCGGCAAAGGTAGAGTAGGGTTGTCCCAAATCGTGGGACATGTTTGAAGAAATTTCAATAAAATGATGTTTTTTTTGCAAAAAGATGAAGAAACAGAAAGAAAAGAGAGGCATCGCATCCCTGCGACACCTCTCTACAATAATTACTATTTATTATGAAACGGTTCTTATGTCCATGTTGTTTACAACGAATCTCCGAAGTCTTCCTTGAACTTCGTTACGAGTTCCTCTTGCCAGTGGCCGATTTCCTTCAGACGACCGAAGAAGAAGCGGAGCACGGCAGGCTCTTCCACCCACTTGAGACCACCGATGAGCTGGCGATTGTCCCACAACCACTTCACACGGTCGGCCACATACTTGATTTGTGACAAGGTGAACACACGACGAGGCACAGCCAGACGCATCAGTTCGAGTTCGGCAAAGCGCTCGCTACCATCGGGTTCGCGCTGTTCAGAGAGTGTACCACGCTCCATACCACGGATACCACCGGCAATGTAGAGGGCGGCAGCTACAGCAGCAGCAGGATACTGGTCGTGCGGCATATCGGGTACGAAGCCCATACAGTCGAGGTGGGCACCAAGACCACCGGCAGGCTTAATCATAGGCACACCGTAGTCGTCCAACTCCTTCACCAGGTAAGCGATGAACTCAGGGCCGTGGCTCAGGTAATCCATGTCGAGTGACTCGTAGAGACCTTCAGCCATAGATTCGATAGAGCGTACGTCGATACCACCATAGGTGAGGAAGCCTTCGTACAAGGGGATGTACTCCATCATGCTCTTGATGAGTTCGGTGTTGTGGCTGATGATGGCTCCACCACGAGCGAAACCGAGCTTGCGGGCAGAGAAGTAGATGATGTCCATCTTGTTGGCCAAGAGGTGGTAGATTTCTTTCGGAGTCATGTACTTGCACTGTGCCTCGCGGGTCTTCATGAAGTAGATGTTGTCCTGAAGCAATGATGCATCGAGGATGCTGGGCACACCGAAGTCGTGGCAGATGTCGGCCACGGCCAGCATGTTCTCCAAACTTACGGGCTGTCCGCCGATGAGGTTAGTACCGGCCTCCACACGTACGTAAGCCACCTTTTCGGGACCTACTTCGCGGATGACACGCTTCAGTTCGCGCAAGTCGAAGTCGCCCTTGAAGGGTTCGTCGCTTTGGGGGACAAGACCTTTCTTGTGAACCAGCTCCAACACTTCACCTCCGCAACGTGTCACGTGTGCCTTGGTGGTAGTGAAGTGGAAGTTCATGATGGCAACCATACCAGGCTTTACAAAACGCTCGGCAAGGATGTTTTCGCAAGCACGTCCCTGATGGGCAGGCAGCACGTTGTCCACACCGAACACCTCCTTCATGGCAGCTTTCAGGCGGTTGAAGGTCTCACTGCCGGCATAAGCATCGTCGGCCACGTGCATGGCAGCTGTCTGACGGTCAGACATGGCATTCACACCTGAGTCGGTCAACATGTCGAGATAGATGTCCTTATTCTGAAGGAGGAAAGTGTTGTTACCTGCTTGTTGGATGGCACGCAGACGCTCGTCTACGGGCAAAAGATTCAATTTCTGTATCACGCGTACCTTATGCATTTCCAAAGGTACCTGATTTTCCGGTTGGTAAAATTTTACGCTCATTTCTTTACTTATGAATTATTAATTATTAATTTTCTCTCTCACTCGTGCGGCTCGCAATTGTTAACGGACCTTAGCCTTGGGTTAAGGTAACCTTAACCGCCGACTAAGCCTACATCATCCCAAGGCTGATGTGGCGTCAGGCATCGCTTTACATAGGGGTATTCATGGCTTGCCGCTCAATGGGGTTGCAAATATAAAGCATTTTATTCGATTATCGGTGCATTTAGAAAGTATTTTTATCGGTTTGAAGGCATTTTTGTAAGCATGGCCGCTTTTTCATGTTCTGTTTACCTCAAAAAAATGCTTTTTATTCAGATAAATTTAAAAAAAACAGAAAGGCATGATACAAGTTGCGTTTGAATTGTTTATCTTTGCAAACGTTTATATCACGAAAAACTATACATTAATATATATTATATAGGAAACAGATATGTCAATACTGAAAGGACATATATCGCAAGTGATTGGCCCTGTGGTGGATGTGGCTTTTGACAAAAGCCTGACCGACGAGCCTTTGCACTTGCCGCGCATACACGAGGCATTGACGGTGGTGCGCAACGACGGACGTACGCTGGTGCTGGAGGTGCAGCAACACATTGGTGAAGACACCGTGAGAACCGTTGCCATGGACCGTACCGACGGACTTAGCCGTGGCATGGAGGTGAGCCCTACGGGTGCTCCCATCATGATGCCTACGGGCAATCAGATAAAGGGACGCATGATGAATGTCACCGGTGACAGCATCGATGGCATGGCCGAGCTCGACCGCACGGGTGCATACGCCATCCATCGCGAGCCGCCCAAGTTTGAGGAACTCACCACCAAGCAGGAGGTGCTCTTCACGGGTATCAAGGTGATTGACCTCCTTGAACCTTATATGAAGGGAGGAAAGATTGGTCTCTTCGGTGGTGCCGGTGTGGGAAAGACGGTGCTGATTATGGAAATGATCAACAACATTGCCAAGCGTCACAACGGATTCTCGGTGTTTGCCGGAGTGGGAGAGCGCACGCGTGAAGGTAACGACCTGTTGCGCGAGATGATTGAATCGGGCGTTATCCGCTACGGCGATGCTTTCACCGAAGCTATGGAGCGTGGCGATTGGGACCTCTCACTGGTTGACCCTGAAGAGTTGGCAAAGTCGCAAGCAACCCTTGTCTACGGTCAGATGAACGAACCGCCGGGTGCACGTCAGAGTGTAGCCTTGTCGGGGCTTACCATTGCCGAATCTTTCCGTGACCAGGGAAAGGACGAAGGCAAGTCGAGCGACATACTTTTCTTCATCGACAACATCTTCCGCTTCACACAGGCCGGCTCTGAAGTGTCTGCTTTGCTCGGACGTATGCCTTCAGCCGTGGGTTACCAACCGACACTTGCTACCGAGATGGGTCAGATGCAAGAGCGCATCACCTCTACCAAACATGGCTCTATCACCTCGGTGCAAGCCGTGTATGTGCCTGCCGATGACTTGACCGACCCTGCGCCGGCCACCACGTTTGCCCACCTCGATGCCACCACAGTGCTCAGCCGAAAGATTACCGAATTGGGTATCTACCCGGCCGTTGATCCGTTGGAGTCAACTTCGCGCATACTTGACCCGCTCATTGTGGGTGAAGACCACTACGAGACGGCGCAACGGGTGAAGCAAATCCTGCAACGCAACCAAGAGTTACAAGACATCATCTCCATCCTCGGTATGGACGAACTGAGCGAGGCTGACCGACTGACCGTTAACCGTGCACGCAAGGTACAGCGCTTCCTATCGCAACCCTTCCATGTGGCCGAGAAGTTTACAGGCGTACCTGGCGTGATGGTCTCCATCGAAGACACCATCCGCGGATTTTGCATGATACTCGATGGCGAGGTGGACGACCTGCCCGAACAGGCCTTCCTCAACGTAGGTACCATCGAGGATGTGATGGAGAAGGCAAAGAAGCTGATGAATAAGCAATAAAACTCACTCCGACAAAAGAATAAGAAGGAAAGAAACGAAAACTCTTATGTAGCCTATGTTCTTCTGTCTAAAAAATAGGAAAAGAAATAAAATAG
>JAFWYQ010000098.1 GCA_017517605.1 Bacteroidaceae bacterium
AAAATTTAAATGATTCAAGTAGTAATCTTCCAATAAGTCATGCAATAGAGCATTCTTCTCTGAATAACTACGATTAATTCGCTTTTTATTTCCTTGCATTAGGTTGAATCTTGGGAGTCAACCTTTTCTACAAAAAGACAAGGCCCTATTTATAAGGCTATTAGATACTGATTAGAGGTGTTTCTCTTATTTATGTCTGTTTGCCCGTTTCTTACGGAAGTCGGCTTTCATCTTGGCCGCACCAGAGCCGTGGGCACCCGTGATGTAAGACTTCTTTTTAGCTTTGGTCTTTACTTTATCCTCCTTCGGGCGCGAAGAGGCGCCTTTGAAGGTGATTCCTTGTAGGATAGTTTTGGAAATATCGTCCATATTGTTTAAAGGGTTATTGTTCACTAATCATTACTTACCTCGTCGCATGATGGCTGTAAGTATGCGACCTGATAGAATGCCTAACCGGCGGGCAGAGAAGAAGCGGTCGACATGTTGGAAAGTACAGATATTGGCCACTTCAATGGATTCGGGGAGCAGACCTTCATCCAGTAACTGAAGGCGATTGGCCTCCCACAGGTCTATATGCCACTTTGCATAACGGCGGGCGATATGCTCCATAGGGAAGTCGGCCTGACGGAATGCATCATACACCTCATCGCCCACTTCAAAAGCGTCCATGGATATCCCCGGTCCGATAACGGCACGCACATCTACTCCACGAGTACCGTACAACTCCCTCATCCGACTAAGGGTCAGAGATACGATACGGGCCACCGTACCCCGCCATCCGGCATGAATGGCCGCCACAATTCGCGCGCGCGTATCATATAATAATATAGGTATGCAATCAGCGGTGGAGATGGCCAAGCAGACTTCGGACAAAGGGGAGATGAGTGCATCCACGCCATCGAGCTGTTGCTCTTGTTCGGTAGAAGGTAATGCAAGAAACGCTTCATCAATGACCGCCACGTCTGTACCATGTACTTGTCGCGGAATAATCAACCGGTTGAAAGGAATTGACCAATCTGCACAAAGCCTCTGACGATTGGTTGCAACATGTATAGGATTATCGCCGCAATAATGCGTGCAATTGAAGGAGGTGTAGGCTCCTTCGCCCACACCTCCATCACGGCATGTACTGAATGCCGTTATACCCTCAGGGAATGGGTACGATAAGTAACTCATGTTTCTAATCTCTGGGGTCAAGGTTCAAAGTTCAAAGTTCAAGGTTCAAAGCACTAAAGACTCAGAATTCAAAACTCATTCCTCTTCTTCGTATTCAAAATCTTCCAACTCTTCCCACTCTTCTTCATCCTCGTCCCAATCATCGATGAACTCGATATCTTCGTCTTCGCCCATCTCGCGGAGTTCCTGTTGCAACTTGCTCATATCCTTAGGGCGATGTACCAACTTATCATCGCGGACAATGCATGACAACTTGTTGCTTTCGCTATTGAGAGCCACCCACAGGAGGTCTTTCAATTCCTGAATGCCTTGTCCTGTAAGCGATGAGATGAAGACATGAGGCACATCCTCGGGCAGGTGTTCACCCAACATCTGGATAAGTTCCTCATCAAGCATATCGCTCTTGGTAATGGCCAGAATACGCTGCTTGTCCATCATTTCGGGATTGAAGGTTGCCAATTCATTAAGCAACACGTCGTATTCGCGGCGGATATCGTCGGTATCGCCCGGCACCATAAAGAGTAGAAGCGAGTTGCGTTCGATATGACGCAAGAAGCGAAGTCCCAATCCCTTTCCTTCGCTGGCACCCTCGATGATACCGGGAATATCGGCCATAACGAATGACTTGCCTTCGCGATAAGGCACAATACCCAAATTGGGTTCCAAGGTGGTAAAAGGATAGTTGGCAATCTTTGGACGGGCCGAAGATACAGCTGAAAGCAATGTTGATTTACCCGCATTAGGAAAACCAACCAAACCGACATCGGCCAATAGTTTCAACTCCATAATCACAGTGAGTTCCTGCATAGGCTCGCCCGGCTGTGCAAAACGTGGAGCTTGACGGGTGGCCGTACGGAAATGCCAATTGCCCAATCCACCACGGCCTCCTTTAAGCAGGGTTACCATTTGGTCGTGTTCTGTAACATCGCAAATGTATTCACCCGTCTCAGCATTGTAAACTACGGTTCCGCAAGGGACATCTATGATTTTGTCTTCACCATCCTTGCCGAAGCTCTTGCATTTGGAGCCATTGCCTCCGTGCCCGGCAAACACATGACGGTCGTACTTCAAATGAAGCAACGTCCAATAGTTGCGATTCCCTCGCAGGATTACATCGCCACCTCGTCCGCCATCACCACCATCGGGGCCACCATTGGGAACATATTTGGCACGGTGCATGTGCATGGAACCACGTCCACCCTTACCCGAGCGGCAATATATCTTCACGTAATCTACAAAGTTGCTTTCTGCCATATAAAAAACTTAAGGTAGGTTTTAAAAATTCACACCTCAACCAATTACATTGTCAATTGCTCCTGCAATGTCGGCAAAGATACCTTCCATCGTGCCCAATCCGTGGATGTGGCAGTACTTGCCATCGGCTTTGTACCAATCAATGAGGGGAGCTGTCTGGGAGTGATATACCAACAAACGTTTCTTGATAGTCTCATCGTTGTCGTCAGCACGTCCACTCTCTAGTCCACGCTTGATAAGACGAGTCATCAATTCATCTTCGGGAACTTCCAAGTCCAACATAACAGAAACTTCCTGTCCGCGCTCAGCCAACATCACTTTCAAAGCCTCTGCTTGAGCAATGGTGCGGGGAAAACCATCGAAAATAACACCTTTGCTATCCTTGAACGAATCAAACACGCTGGCCAAAATATCAATCATCAACGCATCGGGGATGAGCTGGCCTTGGTCGATGTATCCTTTAGCGGTTTTACCAAGTTCTGTACCATTCTTTATCTCTGCACGAAGCACATCACCTGTTGATATGTGGTTCAATCCATACTTCTCAACAATACGTGCACTCTGTGTTCCCTTACCCGAACCTGGTGCACCGAAAATTACAATATTCAGCATTTTGTCTTGTTATTAAATTTATATTTATATACCTATTTTTATACTGTTTTCTGCTTTCTGAAAAACCTTTTCAAGAAAATTGGCACAAATTTAGCACTTTTCTTTCATACTTTACCAGAAAAGTACTACTTTTACATCATAATTGATAGATATTTTATGAAATTATTGACAACATTACAAATAAGAGAGCTCGACAGACGCACTATCGAGGAAGAAAACATACCATCCATCGACTTGATGGAACGGGCTGCAACGGCACTGACCAATGCCATCAAACACATGTTCCAACAACCACGGACATTCAAGATATTTGCCGGACCAGGCAACAATGGTGGCGACGCTTTGGCCGTAGCCCGTATGCTGACAGGATGTGGCCATAAGATAGAGGTATACCTATTCAACCCGAAAGGCCATCTGTCCGACGATTGCCAAACAAATGCCGAACGGCTGTTGGATTACCCCGAAGTGCAATTCACGGAAGTGACTTCGCACTTCGCCCCTGTGCCCTTGTTGAAAAGCGATGTGATTATCGACGGTCTGTTCGGTTCGGGACTCAACAAAGCATTAGATGGCGGTTTTGCCGCTGTAGTCAAATACATCAATGCTTCGCCAGCCATGGTAATTTCCATCGACGTACCTTCGGGACTAATGTGCGAAGACAACAGTTACAATATTGGCGAGAACATCATCAGAGCCGACACAACGCTTTCCATACAACTGCCCAAATTGGCATTTTTCTTTCCCGAGAACCAAAAGTATATCGGAGAGTGGTTCTGCTTGGATATTTGTTTGAGCCAACAAGGTTTGAACGAAGCGTTCAGCAAATATTATGCGACCACCATGGACATGGTACGTCCCATGTTGAAAGCACGGAATGAGTTTTCACACAAAGGGACATACGGTCATGCCCTGTTGATAGCCGGCTCATACGGGATGGCCGGGGCTTCGGTGTTGGCCGCGCGTGCTTGCTTGCGGAGCGGTGTAGGCCTGTTGACTGTACATGCGCCACAATGCAACAACCCAATACTGCAAATTGCAGTGCCAGAAGCAATGGTTCATCACGACGAGCACGAACACCACTTCTCTTCATCGTTGGACGCTCAGGATTACAATGCTGTAGCCATCGGCCCAGGTCTTGGGCAACACGAAGAGACAGAGCAGGCCCTGTACAATCAATTGGAACTAAGCCTCTCCCCTATCATATTGGATGCTGACGCTCTCAACATTCTGGCAAATCACAAGACATGGCTGCCCCTTGTACCCAAACATAGCATCCTCACTCCTCACCCCAAAGAGTTGGAACGGCTGATAGGACACTGCTCAAACAGCTACGAACGGTTGACCCGAGCACAGGAACTGGCAGAACGGATGCAGGTAAACATCATACTGAAAGGGGCATGGACGGCAGTCGTAACCTCTGATGGCATTTGCCATTTTAACCCCACAGGGAATCCGGGTATGGCAACAGCAGGCAGTGGCGATGTGTTGACCGGAGTACTGTTGGCACTGATGGCACAGGGTTATTCTCCCGAAAATACAGCCATCATCGGCACCTATCTACACGGAGCAGCAGGCGATTTGGCTGCTGAAGAAAAAGGTGAAAATGGCATGATAGCCAGTGATATTGTCGAGAAATTGCCACTTGTATGGAGCCAATTGAAAAAGAATGACTATCTTTGCGGCAACAAGGAATTGAAATGTTACTAAATATACACTAATATTGCAAGGTCACACATGAAAAAAGGTCTCATATTATTAGGTCTGCTCGCCTGCATGGATGGCTTGGCACAGACGGAAGTGAATGATTATACTCCGGGATTAAACGCCGAAGGAGTCACTTATTTTTTGCCCAGAACATTGATAAACATTACGCTGACTGCAGAAAAGGAAGTATACACTCCTGGGGAATTCTGCGACTATGCCAACAAGTTTCTTCGTATGCAGGACGTATCCAACACGCCTCGAACTACCTGGAAAATCAAAGGCATGACTGTAAAAGCAGAGGGAGAACGCGACCCGAAAAAAGGATATACCGTAAAGTTGAAGGACAAGAGCATTGCTTCGCTGATAGAATTGGACGAGCAAGGTGTGCTACTGTCCATCAACCAACCAAGTAAACAAGAAATTGAGGTTCCTCAAAACAAGAATAGGGAAACAACAAAAGAGGTAAATCCCAAAGATTTCTTGAGCGAAGAAATCCTGTCTGCAACGTCTACAGCCAAAATGGCAGAACTTGTAGCCAAAGAAATATACAACATCCGTGATAGCCGCAATGCCATCTTGCGCGGTCAGATGGAGAATATGCCCAAAGACGGAGAGGCATTGAAAATAATCCTCGCCAACCTCGAAGAACAAGAGGCTGCACTCATGGCCATGTTCAAGGGTAAGACAAGCACAGCAAACGAGAAGGTCTCTTTCATGCTCACACCAGACAGTATCGACATCCATGAGAATGTACTTTTCCGCTTCTCCAACAAACTGGGAGTATTGGCCGCCGATGACTTAAGCGGAAGCCCTGTCTATTACAGCATAAAGAACACTACTGACCTGCCGCAGCCTATAGTAGTAGACAAGAAAGGGAAAAAGATAAAGAGCGTGAAACGTCCGCAAGGAATCATCTATAACATTCCCGGAAAAGCCTTACTGAAGATTTACAACGGCAAAGAAGTCCTCTACGAAGAAGAGATGTCTGTAGCCCAATACGGCAATACCGACGTGCTTGCAACCGACCTCTTCGACAAAGGGGCGACCACCCGTATCACTTTCGACCCTTGCACAGGAGCCATCCGAAAGATAAGCCGCGAATAAAACATTCTGTTCCAGCCTTATACCATCACAGCACACCTTTCGCACGAGCATCGGACCAACCATTGAACAACCCTATCAGACAAACGCCTTTTCATCCTTTGAAGAGGCGTTTGTTCTGTTTACGTATTACGGTTTCAGCCCGAAAATCCGGTTGCAAATGATGATGTATCTGATTTTTCAGACCGACCCTATATTAAGGTTTCGGAACTCACACATGTAAGTTTTTCGGAACTCGCATGAAAGTTTTTCGGAACTCACACGTAAGTTTTTTTCAACTTGCGTGTAGGCTTAAAAATCCCTCTTGAGAGTATCTCAGGACCCTCACGTAAGTCTCCCAAAAACTCTCAAGTAGGCTTCCCAAAAAACTCAAGAGAGTTATTTACCACACTACAAAAACAAAAAAAGGAAGGGAGTGTATCAAAAAGATACACCCCCTTTCCCAATCAAGTTTTATATGATGATTACTTGTTCTTTTTAGAAACGACCGCCACCGAAGCCACCGCCGAAGCCGCCGCCCATACCGCCGGGCATTCCACCGCCCATACCACCAGGCATCATTCCACCGCCCATACCACCGGGCATCATTCCGCCACCAGGCATCATTCCACCGCCCATACCGCGGTTTCTACGGAAGGCATTCTGACCATCACCGAAGATGTTCAAACGGTAGATGAAGTGTACCATGCAGTAGCTGTTGATTGCATTGCTTTCGCTATCGCGACGCATTGAAGCATTGATAGTACGGCTGATATTGCTCTGCTCCTGCAAGATGTCGTAGAACTGCAATGAGAGTGTAGCTGCTCCATTGAAAAGACCTTGAGCAATCTGAGCATTCCAAATAAGCTCGTCAGTATTCATGTTGGGGTCGCTATAACCACGACGGCTGTTCATACTCATGTCAGTAGAGATAGTCATGTTCCAGGGGAAGTTGATGTTGGTGCTACCTCCGTAAGTGTACATGAAGGTTTCCATGTTACGGTCGGGTTGCATCTCGTTCTCGGCGTGCTGGTAGTTGAGGTTTCCTGTGAGCGACACTTCCAGTCCCCATCCGCTTTCCCAATCGTTACGATATGTACCGCGCAAGTTCTCACCCAAGTTGATTGTACGGGTAGCATTCTTCACGCTGGAACCATCGTTTACACCGATTTGGCTGAAATACTGAACACTGTTGTTGTATCTGGCATTCGTGTTGGTACTGATAGTGAAGCTTTGGTTAGGCAATGCAGTATTGAATCCCAAGGTAGCGTTTGCGCTCCAGTTACCATTGATATTCTCGGGTCTTGTGATACGTCCACCGGTTGTGGGGTCATAAGTCACCTTGCTGCTTACATTGTTTCGAGTCAACTGTCCGCCCACTGTAGCAAAGATACTACGCTGATGATCCATATTGAAGGTACGGAAGTTCGCATTCACGTTATGATTGAATGAAGGTTTCAAGCCAGGATTACCCTGAGTAATGTTCAACGGATTAGTATCATCGTAGATGTCCAACATGTCTGTCATACTGGGTTGGCTGCTACGTCCACGGTAAGTTACATCCAACTGAGTCTGTCTGTCCCAATTGTAACGGAGACGTACATTAGGAGTGAAGTTTACAACCGTACGCTTCAAGATAGTATCCTTACCCAAGTACTTATAATCCATCTTTGAAGTCTGAGGCAATACAGTGAAACCTGCATTGAACTGGTAGTTGTCACGGTTTACACGGAACATAACCTGCGCTTCATGGTCGAAGTTATAGTACTCCTGGTACTGGCTCTGTTGCTTGTCAAGATAAGCCTTATAATCTTCAGGAAGCATAGGGAAATCATCGAACATATAATCAATATACTGATTATCCTCATATATAATTTGGCCAAATTCATCACGCATAATTTCGCCTGCCTCATTTCTCTTTGCAAGACGACTGAAGTCATAAGTCGAGCGGTCATTCAATCTATAGCTTTCAGTAAACTTATAGATGAATTGCAAGTAAGTCTGTTCCATGATAGGCTCGCTATAAGTAAGCTGTGCGCTATAGTTCCAGTTCTTACCGGGTGTCACGTTGTAACGATTACGAACATCTACTGAATTAGTTGCAATATACTCTACATTTGAAGCTGAAACTGAATTGTTTTCGCTATCTCCGTAGCTGTATGTGCCCACGAGAGTAATGTTTCTACCTTCGTCATTAAGGCGTCTGTTCACTTGCAATGTACCGCTGGCATTCAAGTTTTCGGTATCACTCTGCGACTTGCTGTCATTGAGGTTGACGCGAGGATCTGTTTCTCCATCTTTGTTCCATGCATCTGCATTATGAGCTTCTGCCAATGGATCGGTTACATATTCATACGGATCCTTGTTGAATGTAGCTGAATTGCTTTCTGAGAAGCTGCTGGATTTGCTGATAGTGAGTGAAGGACGGAAGATGATGTTGGTATAATCATCAGGTCTCCATTCCAAACGGAAGTTGATGTTCCAGCTGTCGTTGCAGCTCAAGCTGTTGCTACGGCTGTTAGAGTAAGAACTACCTTGCTGGAGGAAGGTTTCACTTGAAGTGATGCTCTTGTTATCAGTATCACCATGAGTGTAACGGATATCACCGCCAAATTCGATAGTTTCTGTTTCACCTGCGAAGTTGAAACCAACATTCTTGTTAGAACGAAGGCCGCCACCGCCGCCACCGCCCATGAAACCACCTCCCATACCGCCACCGGGGAATCCACGACCACCTACGTTGTTGGCACCACCAATCAATGACATCTGCTGAGCATCATCGAAACGGTTCAACATAAGACGAGCAGAATAACGGTCTTCGGTACCATAACCAAGGTCGGTATTACCGAACCATCCCTTAGCCATACCAGGCTTCACCTGCATATCAATTACGGTTTCCTCATTACCATCATCGATTCCTGTAATACGAGCCAAATCACTCTCTCTGTCATAAACCTTCAATCGTTCAATCATTTCCACAGGCACATTCTTCATGGCAGTCTCAGTATCGCCATTAAAGAAATCCTTACCATTCATCTGGAACTTTTTAACCTCCTTGCCATTGATAGTGATTTTACCATCTGAATCCACTTGGGCGCCGGGAAGTTTCTTCACCAATTCTTCCAACATTGAACCAGGAGGCACACGATAAGCTCCGGCATTGTACATCACAGTGTCTTCCACTACTTGTACCTCTGCAAGTTTGGCTGTTACTGTTGCCTGTTTCAACAATACGGCATCTTGTTCAAGAGAAACCATACCTACATCAGTAGATTTAGTCAAAGTCAAGTTCTTGAACTGAGGAATATAACCTGTGTAGGAAATCTTTAACAGATAAGAACCTGCTGCTACGTTGGGCAAGGTAAAACGACCCTCAATGTCGCTGACATTACCAACAACGAAGGTGCTATCCTTCACGGTTAATAACTGTACAGTAGCTTGCATTACAGGCTCAGAACTTTTCTTGTCCTGTACCAATCCACTAACTACCACATTCTTTTCCTGTGCAATCGCCATAGCCGATGCGCACATACATACAATTACAAATGACAGAAGTTTTTTCATTTGGCTTTTAATTTTGATTATATTTATATTTTATTTTTTCTCTTTCGATATACTAATCCAGACACAATTCGTCTGCAACAAAATTTTGCATTCGGTTCTATGACTTGATGCGCCATAAATAGTTTAATACCCTCATTGGCAAAATACCTGATTCGTCGACGAAACCTTTTTTTTTATCGACGAATCAGTTTAGACTTTCAAAGATTTGCACTATCTTTGCCAACCAAATACAACCCTTAAAGACCTAAACATAATTATGTTCCAACAAAAAGTAACGTTGTCCGACAACGTAAAAGAATGTCTGAATCAAGTCATAAATGCTTGCCCACACGACAAATTATTCGTGCTTGCCGACGAATATACAGCCCGTCTGTGTCTCCCTCTAATACAAAATCAAGAATATTTGGATAAAGCGGAATGCATTATTATCGGTTCCACAGACACTCACAAGACATTAGATTCCCTGTCCTATGTTTGGAAAGAATTAAGCGACAAAGGAGGTACGCGTCATTCGTTGATGCTGAATGTCGGTGGAGGAATGGTAACAGATTTAGGCGGTTTCGCTGCATCAACTTTTAAACGAGGCATTACCTATATTAATATACCAACTACCCTACTTGCCATGGTAGATGCATCAGTAGGAGGAAAAACCGGCATAAACTTCAATGGGTTGAAAAACGAAATAGGCGTGTTCAATCCTGCCAAGACGGTTCTTATTGATACGAACTTTTTACGTACATTAGACTCTCAGAATATATTCTCTGGATATGCCGAAATGCTAAAGCACGGGCTTATCAGTACAAAAGAGCACTGGGCCGACTTATTAAACTTCAACCTTAACGATATTGACTACACAAGTTTGCAGACATTAGTAGCTCATAGTATTGGTATCAAAGAGAACATTGTAAAACAGGATCCATTGGAACGAGGTATCCGTAAAGCCCTGAATTTAGGACACACCGTAGGCCATGCTTTTGAAAGTCTGGCATTGGAAGAGAATCGTCCCCATTTACATGGTTATGCTGTTGCATGGGGATTGGTGTGTGAACTATACCTGTCTCATCTGAAAGTAGGATTCCCCATAGACAAAATGCGACAAACCATCCAATTTATACGCGAGACCTATGGAGTATTCCCCTTCGAATGCAAACAATACAATAGACTTTATGAGTTTATGACTCACGACAAGAAAAACACATCAAATTCTATCAATTTCACTTTGCTTAGTGACATCGGAGACATACATATCAACCAAACTGCCACACAAAAAGAGATAGAAGAGATGTTGGACTTCTACCGTGAAACAATGGGATAGAAACAACAGATTTATTGATACTCTATTTTGACAAAAGAATAAAAAAATATTAAACTTTTACATATACAATTAAACTATGTCATTTAAAATAAATCTTTGAAATATTAAAACATAAAAAACAATAGGAATCTAAACGACTAAAAACATTAATAATCTATGAACAAACTTACCAAATGGAGTCTCGTAGGCATTATAGTTATTGGTTTGGCCGGTTGGGCAATCTGGTCACAAATGCCTAAAGAAAACAAAGAATTACAGTTGGCCGACAAGGTAAAAACTGGCGGCGGTGGTCGCAAAGCATTAAATGTAATAGCCGAAGTCATTAAGCCTCGTGAATTGACGGATGAAATCATTATTAGTGGTGAATTGCTTCCTGATGAAGAGGTCAACCTTTCGTTTGAAAATTCTGGTAAAATTGTCAGCATCAACTTTACTGAAGGTTCACATGTAACAAAAGGACAACTGTTAGCCAAGGTAAACGACGGTCCTCTACAGGCACAACTAAAGAAATTGGAGTCACAATTGCAGTTGGCACAAGATCGGGTGTACCGTCAAAGCGCTCTATTGGAAAAGGATGCCGTAAGTAAAGAGGCTTATGAAGAAGCACAAACGAATTTAGCGTCACTGAAAGCAGACATAGACCTTGTAAAAGCCAATATAGCCCAAACCGAACTACGTGCTCCTTTCGACGGTATTATCGGATTGCGTCAAGTGAGTGAAGGTGCATACGCCAATACAGGAACCGTAGTGGCCACATTGACAAAAATCTCTCCTCTTAAAATTGAATTTGCAGTACCCGAACGTTACGCAGGTGCAATCAAACCTGGCATGAATCTTGATTTCAATGTTGAAGGAAGACTGGAAACTCTTCCAGCACGCATTTATGCTACCGAATCAAAAGTTGACCGTACCACACACACATTGCCAGTACGTGCCCTCTATGCCAATAGTCGTGGAGAATTACTTCCCGGACGTTTCACTAATATTCATTTGAAAACACAAGAAATAGAAAATGCCATAGCCATTCCTACCGAATGTATTGTTCCTGAAATGGGTGTAGACAAGGTCTATCTTTACAAGAATGGAAAGGCTCAACCCGTAACTATCACCAAAGGAATACGTAACGAGGCCCGTGTACAGGTGTTGACAGGTCTCAATTATGGCGACACCATCATAACATCGGGAACTATGCAGTTGCGCACAGGTCTGCCCGTAACTTTGGATGAGGTGAAGTAATATTAGATTAATTAGTCAAATCTTTCCTATTAGACCAATTAGAGAAATATGAATATATCAGAACTCAGCATACGCCGTCCGGTACTCTCTACGGTAATGACACTCATTATCTTACTTTTTGGAGTTATCGGTTACTATACATTGGGTGTGCGCGAATATCCGTCGGTCGACAACCCAATCATTTCAGTAAGCTGCTCCTATCCGGGTGCCAATGCGGATGTAATCGAAAACCAGATTACCGAACCACTTGAGCAAAACATCAATGGTATTCCTGGAATCCGTTCGTTAACCAGCGTCAGCAGCCAAGGAAACAGCCGAATTACCGTAGAATTTGAATTGTCTGTGGATTTGGAAACAGCAGCCAATGACGTACGAGACAAAGTATCCCGTGCCCAGCGCTTCCTGCCACGTGACTGCGACCCTCCCACCGTATCAAAAGCCGATGCAGATGCTACCCCTATTCTGATGGTGGCTATCCAGAGCGACAAACGTTCCCTGCTTGAAATCAGCGAGATAGCGGACCTTACCGTAAAGGAACAATTACAGACTATCCCCGATGTTAGTGGTGTTAGCATTTGGGGAGAAAAGCGTTATTCTATGCGTTTGTGGCTCGACCCTGTAAAGATGTCCGGTTACGGTATTACTCCTATGGATGTAAAAAATGCGGTTGACCGAGAGAATGTAGAACTCCCCTCAGGAAGTATTGAAGGAAACACCACTGAGTTGAGTATCCGAACCTTAGGACTGATGCACACGGCACAAGAATTCAACGACATCATCATCAAGGAAGACGAAGGCCGCATCATCCGTTTTAGTGACGTAGGTCGTGCAGAAGTGGAAGCCCGAGACATCAGAAGCTACATGAAGATGAATGGTGTACCCATGGTAGGTGTCGTCGTTATACCTCAACCGGGAGCCAATCACATCGATATTGCAGATGCTGTTTATGAACGCATGAAGGCTATGGAGAAAGACCTTCCTGAAGACATCAAATACAGTTATGGATTTGACAATACCAAATTTATCCGCGCTTCCATTTCTGAGGTTAAAGAAACAGTCTATATTGCTTTTGTACTCGTTATCATAATCATTTTCTTATTCCTTCGTGACTGGCGCGTTACACTGATACCCTGCATGGTGATTCCTGTATCACTTGTCGGTTCATTCTTCATCATGTATATTTTAGGATTCTCCATCAACGTGCTATCCATGTTGGCGGTAGTATTGGCGGTGGGCTTGGTGGTGGATGATGCCATCGTAATGACAGAAAACATTTATATCCGAATAGAGCGGGGGATGAACCCGAAAGAGGCAGGTATTGAAGGTTCAAAGGAAATCTTCTTCGCTGTCATTTCCACCACAATTACATTGGTTGCCGTATTCTTCCCAATCGTCTTTATGGAAGGTATGACAGGGCGTTTGTTCCGCGAGTTCAGTTTCGTTGTGTCAGGTGCGGTTCTCATTTCATCGTTTGCGGCCCTGACATTCACTCCTATGTTGGCAACCAAATTACTGAAGAAACGCGAGCAACAAGGTTGGTTCTATCGTAAGACAGAGCCGTTCTTTATAGGGCTGAATAATGTTTATGCCCGCGGATTGGATTTCTTCTTGAAGAACCAATGGATATCTCTCGTTATGTTTGTTGCCACTTTGGGAGTTATCGGTTGGTTATGGAATGCCATTCCTTCAGAAATGGCACCATTGGAAGACCGTTCACAAATAAACATCAGTACCCGAGGGGCAGAAGGCATCACCTATGAGTATATCCGTGATTATACTGAGGACATCAACGATTTGGTCGATTCATTGGTTGATGACGTTCCTGCTGTTACCGCCCGTGTATCCAGCGGTTCTGGTAATATACAATTAGCTTTGAGCGACATCCGTGACCGTGACTATACACAGATGGAACTGGCTGAAAAGATTTCTGCCGCAGTGAGTAAAAAGACCAAGGCACGTTCTTTTGTACAACAACAAACGACCTTCGGCGGACGACGTGGCGGTATGCCCGTACAATATGTATTGCAGGCTACCAACATAGAGAAGTTGGAAGAGATATTGCCGGTATTTATGGAAAAGGTACAGGAGAGCCCCGTATTCCAGATGGCTGATGTCAATCTGAAGTTCAGCAAACCTGAAGCGCGTATCAACATCAACCGCAACAAGGCCAGTGTGATGGGAGTAAGCACACGCAACATCGCACAGACTTTGCAATATGGATTGGCAGACCAGCGCATGGGCTATTTCTACATGAACGGCAAGCAATACGAGATTGTGGGCGAAATCAACCGCCAGCAGCGTAACAAGCCGGTAGACTTGAAGTCAATCTATGTACGTAGTGACAAGGGTGACATGATACAGATGGACAACCTCATCGATTTGGAAGAGGGTATTGCTCCACCGAAGCTCTATCGCTATAACCGTTTTGCAGCAGCAACAGTGTCTGCCGGTTTGGCTGAAGGAAAGACCATCGGCGACGGTTTGGATGAGATGGACCGCATTGCCAAAGAGGTGTTGGACGACACGTTCCGTACAGCCCTTTCGGGTGACTCCAAGGAGTATCGCGAGAGTTCCGACAGTCTGATGTTTGCCTTTATATTGGCATTGGTTCTCATCTATTTGATTCTGTCTGCGCAGTTCGAGAGTTTCAAGGACCCGTTGATTATCATGTTCACCGTTCCTTTAGCCGTAGCCGGAGCACTTATCTTTATGGCAGTTGACGGGCAGACCATGAATATCTACAGTGAGATCGGTATCATTATGTTGATTGGTCTTGTGGCCAAGAACGGTATCCTCATCGTTGAGTTTGCCAACCAGAAGCAGGAGGCCGGACTCGACCGTCTGAATGCTATCCGCGAAGCTGCTATCCAACGTCTGCGTCCCATCCTGATGACGAGTGTGTCCACCATCCTCGGACTTATACCCTTGGCCTTTGCCACAGGTGAAGGTGCGAACGGACGTATTGCGATGGGTATTGCGGTTATAGGCGGCATGTTGGTATCGACCCTGCTGACCCTGCTTGTTGTTCCGGGTATATACCTTTATATATCTACGAACCGTGCGAAGAAGAAATAAATTCCTTTAGGTCTTAACACCTTAAAAAGATAAAGCAAGAAAGTATGAGACTCAGACATATCCTCAACAACACCCTCGCTGGCATGGCATTAGCCAGTGCCATGCCCATGCAGGCGCAACAGATATATACACTGCAATCGTGCCTGGAGGAGGGATTACAGAACAACTATTCCATTCAGATTGTGCGCAACGACGAGCAGGTTGCCCACAACAATGCCAGCATTGCCAATGCGGGATACTTGCCTACGCTTGACTTGAGTGCCGGATACAGCGGTTCGATTAACAGCACGGAGACCACGTCGCGCGAAACTGGAGAGAAGAGCAGCCAGAACGGTGTGTTCGACCAGACGCTGAATGCCGGGCTGTCGCTCAACTGGACCATCTTCGACGGATTGGGCATACAGGCCAACTACAAGAGGCTGAAGGAACTGGAGCTGATGGGTGAGACACAGACACGCATCACCATCGAGAACTTCATCGCCGAGCTGTCGGCCGAATACTACAACTTCGTGCAACAGAACATCCGTCTGAAGAACTTGCGCTATGCCGTATCGCTGTCGAGGGAGCGCCTGCGTATCGTGGAGGCACGGTACAACATCGGTAGTTTCTCGCGCCTCGACCTCCAGCAGGCACGTGTCGACTTCAATGCCGACCAGGCCTCGTTCATCAAGCAGCAGGAGCTGCTGCACTCCTCACGCATCCGCTTGAACGAGCTGATGGCCATCAGCGACATGGGTGCCGCAGTCACCGTACAGGACACGCTCATCGTCCCCAACACGCTGCTGCACTTTGACCGGCTGTGGGACAATACGCTGAAGACCAACGCTACCCTGCTGAGGGCTGAACAGAACCAGACGTTGGCCAAACTGGACCAGAAGGCTGTGCTGAGCCGCAACTATCCATACGTGAAGGCCAACGCCGGGTATGGCTACACGCACAACATTTATGAGATGGGGGCCAACAAGGACCGCGACAACCTGGGGCTGAACTTCGGTGTGACCGTGGGAATCAATCTCTTCAACGGTGACAAGCGACGCCAGAGCCGCAATGCCAAGATTGCCATCGAGAATGCCCGACTGGAACGCGAGGAGCTGGAGCAGAGCCTCCGTGCCGACTTCATCACCCTGTGGCAGGCTTATCAGAACAACATCAACCTGTTGCAGCTGGAGCGCGACAACCTGATTGCGGCACGCGACAACTACGAGATTGCACGCGACCGCTACCTGTTGGGCGACCTTTCGGGTATCGAGATGCGCGAGGCACAGAAGAGCCTGCTCGATGCCGAGGAACGCATCCTTTCGGCTGAATACAACACGAAGATGTGCGAAATCTCCCTGCTGCAAATCAGTGGAGGGGTGACGGAATACTTGGGGGAGAACTGATGCCGCTACCCAAGCACACGGTATAATCCTATTTTTGGGGGACAGAGAGAGACACACACAGAGTCACAGAGGGCTTATCCGTACCCTCGTGGCTCTGTGTCTTTTTGTACCCGTTTCCTACCCCACGCGTGGGGTACACTCAGAGGGCACGCGTGGGGTACATTCAGAGGGCACGCGTGGGGTATGATACGACCTCACGCGTGGGGTACCTTCAGGGGTCATATATGGGGTATATTCACGACCTATGGCAGGGAATTATGACAACCTGCTGCAGGGCACGAATACGAGTTACGGTAGGGCACGAAAAAGGGTCATAATGACTATGCAGGATAGTTCATCATGACCCTTGATGATTGGTGTCTGTGACTCGCGAAGAGCCTTATGCACGTCTCTTACTTCTTCAAATTCTTCCACAAGCCGGGGAGGAAGCGGTAATAGAGCAGGTGCTTCCATGCCACCAGGTCGTGTGCACCGTTGCTGCCCACATAGTAGTCGTGCCTGATGCCCATTTCGTCCAACTCCCTATGCAGCTTTTCGTGACGGGCCATGAAGCCGGTCTCGTGTGTACCGGCACCTACGAAGAGGTAGTCAATCTTGTCGTTGATGTCCTTGTCGTACAAGGCCGGAGTCTCCTTGATGTCGATGGCCGAACTCAGCAGGCCGAAGTTGGCAAAGAGGTCGAGGCAACGGAACCCTACGTACTGCGACAAGCGTCCGCCCATAGAAAGGCCGCTGATGGCACGTGCGTGGCGGTCCTTGATGACGGGGTACTTCGATTCGATGAAGGGGATGATGCACTTGCGGTACTCCTCCTCCATCATCGGGAAGGCCAGTTCGGTGTGCTTGGGGTGCGAGCGTGTAACCATCTGGTCGTTCGGGAATACCACAATCATCGGCTCGGCCTTGCCCTCAGCAATCAGGTTGTCGAGGATGAAGTTAGCCTTGCCATGCATCACCCACGTCTCGGTCAAGTCGCCCGAGCCACCCATCAGGTAGAGTGTGGGGTACTTCTTCTTGGGATTGTAGTTGGCCGGTGTATAGACAATCAGGTCGCGCACACCCTTGGTCACCTCCGAATAGTAGTAGTGAGTCGTGAGGCTGCCATGCTCCACATCGGGCTTGGCATCGTAGAAGGCAGGCTCGTCGCCATGCACATGCAGGATACTGAATGCGGGCATGGCGGCATGGCCGGTGAAGGTGTTGTTCGGGTCAACATTCTGCACACCGTCCACAATGAAGTAGTAGAAATAGATTTCGGGAGCCAACGGACCGATAGTGAGTGTCCACACACCCTTTTCGTCCTTGGTGAAAGGCACACGCTTGCGTGCATCGGCACCCACGAACATGTTGCCCGTGAGCAGCACCTCCTTGGCATTGGGAGCTTTCAAACGGAAAGTCACCGTGTGGTCATCATGCACCTCGGGCGAGATGAGATTGGCACTGAACGGCGTGATGTTCTCAGTATTCTTCTGTGGCGCCCAATCCACATTGACGTGCGACTGCTGGGCTGAAAGTGTGATGGCACCCAAGGCCATCCATAAAGACAATACAACCTTTTTCATGATACAATACAATTTGAGTTAATATAAAAACATGTCAAGAACACAGAGACACAGAGTCACAGAGAATAGTAAACTTTGAACCTTAAACCATTCCAACTCTGTGTCTTCGTGCCTCTGTGTTCTTCCAATCAATAAAGCACATTATCCACAACGTGAACTACCGCAGTGCTTGCAGATGAGGCACCCCTCCTGGTAAACCAATGTCTCGTGACCACAGTTGGGACACTTCTGGCCCTTGGCTTCGGTACCGTCCTGAACGTATTTCTTCAAGGCACGTTCCACACCGTTCTTCCACGTATTGATGCTCTCGCTGTCGAGTTGGAGCGAACCTACCAACTTGATGACCTGCTCAATAGGCATACGATAACGGAGCACACCGGAAATCAGCTTCGCATAGTTCCAATACTCCTTGTTGAACTTCTCGGAAAGTCCCTCTACGGTAGTCTTGTAGCCTCGCTTGTTCTCGAACTGGAAGTCGTAACGCTTGCGTCCCTCCTCATCCGTAGTCTTGATGATGCGGCCGCGTGTCACACTCTTGGGAAGGATGATACCCTCTTCGTCGTCCTGCAGACCGGTAAAGATTTCGTAGGGATAACCGTCGAGCAGACCCACGAATGCCACCCACTTCTCCTTGTTGTTCTGGAAACGCACGATGTCGCAATCGAGTACTGTCGGACGCACCTCAGTCACTGTAGGCGGCTTGCAGGGAAGCGGCTCGTCCTTCTTGTCGCTCTTGGTAGAGACGAGCACACCGGCACGGCTTCCGTCGCGATATACGGTACAGCCCTTGCAGCCGCTCTTCCATGCCTCCACATAGAGACGGTTCACCAACTCCTCATCCACATCATTGGGCAAGTTGATAGTCACACTGATGGAGTGGTCCACCCACTTCTGGATAGCTCCCTGCATCTGCACCTTCATCAACCAGTCCACATCGTTTGATGTAGCCTTGTAGTAAGGCGACTGTGCCACCAGCTCGTCAATCTCCTCCTGTGTGTAACGCTTATCGGTGTCATAGCCGTTCACACGCATCCACTCCAGGAACTTGTGGTGATATACAATATATTCTTCGAAGGCATCGCCCGTTTCATCCATAAAGTCCACATGCACTTCCGGGTCGTTGGGGTTCACCTTGCGGCGACGTTTGTATACGGGCATGAATACAGGTTCGATACCACTCGTTGTCTGCGTCATCAAACTGGTTGTACCTGTAGGTGCAATGGTAAGGCAGGCAATGTTGCGGCGGCCATACTGCTTCATCTCCTCGTACAGTGCTGGGTCTGCCTCCTTGATACGGTTCACAAAGGGGTTGTTCTTCTCACGCTCGCTGTCATACACGGCAAATGCGCCACGCTCCTTAGCCATGTTCACCGATGAGCGGTAAGCCTCCACAGCCACTGTCTGGTGCACCTTCACGCTGAAGTCCGTAGCCTCCTGTGTACCGTAGCGGAGTCCCATAGCTGCAATCATATCGCCCTCGGCTGTGATACCCACACCGGTACGACGGCCCTGTCCGCTCTTCTTGTAAATCTTCTCCCACAACATCATTTCGCTACCCTTCACCTCGTTGCTTTCGGGGTCGCTCTTGATCTTGTCCATGATACGCTCAATCTTCTCCAGCTCCAGGTCGATGATGTCGTCCATGATGCGCTGTGCCAATCCCACATGCTTCTTGAAGAGGTCAAAGTCGAAGTAAGCATCCTTGGTAAAGGGGTTCACCACGTATGAGTAGAGGTTGATGGCCAACAGACGGCATGAGTCGTAGGGGCAGAGAGGAATCTCACCACAGGGGTTGGTGCTGACAGTGCGGTAGCCGAGGTCGGCATAGCAGTCGGGCACACTCTCGCGGATGATGGTGTCCCGGAAGAGCACACCCGGTTCGGCGCTCTTCCAAGCATTGTGTACAATCTTCTTCCACAGAGCCTGCGCATTGATTTCTTTGCTCACCATCGGATTGTCGCTCACGATGGGATATTGCTGGGTATAGGGAACACCCTCGATGGCTGCACGCATGAAGTCATCGTCCAACTTCACCGACACGTTGGCACCCGTCACCTTACCCTCGGTCATCTTGGCATCAATGAACGATTCTGAATCGGGATGCTTGATGCTCACACTCAACATCAGCGCACCACGACGACCATCCTGTGCCACCTCGCGCGTACTATTAGAATAGCGCTCCATGAAGGGTACCAATCCTGTAGAGGTCAGTGCCGAGTTCTTCACCGGTGAACCTTTGGGACGGATGTGTGAGAGGTCGTGTCCCACACCACCGCGACGCTTCATCAGCTGCACCTGTTCCTCGTCGATACGGATGATGGCACCGTAAGAGTCGGCCTGACCGTCCATACCGATAACGAAGCAATTCGATAGTGAAGCAATCTGGAAATCGTTGCCGATACCCGTCATGGGGCTACCCTGCGGCACGATGTAACGGAAGTGGTCCATCAAGTCAAAGAGTTCCTTTGCACTCAACGGGTTGGCATACTTCTGCTCGATACGGGCCACCTCATTGGCAATACGCCAATGCATGTCCTCCGGCGAGCGTTCATAGATTTTTCCGAACGAGTCTTTCACGGCATACTTATTCACCCACACGCGGGCTGCCAGCTCGTCTCCCTTGAAGTATTCGAGTGACGCCTCGAACGCTTCGTCATAAGAATAGGTTTTTTGTTCCATCATTAGACTAAGTATATTGAATTTCCTAACTGGCTGCAAAACTACAGAGACTTTTTGAGTTGACCAAACTTTTCACAAAGAAGTTATCAACAATTTGCAAAGTTTTCCAAAACAAAAACTTTAATCCCTAATTATCAGACAATTAAAAAATTCCATAACATCCAAAAGTTATCCAAAACAGAAAACTACAGCAACACCAAGTTCTCTTTTTCAACAAACAAACATCACCAAACCCGCATCAACAAACGACTCTATAGGAATCACTGAAAGATATGTACGTCGGGCACGAAAGAACCGTATCTTCAATGCCAAACATCCGCTATCTTATAGCCATAAAAAGTGAAGGATATATGAAAAGTTGTATTATCCTTTGGAGGAATAAAATATTTTGGGTAACCTGCGGGCGATTTATTAACTCCTCAAAAAATCAAGGTTATGAAACGAATCATTTACTTTTTGTGTATATCAGCATGGATTCTTTCCCTTAATGCCGTAAATTCCTCGGATGAAGATGTTGTAAAGGATTACAAAGACTCTACGGAGTTCTCGATGACAGATACAAAATGGTATAGCAACACTCCAGTCTGTTACAGTTTAGGTACGGATACACTCATTGACGGCAATATATGGAGAAGCCTGTATAGAGGCTTGCAGCCTGATTCCCTTTTCGTCGTATGAATAGCTGCCTTGAATACTCTTTTCATCCTCATTGAATGAAAAAACATGCATCAAATTTCTCTTTGGAGATGTCAATTCCAATAATTTTGCTTACCTTTGCCATAACTATTTTATTTAAGTCTTGCAGAAGGCTCTTTGTGTGTTTCATCGATTCTACACACAGGCTCTAACGCCTAACGAACTGTCCGAAATCTACAAAGAGGGTAAAGGGGACTAACATTCTGAACGGTGTTATGAACACCAATGACAGTTAATAACCTTCATCCTTTACCTCTTCTGTTTTCTTTGCGAAGATAGCGAAAAATCGCTATCTTCGTTTTTTCTGCAAATATAGGATGACAGAGACATCATCATTTGCAACAGTTTGGATGACACGGATTACCCTCCTCTCATAAAACGCTTGCTTTGTATCCGTGGAAATCCATCAACGCGCCGAATGGTACAACCGTGTTATCCGTGCCTAAAAAAACTCTGTGTCTCCGTGTTCCAAATAAAAAAAATGTAATAAAGATACTTTTTGCTTACATTTTGTCAGATTGGAAATGTATATTTCCCCTGCCCGAAATGAATAAATATGCAACAGTGAGGGGGACAACAATCACCTTTTGTATATTTATGCAGAAAAAGAGGCATGGAAAAGCGGGAGGCTTCCCCCAAATAGATCGGATGAAGTCTCATGCAGACTCTATGGCCCTACAAAAACGCTTAAGCGTGGCTGCGGTAACGCTTAACCGTTTTTTCGGCAGACTGAACACTTATTGCATTTTCTCTTAACAGTTATTCAACAACGCTTAAGAGATACCCGGTAAGTGTCAAGATTTGCCGTGCCAAGTCTCCTCTTCCTTTGAATAAACCTTCAGAATTGTGCCGCCAACCTCGATTTTTGCTTCTTTGGGATGCTTTACCGGCAAAAAAAACTCCTTTCGCGATTTTTTAGAGGCAAAACAGGAAACAAGAAAATAGAGCTTAATCAACTATATACCAGTATGGTAACTGGAATATGGAAGCGATTTCCTTCGCATATTTCTCTCCATCCTGTACCCCCCTTACGGAAATACAGAACTCTCGAAAGGCCGAATATACATTTTTACAAAATGTCAATAGTGGACAAATTATTTGGAAAGCAGAGACACGGAGACACAGAGTTTTTGTTTTAGGCACGGATGACACTGATGACACGGTTGTTAGTCTTCGATTTAAGTTTACTACAAGAATAGCATTCTTGTTAATGGAAGAATGCATTCTTCCCTGCTGACGAATACCATTCTTCTGAACAGTTAACTCCGTTCGCGAACCGGACAAATACGGTTCACGAACGGAGTTAACTGTTTGGACCATTCCGCTTCGCCACGATGGAAGGGAACTATAGACATAGTTTAAGGTTTAAGGTTTAAGGTGCAAGAAAAAGCTCTGTGCCTCTGTGCACCAAGCACCTTTTTCCAACAATCCATCACATTTTTCGGTCACAAAGTTTTACTTATAAAGTAAAAAACACTATCTTTGCACAAGCGAAACTATACACTTTGTATGCAAACCATTTACGATTGCCTATGATAAAGATTCTTACCCGACATTTGATACTCTGCCTGCTGAGTGCCATGTATTGGCATCAAGCACAGGCACAGATTGTTATCAACGAAGTGATGCAATCGAACATCGATTGTGTGATGGACGATTTGAACGACTTCCCCGACTCGTGGGTGGAACTTTACAACACCTCGGACAAGAGTGTAAACTTGGGAGAGTTCAAGATTGGCATCCTCAACAACCCCGACAACGCATGGAGCCTCCCCCACACGACCCTTGCCCCCCATAGTTATTACCTCGTATACTGCGACAAGGAGGGCACAGACAGACATACCGACTTCCGTCTGGAGTCGGGCAAAGGATGTTGCGTATACCTGTTCAAGAGCGACAACACGATAGCCGACCGGATTGAGAACCTACCCAAGCAACCGGCCCCCAACATTGCATACGGCCGTAAGGATAATGGCGGAGAGGAATGGGGCTATCAAGAGACTCCCACCCCGGGCAAGGAGAATTGTGGCATCATCTGCAACAACATATTGGGCGAACCGCAGTTCAGCCGGAACGGGTATGTCAAGACCAGTTCCAGTCCCTTCTTCCTCACTTTGTCGCTACCCGAAGATGCTCCCGAAGGGTGTGTCATACGCTACACTACTGACGGAAGCGAACCGACAGAGGCAAGCGAAGCCTACACCTCGCGCATAGTCATCGGCAAGACTACCGTTGTCCGTGCCAAACTCTTCTGCCAAGGATGGCTGTCACCGCGCTCGACTACCCATTCCTACATCTTCTTCCCACGCGAAATGACATTGCCTGTCATCTCCATTGTGTCAGACGAAAGTTATTTTTACGACGACAAAAAGGGTATCCTTGTGCAAGGGACATACAATACGGAGCAGAAGAACTACCAGTACAATTGGCGACGCCCTATCAACCTGGAGTTCTTCCTCAAGACGACAACAGACAGCGAACTGAACCAACTGTGCGAAACACGGATATTCGGTGCCGCCTCGCGCGACCATGCCCTGAAGTCGTTAGCCGTATATGCCCACAAGCGGTTCGGACAGAAACGATTCAACTACGAGTTCTTTCCCGACCAACGGCCGGGCATTGACGAATACAAGTCCTTTGCCTTGCGCAACTCGGGCAACGACTTCGACTACCTGTATATGCGCGATGCCGTCATCCAACGCATCATGGCCTCACACGTAGACCTTGACTGGCAGGCTTGGCGCCCGGCCATTGTCTATATCAATGGCGAGTACATGGGTATGCTGAACATCCGTGAACGGAGCAACGAAGACAACATCTATTCCAACTACAATGGATTGGAAGACATCGACATGATTGAGAACTGGTGGGAACTGAAGGAAGGGACATGGGACAACTACAATACCTTCAAAGAGTTCTATACCGAACACGGACACACCTTGGCTGAATACGAGGAGTGGATGGACTGCACCGAGTTTGCCAACCTGATGATTATGAACCTCTACTACAATAACCAGGACTTCCCCGGCAACAACGTAGTCCTGTGGCGTCCACGTGCCGAAGGTGGACGCTGGCGGTTCATTGCCAAGGACACGGACTTCGGGTTGGGACTGTATGGCTCGCGTGCCGACTACAACACCATCCAATGGATATACACCCCCGGCATCGACCCCGACCGCGATTGGGGAAACAGCAGTGATGCTACCCGTCTCTTCCGCCGGCTGATGGATGACGAAGACTTCAAAAGGGATTTCATTGACCGCGCTGCCATTTACATGGGCGACTTCATGAACCACCAAGGCACGTGGGAATTGCTACAGTCCATGTACGAAGAGATAAAATACGAATACCCCAACCATCGTAAGCTGTTCAATGCTTGGTGGCCCAACTACGACGACGAACTGAACCAAATAAACAACTGGTTGTCCGAACGCTCGAACCACTTCTACCGACACATGGCCGACTACTACGAGTTGGGTACTCCTACACCCATGACAATCAATACCGGCATCACCGATACCCAACGGGAGAATGTACAGATTACATTCAACGACATACCTCTTTCCGAAGGCAAATTCGACGGCAAGTTCTTCACAGGGCGCAACATCACCCTGAAGGCCCAGCCAACCAACGAATCTACCCGAATAACAGGATGGAACCTCACTATCATAAAAGAGACTGGAACGAGTGAAGGAATCATTCACGGCGATGAGTGCTCCATCAAGATGCCGGCATGTGCCAGATTGGCATTCAATGTGCAAACGGAAACCGTATCAGCCATTCAAGAGATGAACACTCTACATTGGACATGGAAATCTGATGGCGGATACCTCAGCATTGATGGCACACAATACGGAGATGTCATCCGACTGTACAATGCACAAGGAACACTTGTCGCTTCCACACGCTCAACAGGCGAAACGGTACGATTGGAACTCTCCGCAGCCCCGATACACATACTGACCGTTGGCGACAGTGCCGGTATCAAGATAGCAACGCCACAATAAAACGAATAAAACGAACAGGATATATGAAAGAACAGAGTCTGTCCGAAGCTATCGGACTTCTGAAACTACTTATAGCCACTCCATCAGTCAGCCGCGAGGAAGAAGCCGCGGCAGATGCTTTGCAGAATTTTATCGAAGGAGCAGGCATTATGACATACCGTTCAGGAAACAACGTATGGTGCCTCAGCCCCGGGTTCGATCCCAAGAGGCCGACATTACTACTGAACTCGCATATCGATACAGTGAAACCCGTAGCAGGTTGGAAACATCATCCACACGTGCCCGTCATCGAAAACGGCCGTCTTTACGGATTAGGCAGCAACGATGCCGGAGCCAGCGTGGTCACTCTGTTGCAAGTGTTCCGCCAACTGTGCCTGCGTCCACAAACCTACAACCTTATATTCTTAGCCTCGTGCGAAGAAGAGGTGTCGGGGAAAGGAGGTATCGAAAGCATACTGCCCATATTGCCCCCCATCACAACAGCCATCGTGGGAGAACCGACAGGAATGCAACCGGCCATAGCAGAAAAGGGACTGATGGTGCTCGACGTAACAGCTTACGGACGTGCAGGACATGCAGCCCGTAACGAGGGAGACAATGCCATATACAAGGTGTTGGAAGACATCACTTGGTTCCGCGACCATCAGTTCGAGAAGGTATCTCCGTTATTGGGACCGGTAAAGATGAGTGTCACACAGGTGAATGCGGGAACACAGCACAACGTAGTACCCGACCATTGCACTTTTGTGGTAGACATACGCAGCAATGAACTGTACTGCAACGAGGACCTATACAAGGAGATTTGCCAACACATCCAATGCGAAGCCAAAGCACGTTCGTTCCGTTTGAACTCCTCACACATCAGCACCGATCATCCGTTGGTAAAGCGTGCTATGGAAATGGGACTAAAACCTTTCGGCTCGCCCACCCTATCAGATCAGGCACTGATGCCCTTCCCCTCGCTGAAAATGGGACCGGGAGAAAGCTGCCGTTCACACACAGCCGATGAGTACATCCTGATTGACGAAATCGAAGATGCCATCAAGATGTACATGGAATTATTGGACGGCATTACATTAAAATAAAAATCAAAAAAATAATCGTATATGTTACCCTATCACGAACTCGGAAAGACCGGAATGAAGATTTCGGCACTCAGTTTTGGAGCCTCATCGTTAGGCGGAGTATTCCACGACTTAAAAGAGAAAGAAGGCATTGAAGCTGTATTTACAGCCATCGAAGCAGGTATGAATTTCATTGATGTATCCCCTTATTATGGACACTACAAAGCGGAAACAGTATTGGGGAAGGCACTGAAGGATATTCCCCGCGACCGTTACTACTTGTCAACCAAAGTGGGTCGCTATGGAAAAGATGGCGTGAACACTTGGGACTACAGCGGCAAACGGGCCACAGAGAGTGTCTATGAAAGTATGGAGCGACTGAACATCGATTACATTGACCTCATCAATGTGCACGACATAGAATTTGCCGACCTCAACCAAGTAGTGAACGAGACATTGCCTGCACTCGTTGAGTTACGCGAGAAAGGTGTAGTAGGTCATGTGGGAATCACCGACCTACAGTTGGAGAACCTGCAATGGGTAGTAGACCATAGTCCCGAAGGAACAATAGAATCTGTATTGAATTTCTGCCATCACTGTCTGTGCGACGACAAGTTGGTAGACTATTTGGACTACTTTGAATCACGCGGAATCGGTATCATCAATGCTTCACCGCTATCTATGGGACTGTTAAGCGAACGCGGCATTCCCAATTGGCATCCGGCTCCACATCCTTTGGTAGAGGCTTGCCAACGTGCTGCAGAGCATTGCAAACAGAAGGGATACCCCATCGAGCGCCTTGCCATACAGTATGCAGTCAGCAATCCCCGCATTGCGTCCACCCTGTTCAGTACCACAAATCCACAAAACGTATTGAAGAATGTCGCCTATGCTCAAGAACCCGTAAACGAAGAATTGTTACGCGACGTGAGAGAGATTATCGGAGACCAGATGCGGGTAAGTTGGAAAAACTCGTAATACCATGATTATTGATGCACATGCCCACCTGTGGCTAAAACAGGATACCGAAGTGGATGGACTGCCCATCCGTACACTGGAAAACGGCCGCTCACTCTTTATGGGAGAAGTCCGTCAGATGATTCCACCTTTTATGATTGATGGTGTGAACAGCGCTGAAGTATTCCTTTCGAATATGGATTATGCCCAGGTGTCAGCCGCCGTCATTACGCAAGAGTACATCGACGGCATCCAGAATGATTACTTATCCGAGGTTATACGTAAATATCCTAACCGTTTCTTTGTATGCGGTATGTGCGAGTTCCGCAAACCGGATTTCCTGCCTCATGCCAGGGAATTATTGGATGGCAGTTTCCGTGCCATCAAGATTCCTGCACAGCGATTGCTGCTGAAGGAAGGCCGCGTCATGCTTACCTCGGACGAGATGATGCAAATGTTCCACTTGATGGAGGAACGGGGTGCTATCCTCTCCATCGATTTGGCCGACGGAGACCTACAAGTGGCCGAGATGGAGGAGATTATCCAAGAATGCCCCCAATTGAAGATTGCCATCGGCCACTTCGGCATGGTCACCCGCAAAGGATGGTTGGAACAAATCAAACTTGCCCGCCACAAGAATGTAATGATTGAATCGGGCGGTATCACTTGGTTGTTCAACGATGAGTTCTATCCCTTCCACGGAGCCATTCGTGCCATCCGCGAGGCGGCAGACTTGGTGGGAATGGAGAAACTTATGTGGGGTTCAGACTATCCGCGCACCATCACAGCCATCACCTACCGTATGTCGTACGACTTCGTCACTAAAAGCGACGAACTGACCGAAGAGGAAAAGGTTCTCTTCCTCGGCGAAAATGCCCGTCGCTTCTACGGATTCGAAGATTTAGTGGAATTGCCCTATATCAAAAACATGTCAGAATAAAACAAATTAGCCCAATAGGACTTATTAGATAAACAATAACGAACAATGAAAGCAGTACAGATTATTGAACCTTCTCAAGTGAAGGTCGTAGAGATAGAAAAGCCCTGTGTAGGAGCAGGACAAGTGATGGTAAAGATTGAGTACGTAGGATTCTGCGGTTCAGACCTCAACACCTTCCTCGGACGCAACCCGATGGTGAAATTACCCGTCATCCCCGGCCACGAAGTGGGTGCTGTCATCGAATCCGTAGGCGAAGGTGTTCCCGAATCATTGAAACCAGGCATGATCGTAACACTGAACCCTTACACCAACTGCGGAACATGCGCTTCGTGCCGCAACGGCCGTGTGAATGCCTGTGAGCACAACGAAACTCTCGGCGTACAGCGCAACGGTGTGATGGCCGAATATGCCGTACTCCCATGGCAGAAGATTATTCCTGCAGAAAGTATTTCAGCCCGCGACTGTGCCTTGATTGAACCGATGAGCGTAGGTTTCCATGCTGTCAGCCGTGGTTCCGTACAGGATGGTGAATACGTGATGGTTATCGGTTGCGGCATGGTCGGTATGGGTGCTGTGGTACGTGCAGCTCTGCGTGGCGCCATCGTCATTGCCGTGGATGTAGATGACGAGAAGTTGGCCTTAGCCAAGGAGTCGGGAGCCGCATACACCATCAATTCCATGTCCGAAGACGTTCATGCCCGTATGCAGGAAATCACTTCAGGCTATGGAGCCGACGTGGTGATTGAAGCCGTAGGCAACCCCATTACCTACGTTATGGCAGTAAACGAAGTGGGCTTCACCGGCCGCGTAGTCTGCATCGGCTATGCCAAGAGCGAAGTGAGTTTCCAGACCAAGCTGTTCGTACAAAAGGAACTGGATATCCGCGGTTCGCGCAATGCCATGCCCGGAGACTTCCGCGGTGTCATCAGCTACCTGCAAGCCGGACGTTGCCCGATAGAGAAGTTCATTAGCCGTATCGTCACCCCCGAAGAGGCAGAAACTGCCTTGAACGATTGGGCTGCCGCCCCCGGAAAGGTGTTCCGCATATTGGTGAAATTCTGACATTAAAAATCAGATTCTGTAAAGCTCATTTTTATGATTAAAACAACGGATTCATCAAAGTTGAACCTTTACAATGCCAAAGTTCAACTTCGGCATCGTCAAAGTTCAACTTTGACACCATAAGGATTTAATAGACTTTTAACGTTTTATTTTATACAGGAATTACTATGAACAAAAATCAATGGAAAAAACGGATTTCATACCTGTTGGCATGTCTTCTCATTGTCTTGCAGGTAAAGGCTGCCGATGAGAAAAGGAATAATGAAGTGAATATACCTTTTAATAAAGGTACACTGCATCTGAAGATAATGTCTCCTAATGCCATCCGAGTACAATACATGGAAGGAGAGGGGCGAGAGCTGTCTGAATGGATATATCTACCCGAAGCAGGAGAGGGGAAAGTAAAATTCAAATGCAGACAAACTGAAAACGGAACCCTCATCGAAACTGCGGAGATGAGTATCCGTGTAAATCAAGAAGAACAAATTCTAACAGTAAACAACAAACAAGGCGAAGAGGTATTCAAAGCCACTTCACACCAGTTGCAAGCAAGCACAGTACAAGGTGAACCCACCTACATAGCCCAATTGCAGATGGATTCGCCCACAGATGAATACCTCTACGGACTTGGTCAGTTTCAAGACGGATACAGTAACGTACGCGGATTGACCCGCCGATTGACACAGGTAAACACCCAAATCGCCATCCCCTTCCTAATGTCAAGCAAAGGGTATGGTTTGCTTTGGAACAACTACGGCCTGACCGATTTCAATCCCGCCGACGCTTCGCTGAAGTTAGAACGGGGTAACGAAATGGGTGAAGCAGTAACCGTTGATGTAACTTCTACAGAAGGAGGCAAGCGCGAAGTACGTCGTTCAAATGCCTTCCAAGGCACACTGGACATCCCAACGGATGGCAAATATGCTCTGTTACTCGATGTCGGCCAAAAAATGGCCCGCCGCCACCATTTGAACATTGACGGGAAAAACATTATGGACATCAGAAACACATGGCTCCCCCCAACCACCTCTGTCATCGTGGATTTGAAAGCCGGCACACACAAAGTGAGTGCCGAATTGGAACGTAATGACCGACCGACACTTTACTACAAAGCTGTGGATGATTTGACGACCTTACGCTCGCCTGTAGCCTCGTGTGTAGATTACACATTGTTCGTGGGCAATGCCGACGAGGTGATAGCCACCTATCGCGATTTGACAGGCGAAGTTCCCATGTTACCCGAATGGGCATTGGGCTATGTGCATTGTCGCGAACGATACAAATCACAAAACGAATTATTAGAAAATGCAACCACCTTCCGCCAACGCAAATTGCCTCTCGATCTGATTGTACAGGACTGGCAATATTGGGGTAAATATGGTTGGAACTCTATGCAATTCGATGAAGCACACTACCCCGACCCTGCCGCCATGGTAAAGAGTTTGCACGACATGAACATACGTCTGATGCTTTCCGTATGGTCCAAAGTAGATGAGAATTCCGAAGTAGGCAAGCAAATGACAGCCAAAGGATACTACATTCCAAAAACATCATGGATTGACTTTTTCAATCCCGATGCAGCCGCATTCTATTGGAAGAACTTCAGCGAACGATTATTGAAACCATATAGCATTGATGCATGGTGGCAAGATGCGACCGAACCCGAAAACGACGATTTGGAAGGCCGACGGGTAAACAACCAGACAATCCCTGGTGAAGTGTATCGTAATGTTTATCCACTATTGGTCAGCAAAACCGTTTACGAAGGATGCCGCACTGACGCCCCCGACCGTCGCCACATGATATTCACCCGTAGTGCCTTCCCTGGCATACAACGCTATGGCTCAGTATTTTGGTCAGGCGATGTAGGCAACGACTGGGAAACTCTACGCCGACAGATTGTTTCCGGTTTAGGACTTGTCAGTACCGGCCTGCCCTGGTGGACTTATGATGCAGGAGGATTCTTCCGCCCAGGAAATCAACACTCCAATGCCGACTATATTGAGTGTATGATCCGTTGGATACAGGCTGGCACTTTCCTGCCATTGATGCGTGTACATGGATATATGAGCGATACAGAGCCTTGGCGCTATGGCAAAGAGGCCGAACAAATTATTTCCAAATATTTGGAATTGCGTTACCGGTTATTACCTTATATATATTCCGAAGCCGCACGGGTATCTTATGACGGTTCAACCCTGATGCGTCCTCTCGTATTCGATTTTGCTAACGACGAAGAGGCATTGAAGCAAGATGTTGAATATATGTTCGGTCCCTCCATGCTCATCAATCCTGTAATAAAGAAAGGAGCAACCACTTATCAAAGTTACTTGCCCGAGAACAAAGGTGGTTGGTATGATTTCTGGACAGGCAAACAATACTCCGGTAAGCAATATGTAAGCACCAACATCGATATTGAAAAGATTCCTGTTTTCATTAAAGCAGGTTCTATCCTTCCTTTGGGTCCAGTAAAGCAATATGTTGCAGAAAAAAGCGACGAACCCATAGCCTTACACATCTACCCTGGAGCAGATGCAACCTTCTGCCTCTACGAAGACGAAGGTGTCAACCACAATTATGAATCAGGTGCCTATAGCCTTATACCTCTGACATGGGACGAAAACAAACAGACCTTGACCATCGGCAAGCGCCAAGGAGAGTTTGAAGGTATGCAGCAAGAACGAACATTCACTGTCGTCAAAGGAGATGTAAAGAAAGAGGTTGTTTATACGGGAAAGAAGATACAAATTAAATGGTAATGGATTTATTTATGAACAAGAAACTAATCACCTTGATTTTGTGCCTGACCTTGTTTGCACCTGTCATGGCACAATTGACCGTAACTCATCCTTGGAGCGGAAAGAAAGTTGCCTATTTCGGAGATTCCATCACTGACCCAAGAAACAAAGCCTCGCGCACCAAATATTGGGGATTCTTGGAAGAGTGGTTAGGTATCACTCCCTTTGTTTATGGTGTTAGCGGACGTCAGTGGGATGATATTCCCCGACAGGCTAACAAGTTAAAGGAAGAACATGGAGATGATTTTGATGCCATTCTCATCTTTATGGGAACCAACGATTACAACAATGCCATACCCATTGGAGAATGGTTCGATGAAAAAATGGAAGATGTGGAATATGGACATCAATATACAAAACGGATGGAGAAACGTATGCGTCGCACTCCCATAATGACAAACGATACATACCGTGGACGCATCAACATTGCACTTGATTCCCTAAAACGCATGTTCCCTACCAAACAGATTGTACTGCTTACCCCCATCCACCGCGCAGGGTTCTATGCCAACGACAAGAACTGGCAATGTACAGAAGACTATGTAAACCGTTGTGGAGAATATCTCGATGCCTACGTTGAATCAATCAAGGAAGCCGGTAATCTGTGGGCTGTACCCGTTATAGACCTGAATGCATTGTGCGGACTTTATCCTATGATTGAGGATCACATGGATTATTTCAAGGACAAACAGACAGACGGACTGCATCCCAATGATGCCGGACACCAACGTATGGCTCGTACATTGATGTACCAATTATTGGCATTACCATGCCTCTTTTGACGTATCTTATAAGCGCAACAAAACGGTTTAAAATCTAAATTTACCTTAAAAAAGAAGATTCTTACCTTATTATATAGGTGGGAATCTTCTTTTTTTCTACTTTTGCGGCCGAATTTAAAAGAAACCATCAAGAATCATGCAAAAGAATCTGGTTATTGTAGAGTCTCCGGCCAAAGCGAAGACTATTGAGAAGTTCCTGGGAAAGGACTATAAAGTATTGTCGAGCTTCGGACATATACGGGATTTGAAGAAAAAGGAATTCAGCATCAATACAGAGACTTTCGAGCCTCTTTATGAAATACCAGCAGACAAGAAAAAACTTGTGAGCGAATTAAAGGCAGAAGCCCAAAAAGCCGAAATGGTCTGGTTAGCATCCGATGAGGACCGCGAAGGAGAAGCTATTTCGTGGCACCTATTTGAGGTTTTAGGTCTGAAGCCAGAGAACACACGCCGTATCGTATTTCACGAAATTACCAAGAATGCGATTCTACAGGCTATAGAGAATCCTCGTAATATAGACATCAATTTGGTTAATGCCCAACAAGCACGCCGTGTGTTGGACCGTATTGTAGGTTTCAAACTCTCTCCAGTCTTGTGGCGCAAAGTCAAACCTGCTCTTTCTGCCGGTCGTGTCCAATCAGTAGCTGTACGACTGATAGTAGAACGTGAACGCGAAATACAGCGTTTTGTAAGCGAAGGTTCTTACCGTGTAACTGCAATCTTTCAGGTAACGGACAATGAAGGACTCATTTCTGAACTGAAAGCCGAATTGGATAACCGGTTCAAGACACGCGAAGAGGCTGAAGCCTTCCTGCATCGTGCCAATGGTTCGACCTTTACCATTGACGACATTGTAACCAAGCCCATAAAGAAAAGTCCTGCAGCCCCATTTACAACCAGTACTCTGCAACAAGAGGCTGCCCGTAAACTGGGATTTACCGTTTCGCAAACCATGATGGTCGCACAACGCCTCTACGAAAGCGGACACATCACCTACATGCGTACCGACTCTGTAAATCTTTCATCATTGGCAATCAACACCAGTCGCGAAGCCATCAAGGAACAAATGGGTGAAGAATACGTAAAGAACCGCCAATTTGCGACCAAAAGCAAAGGTGCACAAGAAGCACACGAAGCCATTCGTCCCACCTACATGGACAAACAATCCATTGAAGGGTCTCCACAGGAGCGCCGTCTTTACACTCTCATCTGGAAACGTACCATTGCTTCACAGATGGCCGATGCCGAATTGGAAAAGACTACGGTTACCATTTCAATGAGTGGAAATCCTGAGCAATTCATTGCAACAGGTGAAGTGGTAAAGTTTGACGGATTCCTGCGTGTATATCGCGAATCAAACGACGAAGAACAGGAACAAGAAGCTGAAAGCCTATTGCCCCCCTTACGAAAAGGACAAAACCTCGCATTAAGTGAATTGAACGCAACCGAACGATATACCCAACACCCATTGAGATACACCGAAGCCAGTCTTGTCCGCAAATTGGAGGAATTAGGTATTGGACGACCTTCAACTTATGCTCCTACCATTTCAACCATCCAACAACGTGAATATGTGGAAAAGGGAGACAAACCCGGAGAGCCCCGTTCCATCCATGTCATCATCCTGAAAGATGGAAAAATCTCTAACGAGACACGAAGTGAAACATTTGGTAACGAAAAAGCCAAATTGATACCTACCGACACAGGAATTGTTGTAAATGACTTCTTGCTCCAATATTTTCCACAGGTAATGGATTATAATTTTACAGCCAGTGCAGAAAAGCGATTTGATGAAGTGGCTGAAGGAGATCAAGAATGGACAGGAATGATTAAGGATTTCTATCATGACTTCGAACCATTAGTAGACGAAGCCATGACAACCAAAAGCGAACGGAAAGTTGGTGAACGAATATTGGGAACAGACCCTGCAACAGGAAAGCCAGTATCAGTTAAAATTGGTCGTTTTGGTCCTGTTGTACAAATAGGCTCAGCCGACGACGAAGAAAAGCCCCGTTTTGCCCAAATGAAGAAGGGATTGACAATGGATAACATCACGTTGGAAGAAGCATTGGAGTTATTCCGTTTACCCCGAACAGTTGGAGAGTTGGAAGGCCATCCCATTACAATCGGGACCGGACGATTCGGTCCATACGTCCAACACGATGGCAAATACATTTCTATCCCTAAAGGTACAGACCCTATGGATATTACATTGGAAGAGGCTATTCTGCTGATAAACGAGAAGAAACAAGCCGAAGCCAACCGTCACATCAAGACTTTGGGAGAAGGGGAAGAAATGATACAGATTCTGAATGGGCGCTATGGTCCCTACATTGCTTATAAAGGCAAAAATTATAAAATACCCAAAGAGACCGAACCTTCAACCTTGCAAGCAATCCATTGCCTGGCTATTATAGAAGAACAGGAAAAAGATGCTCCCCATAAAACAACCAAAAGGACTTCTACAAGAAAGAAATAGGAATGAAACGAATCATTTTGATAGGTTATATGGGCGCGGGCAAGACAACTTTAGGAAAAGTTCTTGCCCGCGAACTGAATTTGGAATTAATAGATTTAGATTGGTATATAGAGAACCGCTTTCATCAAAGCGTAACTCAACTGTTTGCTACACGTGGTGAAGAAGGATTTCGCCAGATTGAGCGGAACATGCTACACGAAGTGGCTGAATTTGAGAATGTCATCATTTCCTCTGGCGGAGGAACTCCTTGTTTCTTTGACAACATGGAGTACATGAACCAACAAGGTTTGACGGTTTACTTAAAAGCCACCCCCGAAACCTTGCGTACCCACCTACGCATGGGTAAACAGAAACGTCCGTTGGTAGCGCAAAAGAATGATGAAGAGCTGGATGTCTTCATCCATGAATCGCTCAACAAGCGCGAACCATTCTACAATCAGGCACGTTTGATTTTCGATACCGGTCTGTTGGATAACGGTACTCGAATACAAGAAACAGTACAGTTGTTGGTAGAAACAATCAGACATTCACTAAATACAGGAGTCCAAGGATAACAGTAGTAAAGAAGTTCAGACAAGGGGTTATCCTCCCTAAACAATATAATCTGAACATCTGTAATTACAGGACCTGTGCAACTCCGATATTATTAACCCACAAATACTTCTATCAGAGAATGAGAAAATGGCGCATTGAAGACTCCGAAGAGCTGTACAACATCACCGGATGGGGAACAAGCTACTTCAGCATCAATGAGAAAGGACACGTAGCAGTCACTCCCAAAAAGGAGGATGTGTCCGTCGACTTGAAAGAGTTGGTTGACGAATTGCAACTACGCGATGTATCGGCACCTATGCTGATACGTTTCCCCGACATCCTGGACAACCGCATCGAGAAAGTTTCCTGCTGTTTCCAAAAAGCCGCACAGGAATACGGTTATAAAGGCGAGAATTTCATAATCTACCCCATCAAAGTAAATCAGATGCGGCCTGTCGTGGAAGAGATGATTACCCACGGACAGAAATTCAACCTTGGTCTGGAAGCAGGATCAAAACCCGAGCTTCATGCTGTAATTGCTGTTAATACCGATCCAAACTCTTTGGTCGTATGCAACGGATACAAGGACGAAAGTTTCATTGAATTGGCCTTGCTGGCACAAAAGATGGGCAAACGCATTTTCTTGGTGGTAGAGAAACTGAACGAACTGAACATCATTGCCCGCATGGCAAAACGGCTGAAGGTACGCCCCAACATAGGTATACGCATCAAGTTGGCCAGCAGTGGAAGTGGCAAGTGGGAAGAGAGCGGTGGTGATGCCAGCAAATTCGGATTGACCTCCAGTGAATTGCTCGAAGCCCTTGACTTGCTTGAAAAGAAAGATATGAAGGATTGCCTGAAACTGATACATTTCCACATAGGCAGCCAGATAACCAAAATACGTCGCATCAAGAACGCTCTGCGCGAAGCCTCGCAATTCTACGTACAGTTGCACAAGATGGGATTCAACATAGAGTTTGTAGATACAGGCGGCGGCATGGGAGTCGATTATGATGGCACACGCTCATCCAATAGCGAAAGTTCGGTGAACTACTCTATCCAGGAATATGTCAACGACGTAGTTTCTACCTTTGTAGATGCTGCAAACAAACACGGTTTTGCCCATCCCAATATCATATCCGAGACGGGACGTAGCCTTACTGCACACCACTCTGTGCTCATTTTTGAAGTACTGGAGACAGCTTCGCTACCCGAAATGGACGACGATTGGGAACCTGAAGATGATGCACATGAATTGGTGAAAGAGTTGTACAAGATATGGGACAACTTGAGCCAACGCAGCATCTTGGAGCCATGGCACGATGCCCAACAGATACGCGAAGAGGCGCTTGACCTTTTCAGTCACGGCATTGTCGACCTCAACACTCGGGCGCAAATCGAGAAACTCTATTGGAGCATCTGCCGCGAAATAAACGCTATAGCGACACACATGAAGCACTGTCCCGAGGAGTTCCGGAAACTGAACAAACTATTGGCCGACAAATACTTCTGTAATTTTTCGCTATTCCAGTCGTTACCCGACTCGTGGGCCATCGACCAGATGTTCCCCATCATGCCCATCCAACGCTTGGACGAACGGCCTGACCGCGAAGCCACCTTGCAGGACATGACGTGCGACTCCGACGGAAAGATTGCCAACTTTGTATCTTCACATGCCGACACCACGACCCTGCCCCTGCATTCACTACGCGATAAGGAAAGTTACTACTTGGCCGTGTTCCTCGTAGGAGCCTATCAGGAAATCCTTGGCGACATGCACAACCTCTTTGGCGACACTAATGCCGTACACGTTTCGGTCAACTCCAAAGGATACACCATCGACCAACTTATTGATGGCGAAACAGTAGCCGAAGTACTCGACTATGTGCAGTACAACCCTAAAAAACTTGTTCGCACACTCGAAACTTGGGTGACACAATCTGTCAAGGAAGGAAAGATTACCGTAGAGGAGGGAAAAGAGTTCCTAAGCAACTATCGCTCGGGATTGTATGGATATACGTATCTTGAATAAAAGCCTCTCCCTAACCCTCCCCTGAAGGGAGGGAACTTAGAATGAATCGAATATGAACTTATTATGGACAAACTGACCATCATCAAAGTAGGTGGGAAAATTGTAGAGGAAGAAGAAACCCTACAGCGCCTGCTGACCGACTTTGCCGCTATCCCCGGCAAGAAACTGTTAGTGCACGGAGGAGGCCGCTCGGCCACCCGATTGGCTGCACAACTTGGCATTGAGAGCCAAATGGTAAACGGACGCCGCATCACCGATGCCGACACGTTGCGCGTGGTGACTATGGTATATGGCGGATTGGTAAACAAGAATATCGTGGCAGGACTTCAGGCACGCGATGTCAATGCTTTGGGCTTGACGGGAGCGGACATGAACGTCATCCGTTCACACAAGCGCCCTGTGAAGGATATCGACTATGGTTTTGTGGGCGATGTGGACGAGGTGAACGGCGAGTTCTTGGGAAAGCTCATCAACGAGGGTGTTGTACCCGTGATGGCTCCCCTTACCCACGACAAGCAGGGACACCTGCTCAACACCAATGCCGACACCATTACAGGCGAAACAGCCAAGGCATTGGCCCGTCTGTTCGACGTGACACTTATTTTCTGCTTTGAAAAGAAGGGAGTACTTCGCGACGAGAACGATGACGACAGCGTCATTCCCCATATCACCCGTGCCGACTTCGACAAACTTGTAGCCGATGGCACCATCCAAGGCGGTATGATTCCTAAATTGGAGAATGCATTCGATGCCCTCCGCGCCGGTGTCAACCGCGTCATCATCACACAGGCTTCGGCCATTGACGGCACACAAGGTACGGTTATCAACTGATCCTCACCCCTCCACAAGGGAGGGGAGTAGATAGTGTAGCAATGCTATTTACTCCTTCCCCTTGGGAAAGGCAGGGATGGGATCCGTTACTTCAAATCGTCACCATAAACACAGCCCCCTGTCCATTGATGGGGAGCAATTTCAAGTCACCGCCATGCAGGCGCATGATTTGTCGGCTCAGGCAAAGCCCAATACCAGAACCCTCCTGCTTGGTGGTGTAGAAGGGTAGGAATATCTCATCGCGGATAGTTTCAGGCACACCAGGACCATTGTCGCTTACTTGAATGTATGGCACACCGTCCGCCTCAGTAGCTATTATTTTCACACTTGCATCCGGCATTCCCTCCGTTGCTTCGCGCGCGTTCCTTATAAGATTTATAAGAACGAGATGGAGCATCGTTTCGTCAGCCATCAAAGTCATTCCCTCTGCCCACGAGAAGTGGATAGCCGGGTCGTTCAACAATTCCTGCATCCGCCCAAAGAATTCATCCACCTTTATCTCCTCCTTTTGTGGCTCTGGCAAGTGAGTCAACTTATAGTAAGAGTCGAGGAACGACTTTACATTCTCACACTCACCATGTATCACCTTCAAACTCCGACGCAGTTTGTCGGGATGGTAGCTATCCTGTCGCTTCAAGATGTCACTTGACAAGCTGATGACGGGAGTGATGGAGTTGCGGAGTTCGTGTGTCATAACACGCAACAGGCGGTTATAGTACTGCTGCTTATAGTGGATATCCAACAGGTTGTCGCGGTATTGTCCGATAATGCAGTTCATATTCTCGTACATATCCTCCAATTCAGCATCCTTTGTGGGTGGGAAGTGTATCATGTAGTCGTTGCAAAGAAGCGAGTGCAGGAAGTAGTTCACCTGTGTAGGCACAAAATTCACCATCCGCACCAGCAGCCTCAGCAACACAATGGCAGCCACTACTATGACACCGATGTAGATGGCCCTTTGCTCTTCAAGCAACGGACTTGCCAACAACCATCCCAATGCCATGAAGGCCAAGGCAACGAGCACGAAGCGTATCTGATAGAAGTTCTTGATCCGTATCCTCATGCCATCAATCCGTATTTCTTTAACCGGTCATACAATTTCTGTCGTCCGATACCCAAGCGTTTGGCTACGTCCGTCAAGTTGCCATCGCACTCCTCCACCACCTCCAGGATATGTTTCTTCTCCAACTCGTCCAATGTCATCTGGCGGGTCGTCTCATAGCGTTCTATCAATTGGTCGGCTTCGCTGACCTTTTCACTTTCTATCCGCTTCAGATTTCTCTTTTCAATTGCGCCCAGCAATTTTTCCACCAGTTCGTCGTTGTCCCACGGCTTGGTGATGAAGTCCTCGGCCCCTACCTTCATGGTATTCACCGCCAGACTGATGTCGCCAAAGGCGGTTATCATCACCACGGCCGGTGCATTGGGGCGCTCCTTGATATACTTCAACCAATTGAGTCCCTCCTGCCCGTCAAGATTCTGTGCACTGAAGTTCATATCCAGCAACACTACGTCCACCTTCCCTGTGGAAAGGACGGAAGGCAATCCATGGGGATGCGGCAAGGTAGTGACTTTGGAAAACACATCCTCGAGCACCAACTTCAACGACTGAAGTACGGCCCGATTGTCATCAACAACTACAATGTGATAATCGTACATAAAATGCTAATTTTTGCACAAAAGTACACATTTTCAAAAATTGAGTGTATGAAAATCATACAATTTTCACTTAAAAAAAACGATTTAACTCATTTTAAGATAATTTATTTGGAGGGAATATTTAACTTTGTTGAGCAAAAAACAAAAAAGTGCGTATAAAATCAACTTATTCATAAACCTAAAAAACTAAAAAGTTATGATGATCAAGACAGACAGTTTGCGGAAAGTCTTCCGCACCGAAATGGTGGAAACCATTGCCGTGGCAAACGTGAGTATCGAAGTGGAGAAGGGCGAGTTCGTAGCCGTTATGGGTCCTTCGGGTTGTGGAAAGTCTACGTTGCTCAACATGCTGGGCCTGCTCGACAGCCCCACAGAGGGAAAGTATTGGTTGGATGGCCAGGAAGTGTCCACCATCACCGAGGACGAGCAGACGATGCTCCGCCGTGGTGGTATCGGCTTCGTCTTCCAGAGCTTCAATTTGATTGACGACCTCACCGTGTATCGCAACATCGAACTTCCGCTCGTCTATATGCGTGTGCCAGCCGAGGAGCGCAAGCGTCGCGTAGAGGAGGTGATGGCACGTATGGACATCAGCCACCGCGCCAAGCACTTCCCCAACCAGCTTTCGGGAGGTCAGCAACAACGTGTAGCCATTGCCCGCGCCGTCATCAGCAATCCCAAGGTAATCCTTGCCGACGAGCCTACGGGTAACCTCGACTCAAAGAACGGTATCGAAGTGATGAACCTCCTCAAGCAGCTTCACTCCGAAGGCGCCACCATCGTCATGGTAACCCACTCGCAACGCGATGCCGGTTTTGCCGACCGCATCATCAACATGTTCGACGGTAACATCGTGCAACAGATTACAGTATAATCAGTTAAGGAAGATTCTTTAGACGCGGACGACACAGAATGACGCGGACAAAACAATAACATACGGAAAAAAGAATCCGCATCATCTGTGTCATCTGCATCTAAAGGAATAAAGGAACACTGCCACGAAAGCAAAGGACATCCACTATCCGTCCATCCACCTTTAGCCAAAAGGGTAAAAGCGCATTGCGAAAGAGCAAAAGTGCAGTGCCGCACTACGGAAAAGTGCAGTGCCGCACTGCACTTTCAACAAAACGCGAAGGTCCTGCAAACAAACAAGCAAAGCCCGACAGACAAACAAGTAACGGACGATAAAGGAACACCCCTTGACCAATGGCGGGATATGCCCCGCCCTAAAATGACAAACCGCTATAAGCCCAATAGCTTCTATTATAAGACTATAGGCTCTATAGTTACTATAGCCACTATAGGCACTATAAAAAACTAAAAAAAACAAATAAAGCCCAATGCCCAAGAACAAACGCATCATCCCCACCCTGCTGCTTGCAGCCCTAAGCCTGACGGCCACGGCCAACGGCGAGACAGGGCAG
>JAFWYQ010000099.1 GCA_017517605.1 Bacteroidaceae bacterium
AGACAGGTGCGCCGCCTGATGACTTCTCGGTAAACGGACAGAACTGGGGATTCCCTACCTATAACTGGGACGAGATGCTGAAGGACGACTGCCAGTGGTGGATTCGCCGATTCCAGAACATGGCAAAATACTTCGATGCCTACCGCATCGACCACGTGCTCGGTTTTTTCCGTATCTGGGAGATACCAATCCACAGCGTCCACGGACTTCTCGGACAGTTCCAGCCATCGCTCGGCATGACACGACAGGAGGTAGAGCAATACGGACTTAAATGGCAGGAGGATTTCTTCCTCAACCCATTCATAACCGACTGGGTATTAGAGCGTCTGTTCGGTGAGAATGCCGAATATGTAAAGAACACCTTCCTTGAGCCCTGGCACGATGACACATACCGTTTCCGCGAGGGATTCAAGACGCAGAGGGAGGTGGAGCAGATCCTCTCCCCGCTCCCCCTTAAAGGGGGAGAGCCGATTCGCGGAAAGAAGTCCCCCTTTAAAGGGAATTTAGAGGGTCTCCTCTCCTCCATTTACTCCCTCCAGAGCAACGTTCTCTTCCTTGTTGACCACAAGAACCCCGACCTCGTTCACCCACGAATCTCAGCACAGTTAGATACCTGTTACGAAACGCTATGGGATCACGACAAATACAACTTCAACCGTCTGTATAACGATTATTTCTATCGCAGAAACAATCAGTTCTGGTACGAGGAGGCGATGAAGAAACTCCCACGACTGGTAGAAGCGACAAAGATGCTCGTATGTGCCGAAGACCTCGGTATGGTGCCGGAATGCGTGGCATGGGTAATCAACCAGCTAAACATCCTCTCGCTCGAAATCCAGTCAATGCCGAAGGACCCACAAGTCCCATTCGGAATACTCGACCGTAACCCATTCCTATCCGTCTGCACTATCTCCAGTCACGACACAGCCACCCTGCGAATGTGGTGGGATGAAGACGAGGAACGCACACAGAACTATTGGGAGTGGTCACTTGGGCATGAGGGCAAAGCCCCCCACCCGCTCACACCGGAGATTGCCACGGAGATAGTCAGCAACCACCTTGCCTGTCCGTCAATGCTCTGCATCCTCACGCTTCAGGACTGGCTTGCCACCGATGCCGATTTGCGCCTTGCCGATGCCAATGCCGAGCGCATCAACATCCCCGCCAATCCAAGGCACTACTGGCGCTATCGCATGCACCTCACCCTCGAACAGCTCATACAAGCTACCGAGTTCAACGAGAAGGTAAAGGAGATGATTGCTTTGACAAGGGAAGCCTAACCAAGCCTTCCCAAAGGGAAGGATGTGTTATAGTATAAAGTATAAAAGGCAAATAATATGAATGCCGCTTATGGAATTGCTCTTTACGAACCACCATAAGCGGCATTACTATATAAAATCCCTCCCCCTCGGGGGAAGTCCGATGTTGATAACATCGGAGTATGTGTCAGATGGAGGGGGGCTTTTAGAAATAGAATCTTGGACCTATAGTGAATCTAATTGAGGCAGAACCATCAGTAACAGGTTCTGCACCCTCCTCTTCCCATTTATCCATAGCAAAAAGAAAAATACAAATAACACGTACACCTGCAGCTATTCCAAAGTGCTTGGAGAAGCGTTTCTGAACCTCCCCCTGTGCAAATATGCCCATCAAGTCATCTACAGTATTCTTCCCCATGCGAGCCGAATCATACTTTATCCATCCGGCTCCAAGACCAGAGGAAAAATTCAATGTCCAACTATCGTATGATTTTGCATAGACAAAAGAAGGCCCTAAGAAATGCGTACGAAAATTATCCTTATTTCCACACTCCGCCATATATTCCAAACCGACACCTACTCCAGGCTTGAAAACGTACTCATAACTAAGAGAGTAGCCAGGACCGAAACCATCAGCAGGAAAATTATGATGGTACCATCCACAATTGAAATCGGTCTTCACACAACTGTGTTTACCGCCGAAACCGAAATTCTCGTCATAAGATTCATGTGGTACAGAAACCAAATCCTTTTCCCCAGAATCTTCCGACTGAGCATTAGACATAGAGAAACTGCCTAACACCAACGCTACGCTCAACAAGAACTTGTTCTTCATTATCTAACAGAAAAATAATCTTACGAACTACCATAAGCGGCATTACTATATAACATCCTTCCCTTTGGGAAGGCTTGGTTAGGCCTCTAGAAATAGAATCTTGGACCTATAGTGAATCTAAGTGAGCCTGTACCTGTCATATCACCTTCATCTGATACAGATGTTGTGATATCCAACACACGAATTCCCGCTGCTATGCCGAAGTGGTCTGAGAAACGCTTCTGAGCCTCAACCTGAGCATAATAGCCAAAGCCGTTATCATCATAATGGCCCATACGATATGAATCATAATTGATCTTGCCCAATCCGAGACCTACGGAATAGCTGAATGTCCAGCTTCCGAATGATCCTGCATATACAGCAGAAGGACCTATGAATTGTGTCTTGATATCATCCTCGTTTCCGTTCTCCATTATGTAATTCAATCCGAAGCCTACTCCTGGTTTGAACACATGCTCATAACTAACTGAGAAACCTGTACCGAAAATACCACGATGACTATCTCCATACCTGTCCTCAAACTTAGAGATGAACCATCCACAGTTAAAGTCAGCCTTCACACTATTGTGCTTTCCGCCATAACCTGCCACATACTGGGCATTAGCAACTGAAACACCACACAGCATCATCGCTGCTACCAATAAAGCCTTTGTCTTCATAAATCTTAATTACAAATACATTTTTATACGTTTTACACGAATTACCGCGCAAAGATACACTTTTTCCGATGAATAGCCAAATAATCCTACCTTTATTTTTCTGAATCGTCAAGAATTTCATCCTCTGCATCTGCTCCTTGTTCGCTACTGAAAGAAAGGTGGCCGATGCTGACATCATTATATTTATCACCCGGATATACCTTGAGAATCTTGAAAGTCAGTTCTACAGGCTCTCCCTGTGCCTTTGGTGAGATAGAATCAATATCAATAGCGAATGGCACATAAGGGGTGTCCTCCAAGTCGAATGTCTTATAAGGCAGTCCGTCAACAATCAACTGCATCTTGGCTACACGACCATGATTCTTCCATTGCTTCTCCGTATGGCAATAGCCATTAATAGCAGAAATGCCGTCTATAGGACGCTTGCCTAATCTGAAGACACAAGTCACGCTCGCTCCCTCTGCTTCGCCTACAGCCGAGCACCACGGCTTATATACCCCACCTCCTGCAACCTCCTTCACATCATCTTTCCTTCCCTCATTATAAGATACGGATGATGCATATACAGAATCAGGCAATAGCCCATACCAATCAAGATCACCTGTGGCATAGAAATCGCCAAAAGCAGGAATGATAGCAGAAGAATCCCCTTTGAGCTCTTCATCACCATCCATACCCAAAAAATATTGTTTTCCAAAATACGCCCTTACCAATGCACGAGCAAGAACAGGAAGTTCCTTCCAATCTCCACTCTCATCTATTATGAGATACCACATCTTCATCTCCTCCTCTGTAGGGAACTTACGCGAACAGAGGTCAGGAATAAGCGTCTCAAGCAACTTGTTCTCTTCTTCCACCATTGCCAGCGAGTCTTTAGGCTCTACGGAACCTACAGCCGATTGAGCAACAGCAAACCTCTGACCGCCCCAAGCAGCCAAGACCACAGAAAACAAGAAGAAAAGAAATCGTTTCATAGGATAAGAGTTTTTATTTATTCGGATACAAAAGTAATGTTTTTAGGGCAAACCGCCAAGCATTATCTTCAATTTCATGTATATCATAGCAGAAAAAAGCAGGGAAACATGAATTAAGGGGTTTGAGTTTCCTTGATAAGGAAACGGCGTAAGCAAAGGTTACATCCCTTGTTTTTTCGAGTGTAACTTTGTAACTTTGTAACTTTCGCCCCCTATTTCTCTATGCAAAATGCCCTGTATCTCTGTGGCATATTGTTACGATATGCCACATGAAGCCAGATGCTTTTGCCGTGCTTTTCGCAAATGCATTCGTCGAAATCGCAATATGTGCAAACAAGCCATTGCCACTCCTTGCATTCTTCCCAACTCTCGCATCTTACGTCGGCAGCGAATCCAAACAAATGGTTTGAATTCTTCGCGCCACCTACCGCCATGTTCAAGGCAGAGCAACGATAACCCGAATTAATGTGCAGCGGTTTCTCTGCCATTCTTCGCAATGGTTCAAGTACCATTTGGCAAAGAACTTGCAGATTTATTGCCACATATTCGGGTGCTTCGTTGCATATACCAAGTTTGTCCGCAGTAGAACTACGGACAAACTCTTCTAACACAAAATGCTCACTTAATTTCATATACAGACCGGAAAGAATTTTAGATTACGTTCAATCCTGTAAGGATTGTGGTGAGGGCTGTCAAAATGGCATTGATTATGACAGACCATTTGTTTTTATTGTTCATTTGATTTCCTCCTAATTATATCAACATAACTTTCAACGCCCAAGAACGTTGCACATAAAATGAGCAACTGGGCGATAAGCACAAGCACCGATGAATCAATAACCCCCTTTGGCGGTATGACTAAGGCGGCGCATGCAAAGAGGATTGCGCAAAGGAAACTTGCGACGGCTATTGCGTTTTTCATAACTTTAAGACCTTTCCGGTGAAGCCACCGAAAAGGTCATTAAGTTTAGAGGCCACCGCCGCCTTCGCCGCCTTCGTCATCGCCTCCACCCTCAGTTCCTGCATTGGTTGAATCGCCAGTAGGAGCGAGGAATACATCGTCCGTCATGCCGTAGCTTGAACGTGCGAGGTTATAGGCTGCATCGCCCTGATACTCTGCAAGGACAGAGTTTGCAGCGAGAAGAGACTGAGAGGAAACAAGCACCTTGCCACTTGACTTGCGAGAGTGAACCCAACAATAGGCACAATCGCCGTCATTACCGCTGTGACCAAGTTTTCCGTCAACGGATGCAAAGCCGTGTGAAGAATTCACAACGTCAGCAAGCTTTTCCTCGCTTGTTGGGTCAAGCACAACCTTTGCAGCAAAGAACTGACAATAAGGAATGCCAGTATCTTCGTTCTCCTTCTGCTTGACAAGGAAGAAAGAAATCTGGTCGCCATAGCGATAATCTGCATTGTTCTCGACAACCTTAGTTGCTAACTGAGCCACCGTTGTGCTGCTTGTGATATCAAGCGAACCGAGGCGAATGTCAGTTACACCGCTCTGGTTTGTTCCTGTAATCACGATTGCAGGGAGAGAACCCTGTGTAATCTGATAAGGAGCAGCAACACAAGCACCGCCAGCCACAGCCGATTTGGTGAGATAGACTGGCTCTTTCTGCATGTTCATCTTCATGAACATATTGAAGTCAGAAAGACCCGCTGCCTTGTTCTCAAAACCTTTGTTGAGCTTAGGACGGATGCCCTTGTACATTGCAACGATGTTGTTCCAACGAGTGCGAGTGCGCATCTGTGCGTCGGTACGTGGATTTGTCATGTGAGTGATTTTCTCGCTCACGATAGTCATTCCGTTCACCTGCTTAAAGGTGAGGTCGCCGATTGAACCAATCTGCTTACGGAGAAGTCCTGAAAATTTTGCCATAATGTTTGAATTTTAGAGACCCCCTTCCTGTCCTGCGGACATCCTTCCCCGAGGGGCAGGAGGCTGTCGCCGAATGGGGCGTTGGTTAATAATTAGTTTGTAAAAAATTGATACTTACGTTTTTCATGGCTTCCTTTTAAGGAAGTTTTCTGACACATTGCTACGCAAAATGTCGTGCTTTTCTTGGTAAGAGGAGGAAGAGAGGAGCAACAGAAGAACAACTCTGGACCTTCTCACGTGTGCAAAGATAGGTATTTTTACGCAAACCACCAAATATTTTGCGCCATTTTAACACGCTTTAACACGAAAGTTACAAAGTTACAAAGTTACACTCATTTTTTTACCCCCACCGAGAAAAATTTCTCCTTATTAATTTACGCGCGAACCTTATTATATAAGAAATAGATTTGATACCTTGTTGCATAGGGTGTAACTTTGTAACTTTGTAATTTTCGTGCTATAATTCCCGATTTTGAATTATAGCATATTCGAAATGTTAAAACGCAGTTTGTTAACGTTTTTTTTTTTTTTTTTACAGTTGTTTTGCGTAAAAATGCTAACTTTGCACTCGGTAATCGTAATCAATAACCAAAAACTAAAAAGAAAAACCAACATGTTAAACTTAAAAGGCATTTTGACCGTGAAGGACGGAGTTCAGAGCGGTACAAGCAAGAGCACTGGCAAGCCTTGGCAAAGTCAATGGGTTGTTATCAGTCACAAGGACTTTGAAGGTATAGACCACACCTTTGCCATGAAAGCAATCAAGGGTGATGTCATCAAGCAGATTGAACCTCTGCAAATCGGTGACGAGGTAGAATTTGCAATCGGCGTATCAGCCAACGCAAGACAATGGACTGACCCAGACGGAGCTATTCAAACATTCCGAGGGAATGATGTTTACCTCCACTCAATCCAGAAAACTACTTTCTAAACAATTTCCTCTTACACCAAATTTCCACATTTACCATGAAGAGGAAAATTCAAACCAAGCAACGAAAAAGCATTAATACCTATGAAGAAGAAAACAACCAAAAAGCAAGCCGTTGAGGTTGCTCATGACGACGGCGGTAACTTTACACGTTTTGCCCCTTTCGACTGGAAGTTTGAGCATTCTTCCATAACAGGCAAACATTCTGCCTATGGTACTCACCATTGTTCTGTCACAGAGGGCGAGGGATATCTTCGCATCAAACCGCATCGCGCTAACGGCACGGCACGACAGACAAAACTGCAACGCACAATCAACGAGATTGCGCACAACAACATGAACGGCTCAGTCT
>JAFWYQ010000100.1 GCA_017517605.1 Bacteroidaceae bacterium
CGTCTGCGCTATGTGGCTGAGTATGCCGACTACCAGCGCTTGCAGGGAAACCAAATCAAGGAGAAGCAGACCGAGTTGGAGAACAAGCGTCAGGAGCAGCTTCAGGTGAAGGAGGAGAAGGCCAAGCTGTTGGCCCAACGCGAAGCCGAGCGGAAGGAAATTGAGAAACAGGAGAAGCAGCAACGCACCTTGGTCAACCAATTGCAGAAGCGTCAGCGCAACCTGCAGGACGAGCTGAAGAAGCAACGCCAACAGTCGCAACGCCTGAATGCACAGATTGACAAGTTGATAGAACAGGAGATTGCCGCTGCCAAGAAACGTGCCGAAGAGGAGGAACGCAAGCGCAAGGCCGTCGAGCAGAAGAGTGCTTCGGCCAATAAGAAGGGCGAGACCACTCCCTCCGACAAGAGTAAGGATGTGCCCATGATGGAGGAATACACGGGCGACCGTCAACTGTCGGGCGTGTTCGAGAAGAACAAGGGCAAACTGCCCATGCCCATCACTGGCTCATATGCCATCGTCAGCCGTTTCGGACAATATGCCGTGGCAGGATTGAAGAATGTGAAACTGGATAATAAAGGTATCGACATCAAGGGACAGAAGGGGGCACAGGCCCGTGCCATCTTCAACGGCGAGGTGTCGGCAGTCTTCCAGTTTGGTGGCTACACCAATGTACTCGTCCGTCACGGTAGCTACATATCCGTTTATTGCAACTTGGTTTCTGCTTCCGTCAAGCAAGGGCAGAAACTGAAGACTCACGACCCCATCGGTATCGTTGCCACCGATTCGTCCGGCAACACCATCCTGCACTTCCAACTCCGCAAGGAGACAACCAAACTCAATCCCGAGCAGTGGTTGGGGAAGTAGTGAACTCTGAAGAAGTTTAAGGTTTAAAGTTCAAGGCATACGTCCACCGTAGAGGCAATCCCTCGTGGTTGCCCATTATGGTTTTGCGATGCCTTATGTGTGTGGGCGCACCCACAAGGGGATGCCCCTACAGCTTGCGTTCACAGATGCTTCCTGACGTCAGCATTTTTTTGTACCTCTTTTTACCTGATTTCTCCCTTAAAACGCATTAAAATCCATTCCCCTCCAAAAAAAGTGTATGAAAATCATACAATTTTAAGGCTAAAAAAACGATTTAACGGGTTTTAACATAAAAGTTCTTGCAAGTATCAATATCTTTGTTAGTGGAAAATGAACTGCGCGAGTGAAGAATGAAGAGTGTTGAACTTCCACGTACCACTCAAGTCTTTACTTGGAGTACGCATAAGGGTAATTCAGATATGCCAAAGGGCACTTCAGTATTGCTTAACAGAAACTTCAGTTTTGCTTAAGAAGTACTGAAGTACGACTTAAGATAAACTCCAGTACCACTTAAGATAAACTGGAGTATCCGTATGGTAAAATTTAGGAGATACTGATAAGAGCTTATTTTCAACGATTTATAAAGAAAAAAAATAAAAGTATAAACCATATAATAACAACAGACTATCCACTCCCCTCCATACAGGGAGGGGCAAGGGGGAGGGTCCCTAATTAAAAGAACTATGATACGACATTACCTAATTCTCGCATGGCAGCAACTGGAAAAGTACCGCCTGCAATCATTGGTCAGCATCGTGGGATTGGGCATCGGCTTTGCTTGCTTTGCCTTGACGATGCTATGGATTCGTTACGAACGGACATTTGACACTCAACACCCCGAGGCGGACAGACTCTATGTGGTGTATGAAAAACAGTATTTATACGTGCGTGAACCAGTGGCAGGCTATTTAGCCATGAATTTCCCTGAAGTGGCAGAAGCCTCTAACGTATCTCACAGACAAATGCCCCTCTTGATTGACGGGGTAGAGCAAAAAGTCTATTCAATTGAGGGGGATAGCAGTTTCTTGAATATGACTGGATTACTTTTGGTGGCTGGCAATACCGACTTTTGGATGCATAGCGACCAAGTTGCCGTTACCGAAAAGTTTGCCACCAGAGTATGGGGCACGGAAAGCCCTATTGGAAAAAGCCTCAATACACCTTATGGTGGAGGTCTGACGGTGACGGCCGTGGTGAACGGTTACGACAAGCATAGTAATTTCCCGTTTGAGATATTAAACGGGCTCGGACGCAATCCCAGTTGGAGCAATCTCAGTGGAGTGGCCCTCGTGCGTTTACATCCGAATGTGGATGCTAAAGCATTCATGACCAAAATCGATTCATTGGTAGTGAAAGTTCCCGAAAGACATGAAACTTGGGGGATAGCAAAGACCTATGATTACAATAATTTGCGTGCCGTCCCCTTGAGTGAATTCCGGCAGGTGCTCAGCGATTCGGGACTGACCGAATCATTCAGTACATCTACAGAACTTATCCAATTCCGCCACATCCGTCTGGTGGGGTTGGCCGGTGCATTGATTATCCTGTCGGCTTTGCTGAACTACCTGACCATGTTTCTCAACCGCATCTTTATCCGCCAACGCGAGATGGTGTTGCGCTCGGTGTTCGGTGCCACCAAGCGCGACTTGATGACGATGCTTTTTACGGAGTACGTGCTTCTGTTGGTTATCTCTTTGGGAGTGGGATTGTTCTTTATGGAGGCTATGTTGCCTTGGTTCTTCGACCTCACCGGCATTACCTCTACGCGCCAATCCCTCTATGCCGAGGCAGGCATCTACTCAGGCATAGTGATGCTGTTGGGTTTCCTGTTATCGGCCCCGGCCATCAACTACTTCCGCCGCAAGGCGGCGCAACACACCTTGCAGGGACGCGGTGCACAACATATCTACCAGAACTTTCGCAAGGTGAGTGTGGTGGTGCAACTCATCATCAGCATGGGCTTCACCTTCTGCACGGTGGTGATGATGCTCCAGTTGGAGAAGCTCCGCCACACCGACCCGGGTTTCCAACGCGAGAACATGGCGGTGCTCAGCTTCTATAACACAGACGACCGCCAAGCCTTTGCCCAACACCTGAACGAAATGCCCGAAGTGAGAGAGTGGCACGAGGGTTATTCACTCTTCCCTAAATCGTCTATGCTTGGCTTCGGCATGCGACACAATGGAGAAGGGAACAGTACATGGGGTTATATAATATTGGGAGCCAAAGAGTACCAACAGTTCTATAACCTACGACTGAAAGAAGGCCGTTGGTTAGAAGAGGGCGATGAGGGCGTGGCCGTAGTGACCGAAGCCGCCGTCAAGGCTATGGAATTGGAGAATCCTATCGGTGAGTGGGTGGGATTAGACACCGACAACGGCTACACCATCATCGGCGTGGCAGAGGATATTTATCCAGGAGGACCAACAGATAAGGTCCAACCGTACCTCTTCTGCAGCGACGTGTTTGGAAACAACTACGACTACAATGATTACCTTATCAAATATCACCCGGGCACATGGTCAAGCCTTCGTCAAAAAGTGATTGACCTGATGGGCGATGTAGAGAAAACCAGAAGCCACCACTTAATCAATTGCGAAGAGGAGTTCGACAAGGTAATTCTCTCCGAACTGACACTGCGCAAGCTGATGGCGAGTGTGTCGGTGGTGTGCATCCTCATCTCGCTCTTCGGCATCTGGTCGATGATTATGCTCAATTGCGAGCAACGCCGCAAGGAGATTGCTGTGCGCAAGGTATATGGTGCCACGGTGGGCGACATCCTGCGCCAGTTTGCCATCGAATATGGCCTATTGCTCGTCGTTTCCGTGGCCATCGCCTTCCCTGTGGGTTACGTCTGCATGAAGCCGTGGGTGGAGCAGTTCAACTACCAGATAACCTTTGCCTGGTGGATTTATGCCTCCATCTTCGTGGGCGCCACCCTGCTCGTCGCCCTCTGTGTGGGCTGGCGTGTGTGGAAGACGGCCAAGACCCACCCTGCGGATGAAATAGCGAAAGGAAGAGGGTAAAAGGAAATAAATTGGTATCTAACGTGAGTTTGATATAAGGAGTGGAGTATTTAAACTCTCTCTCTAAGTTAGAGGGAGAGTTTTAGTTACCACTGAAACGCAAAAAACACCATACCATATTTGTGTACAAAGATTAGTAAGCTTCGGGGAGGAGTTTTAGTTGCTTTTCCATCTTCTTTCTTCAAGAAACCGTTGCAGGCCTTGGCGGACGGAGTTGAGACCGAAGAGGGTGGGATTGACCTCCGCGAGGGGAATCCATTGGCTGTCGGCCACATCGTCGAGGGCTTGCAAGGCCTTTTCGTCATCTTCGACCGTGCAGAGGAAGAATTGGTCGAGTGTGTGCACAAGGAAATCGGAATAGAGGTAGGTGTTGGGCAGGGAGAAAAGGTAGTGGGCATGGGTGACGGTAAGTCCCGTCTCCTCCAATACCTCGCGGCTGACACCCTCTTCGCCTGTCTCGTGCATGTCGATGAATCCGCCGGGAAGGTCAAGGGTGCCTTTGGCTGGTTCTTTGGCACGGCGGCACACAAGCAGTTCGTTGCGACCGTTCACTATCAGAGCCACGGTGGCCGCACTGGGGTTGAAGTAGTAGGTGAAACCGCATTGGACACAACGCTTCGACTTCTCGTTGTTCTCCTCGAAATGGGCTGAGCCGCACACGGGGCAGTAGTGGAACTTATGTAAGGGATGCAATTTGAATAAAAATTAAAAGTTAACAATTAAAAGCCGCCATCACCATGCGGATTTCACCGTAGGTGATGTCATCGCCGAGGATGGCTTTGGCTGTACCCAAGTCGTGGGTGTGGCGAAGTATCTCGCGGATAAGGCGGGCTTTCTCTTCGGATACAAATTCGTGTAGAGGGAGCTGGCCTTGGGCAACGTAGTGCGCCAGATGACTTTCGATGGTGCTGCGTACAAATCCGCGTTGGGCTGCAATCTCGTCGATGCTCTTCCCTTCCTTATATAATAGGTAGGTCTGCTCTTTGGTATCTACCTTGGGCGGCTTGTTCTTTTCACGCTCTGCACGGCGTTCGGCTTTGGCCTGTTTTTCCAGTTCGGTACGGCTGATGGGGGTGGGGCGTTCGCCCAATTCGTGACCGTGCTTTTCGATGAAACGATGGATGACTGCCAGAATTTCTTCGCCATATTTGTCGGCACTGATTTTGCCGAAGTAAGGCGTGTCTATCAGCTGTGCCATGTTGTCGGGCAGGGAATTGGCCATGCAGATAAGTGCCTTTTGTTGCAGGATGGTGTAGGCGGGCAAGGTGAGTTCGCCACTCTTCTGTCGGCGCCACTCCTGAAGCGCTCGGTATAATTGCGGATAGCGGATGTCTGTGGGTACGCTTTCGGCTACGGAACCGGCGGAGCGCCCCTTCTTCTTCTCTTTTTTACCTGTTGTGGATTTAGGATTGAACAGTGTGTCGCTACCTTCGAGGGTAATCACCGCCTTGGCTTGCAGATAGGCTGATGCGCTAAAGTGGTTGTCAGCAAAATGCTTCATCAGCTCGCGCTTGAGGTAGAACGACTCGCGCAGGTTAAACAGTGCCTCGTCCATACGTTTACGAACCATCTGGTTGTCGGTCTCCACTTTGGTCTCAGTCAACAGGCTAAGCAACAGGTTATCCAATGTCTGGAGGAAATAGGTGGAGGCTTTGGTGATGCGCTCCTGTAGGTGGGCATTGTTGGCATAATCGGCCGACTGTTGCATCAGCGCGGTATATTGTTGGCGGAACTTGTCGGCCACGTTGTTGAGTTGTTCCTTGAACAGTTGCTCCTTTTCCTTGTATTGTGCAAGTAGGGTAGGGTAAAGCCGGTAGAAATACTCGTCGAGCAAACGGACCACTTGGCCATAGTCGCGTTGCAGGGACTGGAAACTGAACAGTTCGTCCAACAGTTTGTAGAAGTAATTGTATTGCAATTGGTTGAGTTGGCGTGTGGCCTCTTCAGTAAGGGTGGCGCCACTATGCATGAAGTCGGCCACCGCATCGTCGCTGATGATGGCCGTGGCGGTGACGGGCGAAGCCAGGACGAGTCCTTCCAACGTCTTGCATCGGCTAAGAGCCACATACACCTGTCCGTGTGCAAAGGAGGCGGCTGCATCGATAACGGCCTTTTCGAAGGTCAGTCCCTGGCTTTTGTGTATGGTGATGGCCCAAGCCAACCGCAGGGGGTACTGGCGGAAGGTGCCCTCAATCTCTTCGCGAATCTCTTTGGTGGCTTCGTCCAATGTATAGCGGCTGTTGGCCCATTCGCTCGGTTCAACATTCAGCACTATGCCATCCTCGCAACGCACCGTAATGCTGCTGGCCGTTACCGATTCCACTTGGGCGATCTTACCATTGTAGTAACGGCCTTGTCCCGATTCGTCGTTGCGGATAAACATGACCTGTGCTCCCCGCTTCAGTTGCAGTGTGGCATCGGCAGGATAGAGCGCTTCGCTGAAGTTGCCCTTTACCTCGGCTTGGAAGGAATAGCTCTGCGACGGCAAAGCGGCCAGGCGGCTGTCGTTGTATTGCTGGGCAGTGTGATTGTGGGTGGTCAGGCGGATGTAGCCATCGGCATTCTCGGCCTTGAATCCCGGGATGTATCGTTCGTTCAGCTTGGCCAATAGGGCAGCATCAATCTTGCGTTCGCGGATGGCATTCAGAATGTTGACAAACTCGCGGTCGGTCTGTCGGTAGATGGTCTTCAGCTCGATGGTGACGTAACTGCTCTGTTGCAAGGCATGGCTGCCAAAGAAATAGAAGGTGGGGTAGTGGGCTGCCAGCAGGTGTATCTCGTTCTCCTTCACAACGGGCGAAAGCTGTTGCAAGTCGCCAATCATCAGCAGTTGCACTCCGCCAAAGGGACGCGTGTGGTCCTTGTATCGGCGCAATACTGAATCGATGGCATCCAACAGGTCGGCCCGCACCATACTGATTTCGTCGATAACCAACAGGTCGAGGCTACGCAGAATGTTCTTCTTCTCCTTGCTATAGGAGTATTGCCTGCGTCCGCTCTCGCTGAACGACATGCCTGGAATATAGGGGGAAAGGGGCAACTGAAAGAATGAATGTATCGTCACACCTCCGGCATTGATGGCCGCCACACCTGTGGGGGCTACCACCACCATCCGTTTGGGACTGTTGGTGCGCAAGTTCTTCAGGAATGTGGTCTTTCCTGTTCCTGCCTTGCCGGTGAGGAACACATTCGTGTCGGTCTGTTCAATGAATTGCCGTGCCAATTCCAATTCACGGTTACTTTCAAGAGAGAGTGCAGGGGATACCGTTGTTGCCATAAATGTAAAACTTTTGGGCAAAAGTAACATATATTCTTCAAAGTACCAACGATTATCGTTAACTTTGCATCGTAATGCACGAACGGAAGATTATACATATAGATATGGATGCCTTCTATGCATCGGTAGAGCAACGCGACAATCCGGATTTGCGCGGCCGCCCCTTGGCTGTGGGACATGCCGGTGAACGGGGCGTAGTGGCTGCCGCCAGTTACGAAGCGCGACGGTATGGTGTGCGTTCGGCCATGTCGTCGCTCAAGGCAATGCGTCTTTGCCCGGACTTGATATTTGTCCCTGGCCGTATGGAAGTGTATAAAGAGGTGTCCTATCAGATTCATGAGATTTTCCACGAATATACGGATGTAATTGAACCTTTGGCCTTGGATGAGGCTTTTCTGGATGTGACTGTAAACAAACCCGGTATATTGTTGGCTGTGGATATTGCCCGCGAAATCAAGCAGAGAATCCGTAAGGAGTTGGGATTGGTAGCTTCTGCAGGTGTTTCATACAACAAGTTTTTGGCTAAGATTGCATCAGATTACCGTAAGCCCAATGGATTGTGTACCATCCATCCTGATCAGGCATTGGACTTCATTGCCCGCCTGCCTATCGAGAGCTTTTGGGGAGTAGGCCCTGTTACTGCCAAGCGGATGCATGCGTTGGGGATTCACGACGGGCGGCACCTGCGTGCCTGGTCGTTGGAGGGGCTGGTGCGCGAGTTCGGCAAGGCGGGTCGGCTTTATTATGATTTCTCACGCGGCATTGACTTGCGCCCGGTAGAGACGGTGCGGGTGCGTAAGTCCATCGGGTGCGAACGAACCTTGGAACGCGACATAGACAGACGTTCCTCTATTGTTATCGAACTGTATCATACGGCGGTAGAGCTGATTGACCGCTTGAAAGCAAAGGACTTTAGAGGAAATACGTTGACGCTGAAAGTAAAATTTCACGATTTTACACAAATAACGCGTAGTGTTACGCAGGAAAAGGAGTTGACAACAATGGATGTTATACTTCCATTGGCTAAAAAACTGTTGGCAGATGTCTCTTATGAAGAGCGTCCCATCCGTTTGTTGGGTCTCTCAGTTTCCAATCCACGTGAGGATGATAAGGAGGTGTTGCCACATACCACATGGGAACAATTGACTTTGCCTTTTGAGGAAGAGTAAAAAAACAAGGTTCAAAGTTTAAACCTTAAACCTTGAATGTATATTATATCTTCAGTACACCACCTCCGTACTTCGATTTTATGACTTCGGGATGTTCTTTGACAAAAGAGTCCATGTGTCGGATACGTTTCTCTTCCAGAATCTCGTTGACAGCAATAAGGATTCCGGTTTCTTCCACATCGCCAAACTCATAGTTGATGCCAGTGCCGAACACACGCATGGTGGGTGAGAGTCCCATATAAGCATTCACTAACGGGGGTATGTTGCATCCTAAATTCCGAACTTCGTGGTTCAAAATACGGTAGTCGGCCTTGAAATCGTCTTCAGAAAACAATGCTTCTAATTCTTTTTCGTTTGCTTCCAGTTGCAAAGGCTCTGTGGGAACTACCAATTTATCCTTATCTCCAAAATGCTTTTTCAAGAAATATAGAATCATGTCTCGTCCGCGGCGGTTGAAGGAAGGGTACATGGTCATCTTTCCAAAAAAGTATTTAACGTTGGGCATCAGCACGGTGAGTGCTCCTAATCCGTCCCACAAGTTGTCCAAGGCAAAAATTCCTTTGGCATCAGCACGGGTAGACTGGTATTCCAATGTTACGAACGAGCGTCCCAATTCAATTGTCTGAGGAAGGAACTCTGTAAGGAATTGCTGAGAAAAATTGAACATGTGGGCTGTGGCCAATATTGGATGGCCGTGTTCGTCCATGCGTACATCGGTACCCAATATGTAACGGTATCCACCGATAATCTCTTCTGACTCGGGATTCCATACAATCAATTGGCGATAGGGATTCTCCATGGTGTCGTATTCGTCGATGTCCATAGAAAGACCTGTTCCTCCACCACCTGCACGGAATGCGATTTCGCGCAGACGTCCGATTTCCTTCATTACGTTTGGCGCATTGTGTGCTGTAACGATGTAAATATCGTTGTTGCTCTTGTTCGTGCGGCGTAATTTTTTGTCTTCTGTCAGTTCAGATTTCAGAATCTCTTTACTTATCGGAGCAATTATCTCTTCCATTATTTCTTAGAATTATCCTTTAAATTATATACAATGCCTTTCACGTGTTCGGCCCATTCGGTAGAAGACTTTGAATTGTCAAAAGTCTGCCAAGGGATGGGCTTTCCGATAACGACACGGAAGGTCTTATGGCGATTCTTATACATTTCGTCTGCCAAATAGAGCATGGCGATATTGAACTTTATTCCCAAGCGTTTGCACCAATTGGCCAACGAATAGAAAAAGTCGGAGTTTCGTCCTTCGAAGTAGATGGGGACTACATCACGTTGTGTCTGAACACTTTTTGTGATAAAGGTCTTTTTCCATTCCAAGTCACGGATAGTCCCGTCTGGTTGCCGACGTGAACATAGACCCGCGGGGAACATAATGATATGGTCTTCGGAACGGAATGCCGCTTCGACCATCTTGGGAAAGTCGCGTGATTGAGAACCGGTTTTGTTGATAGGGACAAACAGAGGTGCCAAACCATAGAGGTTCATCAGCAGGTCGTTCACCAGATATTTTATCTTGCCGTCATAGTGCTTGCCCAGAATGTACCCTAATGATATTCCGTCCTGTCCGCCCAATGGGTGGTTGCTTACGAAAGTACAGAGTCGTCCGTCATCGGGTAGATTCTCCAATCCTTCAATCTCCAGTTTGGTATCAAGATATTCCAGTGTGGATTCCAAAAAGGGTACACCGCGCTTCTCCTTTACGCTGAGCAGATATTCGTTGATTTCCTCTTGATGCACGATCTTCTTCAAGTATGAAATCAGGAATCCTGGTACATACTTAGCTTTCTTTCCGGCTTTTGAAGCCAAGATGTTGTCTATATCTACAAGGAAAAATGAATCGTCAGCCATAGTTTTTCGTTAATATCGGGCAAAAATAGTGTTTCTTTTTCATTTTTGAACACTTTTTCCCGAAAATTAGGACATTTAACTGCCTTTTTAAGACAATTTAAACACCCGAGTGTCTTGGAAATGGATTTTTGTTTAAACTTCTTCTTCTAATTCCGCACCGCAATGCTTGCAGTAACGGGCATTCTCTTCGTGTCCCAGACGATGGCAATTGGGGCAGCTGCGATGGTCGTGTCGGCGCGATTCCTTGATCATGCTGGCACTGACGATACCCGTAGGGACAGCCAGGATGGTGTAGCCAAGGAGCATGACAATGGCCGAGAGGAAACGTCCCATGGCGGTGACGGGGGTGATGTCGCCGTATCCTACGGTGGTCATGGTGACGATGGCCCAGTAGATGCTGGTGGGGATGTCGGTGAACTGGGTGTCGGGTTGTCCGTTCTCGACCATGAACATCAGGGTGCCGATGCTGATGACCAGTATCACGACAAAAAGGAAATAGACCAGTATCTTGTTGGCGCTATGCTGAAGGGAGCGCAGCAGCATGTTGCCCTCGGCCAGGAAATTGAACAGTTTGAAGATGCGGAACACCCGGATGAGGCGGAACGAGCGCAGTACGATGGCAAAGCGGGCATTGCTGAAGAAGAAGCCCAAATACATGGGCAGGATGCTCAGCAAATCGACAATGCCAAAGAAACTTTTGGCGTAAGCCTTGGGAGCAGGCGAACAGTAGAGGCGGGTGAGGTATTCCACCGTGAAGAAGATGGTGAAGAGATACTCCAACACCACCAGTGTCATCTGTAACCAGGAAATGGTGACCAGACTGTCGAAAATGGTGATGAGAATGCTGAGGGTGATGCATACGATGAGGACGACATCAAATGTCTTTCCCCAAAAGGTGTCACTCTCGAAGATGATGTCGTAGAGTCTCTTTTTCAATGCTTCGTTGTGCATGAAGCGTTGCCAGCGTGAAGTGATGGACATGGCGTTTCGTCTTTTTTTTTATTTATTTTCTTCCAAAGTCGGCAGGGACTTCCCCCCATCGGGAGGTTTCCCATTTGAGGATGGGGGTGGTGTATTTGTTTTCCTTCAGCCACTTTTCTGCCCGTTCAATAAGTTGGTAGAGTTCTTCGGTGCGGGGCGTGCGTTCGAGCTTGGTCTTGCACTTCTTTTGCCTGACCCAGCTGATGGCGTTTCGGCTATCGGAGTAGATGGGCATGTTCACTCCTTTCTGCTTCATCAGGGCAAGGGCATGGACGATGGCCAGAAACTCGCCGATGTTGTTGGTGCCGTGCATCGGGCCGAAGTGGAAGATTACTTGTCCTGTGCGCAGATAGATACCGCGGTACTCCATAGGACCGGGATTGCCGCTACAGGCTGCATCTACGGCTACGGCTTCGGCTTGCACGTCGAGGGGCAGGGGGAGTACCGTGTCCGTGCGGTCGGTCGGAGGATTGGAAACGGTGTCCGTTTTAGTCTCTCCCCTTTTTGGGGGGCTGGTGGTGGCTTTGCCTATATATATATAAGGTGAAGAGTCGTAGGCCTCTTCGGCCTCTTGGCGGGTGGAAAAGCCTTTGTAGATGGCTCCTTCGCATCCGTTGACTTGGGCCTTACACTCTGCCCACGAGGTGTAGATGCCGGGGGTCACTCCGTGCCAGACGACGTAGAATTTGGATTTTGCCATAGATTGAGAAGGACCCATCCCGACCTTCCCCAAGGGAAAGGAGTAGATAGCGATGGTCTATGAAAAGGCGGACATTCTACTCCCCTCCCTTGTGGAGGGGTAAGGGGGTGGGGCTGTTGTTTTTTTACATTCTTTCAGGGACTTCAATACCCAGCAAGCCCATGCCGAGGCGGACAATCTTGGCCACATTCTCAGAGAGGGCAAGGCGGAAGATTTTCAGTGCCTCGTTCTCCTCACGCAAGATGCTGAAGTCGTGATAGAACTGGTTGTATTCCTTCACCAATTCGTAGCAATAGTTGGCAATGCCTGAAGGGCTGTAGGTGGTGCCGGCTTCTTTCACTACGGAGGTGAAGTCGGCAAGCATCTGGATGAGGCCCTCCTCCTTTTCGCTCAACTGGATGTCGGCGGGCAGGGTTGCGGGGATGGCAATGCCGGCTTCCTTAGCCTTGCGGAGTACCGATTGGATGCGGGCGTAGGTGTATTGGATGAAGGGGCCTGTGTTTCCATTGAAATCGATGGATTCCTTCGGATTGAAGGTCATGTTCTTGCGGGCATCCACTTTCAGGATGAAGTATTTGAGGGCACCCAATCCTACGATGCGGGCGATGTTGTCGGCCTCCTCTTGGGTGAGTCCGTCCAGTTTGCCCAGCTCCTGGCTGGTCTCCTTGGCGGTGCTGATCATTTCGGCCATCAGGTCGTCGGCATCCACTACGGTGCCTTCGCGGCTCTTCATCTTTCCTTCGGGCAATTCCACCATGCCGTAGGAGAAGTGGACGAGGCCCTTGCCCCATTCGAAGCCCAACTTGTCGAGCAGGATGGAGAGCACTTGGAAGTGGTAGTTCTGCTCGTTGCCCACCACGTAGATCATCTTGTCGATGGGGAAGTCGGCGAAGCGGAGTTTGGCCGTGCCGATGTCCTGAGTCATATAGACGGAAGTGCCGTCGGCGCGAAGCAGGAGTTTGTGGTCGAGACCCTCGCCGGTGAGGTCGGCCCATACGGAGCCATCCTCCTTACGGTAGAAAAATCCCTTTTCCAGTCCTTCCATAACCTTTTCCTTGCCTTCGAGATAAGTGTCCGATTCATAGTAAATCTTGTCGAAGCTGACGCCCATCATCTTGTACGTCTCGTCAAAACCTGCATACACCCAGTCGTTCATGCGCTTCCAGAGACCGCGCACTTCGGGGTCGCCTGCTTCCCATTTTACCAGCATCTCGCGGGCTTCCTTCATCAGCGGGCTTTCGGCTTCGGCCTTGGCTTTGGCCTCTTCATCGCTCATGCCTTCAGCGACGAATTTGGCCATCAGCTCTTTCACTTCGGCCTTGTAGTGCTTGTCGAAGGCCACGTAGTAGTCGCCAATCAGGTGGTCGCCCTTCTTGCCTGATGACTCGGGCGTTTCGCCTTCGCCATACTTCAACCAAGCCAACATACTCTTGCAGATGTGGATGCCCCGGTCGTTCACGATGTTGGTCTTCACCACGCGGTTGCCATTGGCTGCTACGATGTTGGCCAAAGCGTTACCCAGAAGGTTGTTGCGCACGTGTCCGAGGTGGAGGGGCTTGTTGGTGTTGGGCGATGAGTATTCAATCATTACCAACGGTGATGTCTCGGTAGCAGGGGTGAGTCCGTAGGTGGCGTTGGTGTGGATGCTGTTCAGCAGGTCAATCCAGCAAGCCGATGAGATGGTGAGGTTGAGGAAGCCTTTGATGACGTTGTAGGTGGCTATGGCCGGACAATTGGCTTTCAGATAGTCGCCAATCTCGGTAGCCGTCTGTTCGGGGCTTTTGCGCGACATCTTCAGGAAGGGGAATACAACGAGTGTGAGGTGGCCCTCAAACTCTTTCTTGGTCTTTTGCAACTGCACTTGGGCGGTGGTAGCATCCTGCCCGTAAAGGGCTTTGATTCCGTTGATTACGGACGAAACAATCTTTTCTTCGATAGTCATTTCTGTATATATTTATTCGTTCTTTTTCCTTGATTTTCAATTGAGCTACAAAAGTACAACAAAAAAAGAGATGCACAAGCGTTTGTGCACCTCTTTTTGTCCTTCCGGGCGGATTGTATTACAATACAGCCTCTGCCAATTCTGCACCGGGCTTGAACTTTGCAACCTTCTTGGCTGCGATGGTGATAGTCTGCTTGGTAGCGGGATTAACACCAGTTCTTTCACCTCTTTCAGATACCATGAAAGTACCGAAACCTACGAGGGCAACTTTATCACCCTGCTTCAAAGCTTCTGTGATAGAAGCAACTACGGCATCAATAGCCTTCTTTGAATCCACTTTGCTCAAGCCTGATTTCTCGGCTACGGCGCTGATAAGTTCTGCTTTGTTCATAACAATGAAAATTTAAATAATTATATGTAACTCAAAAACTTCCTTAACGAAAAGTGCCACAAATATAGAGGAAGAAAATCATATTCCAAACTTTTTAGCGAGAAATTTCAAAAAAAAATATAAAATAAGTATAAAAATATGTTGTTCAGCAGGTTTTTCCCTCTTTCTTAGTGCAAATGTGTGGGAAACAGGGAATAATTCCCTTGTTTAAATACGTGAGCAAATACCCTACATTACCCTTGGGTTAAGCCTGCCTTAGCCTTGGGATAAGGTAACCTTAACCCAAGGGTGATGTCCGCCTTTTCGTGATATACGTTTATTCAAGTAATTTATGGAAATAAAGGGCGAATGTTTTGCCATCATGCATCCCTTAGGGGCGAACCAATGTGTTCACCCGATATTGTCAAACGATCTCATTTGGGCAGACACATAGGTCTGCCCCTACGGGTAAGACTATTGGCCTTTATCTCCTCAAGAGCGAAGCGGTATCTCCCTTTGACTCCTTTATCTACACGATTAAATACGTTTGTTCGTGATATGTGGTTAAAAGATGAAAAAAACATAAGAGAACACATCTTTTCGCATGTTATACGGAATAAAGTTGTATTTTTGCAGCTTGAATTGTAAAAAAGAGAAAGGATTGCAGATATGAATAATATGCCTACGGTTACGAAGAACCTACTTATTATAAATGTATTGGTGTTCTTGGCCGGTTATGCGCTCCAGGGGTATGGAGTGGATTTGGACAAGATGTTCGGCCTCCACTTCTTCATGGCTTCAGACTTCAGAGTGTACCAGTTGTTTACCTACCTGTTTCTTCATGGTGGATTCACACACCTGTTCTTCAATATGTTTGCCGTGTGGATGTTTGGCCGTATTCTTGAACATGTGTGGGGACCGAAGCGTTTCCTCTTCTACTACCTCGTGTGTGGCGTGGGAGCAGGTTTGTGTCAAGAGTTGGTGCAGTTCATCGACTATACCGTAGAGTTGGCACCTTATGCCCGCGTGGATGTAGGTGGCGGATTTGTCATCTCGATGGGTGAATACCTGAATATGATGAACACCGTGGGAGCTTCGGGTGCTGTATATGGTATTCTGCTGGCCTTCGGTATGCTCTTCCCCAACGAGCAGATGTTCATCTTTCCGTTGCCTATGCCTATCAAGGCCAAGTATTTTGTGATAGGATATGCGGCCATCGAATTGTTGCAAGGCTTGGCCAACCGTGGCGGACAGATTGCCCATTTTGCCCACTTGGGAGGTATGCTGTTCGGTTTCCTGTTGATTATGTATTGGCGAAACAAAAAGAGAAATGAGCAATATTATTACTGATTTGCGGCAACGTTTCCGCGAAGGAAGCATCAGTTTGCAGCTTATATATATAAATGTAGGGGTATTCCTGTTGTTGACATTGACAACGGTCTTCCTCCGCCTGTTCAATGTGGAGGGCTTGTCGTTCATCCGTTATCTGGAGATGCCGGCCGACATCATGCAATGGTTGAGGCAACCGTGGTCGGTGTTGACCTACATGTTCCTCCACGCCGATGTATTCCATCTGCTCTTCAATATGCTTTGGCTCTATTGGTTCGGCCAATTGTTCCTCTATAACTTCTCGGCCAAGCACTTGCGTGGCTTGTATTTGTTCGGTGGCATTGTAGGCGGATTGTTCTATCTGTTGTCTTACAATCTGTTTCCCCTGTTCCAACCGATGGTAGGGCATTCTATGCTGTTGGGCGCTTCGGCTTCGGTGTTGGCCATTGTGGTTGCATGTGCCGTCAGTATGCCCGAGTATCGGTTGAATCTGTTGCTCTTCGGTGCAGTAAGGTTGAAATATGTGGCCTTGATTGTTGTGCTGACCGACCTTTTGTTCATCACCTCTGCAAATGCTGGCGGACACATTGCTCATTTGGGAGGCGCATTGGCAGGATGGTGGTTCGTCCGTGGTATACATAGTGGCAAGTACGATGCTACGGCTTGGATAAACCGCGTGTTGGATGCCGTTGTAGGATGGTTTCTCCGTTCGCCAAAATCAAAGAAACCCCGTATGAAAGTCCATGTGGGCAAGCACGGCAAGGATTACGATTATAATGCCCGCAAGAAGGCACAATCGGACGAGATTGACCGCATCCTGGACAAGGTGCGCCAATCGGGTTACGATGGTTTGACGGCAGAGGAGAAGCGGAAATTATTTGATGCAAGTCAGAGATAAAAGTGTATGATTCTGAAGACTATAGGCAATTTCTTTGGACGGATACTGTTGGGTGTCAATGCATTGGTGGCGATATTGATGTTGCTTAGCGGCTTCAGTTCGTATATCGACCCTTATGCAATGCCTGTGTTGTCGTGTGCAGGATTGGCCTTCCCCGTGTTTCTGTTGTTGAATCTCCTGTTCTTCTTTTTTTGGTTACTTTTCCGTCGGAAATATGCCTTGTTCCCTTTGGCAGTAATGTTTGCTTGCATTATGCCGATACGGGCCTATTTCCCCATAAACATCCATAAACAACAGATTCCTGACGATGCCATCAAGATTCTGTCCTATAATGTAATGTCTTTTGATGGACATAAGCCGCATACGGAGGGGAACGACAATGAGATTGTCCGCTATATACAGCAAATGGATGCCGATATTGTCTGTTTGCAAGAAGCTACATTCAATAATTCCAACTCCAAGAAGTTCCTTTCGGAAAAGAGCTTCCGTGAAGCCATGTCGGCATATCCCTACAGTTCGCATTACAAGGAGCGGAGCAATGGTTGGATGTGCCTGTCGCGCTATCCCATCTTGTCGGCTCATTTCGTGAAGTACGAAAGTTCGGGGAATGGTTCGATGGCTTACGAGCTGAAAGTGGGTACTGATACCTTGTTGTTGATAAACAATCATTTGGAATCCAACAAACTCTCTTTGGATGACCGTGCTGCCTACCGTGATATGATTGTTGACCCCAAGGAGGAAAAGGTGAAATCCACCTCCAGAATGCTGATGGGTAAAGTGGTCGATGCTGTCTCAATCAGGGCTGCTCAAGCGGATGCTGTCGCAAAGTATGTGCGGGATTCCAAACACAAGTATGTGGTGGTATGTGGCGATTTCAACGATTCACCGCTCTCTTATGCGCATCGTGTGATAGGAGAGGGGTTGAATGATGCTTTCATTGATACAGGCAATGGATTGGGAATTTCATACAACAGAAGTGGATTTTATTTTCGTATCGACCACATCATGGCAAGCGATAATTGGCAGTTGCTCGATTGCAAGGTCGATAGGTCTATCAAAGCATCCGACCATTACCCGATATGGTGTTATATGAAGAAAAAATAGAGATTTCGGGACGAAAAACATCCTTAAAACAGCCTTTTTGCCTTAAAAAGAGCAAATATTAGCCCGCAAAGCATTATAGAATGTAAAAAAAAGGCTATATTTGCACCCTTGTTGCGGAATGCGGCTATTGAAAATTAAATAAATAACTAAAATAATAATCTAAAATCAAAATGCAGAACAAAGGATTTGTTAAAATTTTTGCAGCGTTGCTTACACTTGTATGTGTGTTCTACCTGTCGTTCTCCTTTGTGACTCGCCACCACATGAACAAGGCGGCTGAGCATCCACAAGGAGAAACTCATTACCTCGATTCTATGAAGAATGAGAAAGTATGGTTAGGTGCCTATACGCTGCAGCAGTGTCGTGAGATGGAAATCGGTTTGGGTCTTGACCTGAAGGGTGGTATGAATGTTATCTTGGAGGTTTCTGTGCCTGATGTAGTGAAGGCATTGGCAGACCACAAGAGCGACGAGGCTTTCAACAAAGCTGTTGCCGAAGCTGCCCGCAAGCAGATTACAAGCCAGGATGATTTCATTACTCTTTTTGTTGAAGAGTATCGTAAGTTGGCACCCAATGCCACATTGGCTGAATTGTTTGCCACTCAGCAGTTGAAGGACAAAGTGAATACCAAGAGTACGGACGATGAAGTTATCAAGGTGCTCCGTGCCGAGGTTAAGGCTGCTGTTGACAACTCATTCAATGTATTGCGTACCCGTATCGACCGTTTTGGTGTGGCTCAGCCCAACATTCAGAATTTGGAAGGCTCTATGGGACGTATCATGGTGGAGTTGCCCGGTATCAAGGAACCCGAACGTGTTCGTAACCTTCTTCAAGGTTCGGCTAATCTCGAATTTTGGGAGACTTATAAGGCTTCTGAAATTGCCTCTTTCCTGAATTCAGCCGATAGCCGTTTGCGTACTTTGTTGGCAGACAAGGCTGCTTTGGAAGGTGATGCTGCTGAGGCTACAGAAGCTGTAGAGGCTAAAGCTGAGGAGACTGAAGAGTTGGACGTTGCCGCTGCTTTGAGTGGCGAGACTACTGCCGCTCAGACAGGTCAGAATGTGGAAGAATTGAAGAAGGAGCATCCCTTGGCTGCTATTTTCCAAATCAACACATACGACACTCCCGTTGCCGGTTATGCTCACTACAAGGATACAGCTGAGGTAAACCGCCTGTTGGCTATGCCCGAGGTGAAGAGCCTGTTGCCCCGTGACCTCCGTTTGAAGTGGGGTGTGAAGGCTGCTGATTTCGATCAGACAGGTCAGGTATTCGAACTTTATGCCATCAAGTTAACCGAACGTAATGGACGTGCTCCGTTGGAAGGTGATGTGATTGTTGAGGCTATGGATACTTATGACCGGCTTGGCAAACCTTGTGTAAGCATGGCTATGAACACCGACGGTTCACGTCGTTGGGCCACTTTGACCAAGAATAATGTAGGTCGTAGCATAGCTATCGTATTGGATGGTTATGTATATAGCGCTCCGAATGTAATGAACGAAATTACTGGTGGACGCTCTGAAATTACTGGTAACTTTACTCCCGAGTTGACTAAAGACTTGGCTAACGTATTGAAGTCTGGTAAGATGCCTGCTCCTGCCCGCATCGTTCAGGAGGACATCGTTGGTCCTTCACTCGGCCAAGAGTCAATCAACCAAGGATTCATGTCATTCGTTGTAGCATTCGTATTGTTGATGATTTACATGTGCGCCATGTACGGTCTTATCCCGGGTATGGTGGCTAACGGTGCCTTGATTGTGAACTTCTTCTTCACGCTCGGTATCTTGACCTCTTTCCAAGCAGCTTTGACTATGTCCGGTATCGCCGGTATGGTACTTTCACTCGGTATGGCTGTGGATGCTAACGTACTTATATATGAACGCGCGAAGGAAGAGTTGCGTGCAGGCAAGAACGTACGTGCCGCTTTGGCCGATGGTTACAAGAATGCCTTCTCTGCCATCTTCGACTCTAACTTGACTTCTATCATCACCGGTATCATCCTGTTCAATTTCGGTACAGGTCCTATCCGTGGTTTTGCCACCACTTTGATTATCGGTATCCTCTGCTCATTCTTCACCGCAGTGTTCTTGACACGTATCGTTTACGAATGGCGTATGGGTAAGGACAAGTGGTTGGGCTTGACCTTCACTACCAACCTCTCTAAGAGCCTGATGCAGGGTACCAAGTTCAACTTCATGGGTTCTGCCAAGAAGTCATTCGCTATCTTTGGTACTGCTATTGTAATTTGCGTTGTTTCATTCGCACTTCGTGGTTTGAGTCAGAGCATCGACTTCACAGGTGGACGTAACTTCGTGGTTCAGTTCGAACAACAGGTACAGCCCGAGACAGTGCGTGCACTTCTTGCTCAGAAGATTACTGATGCTAACGTAAGCGCTATCGCTTTGGGTACTGATGGCCGCACTATCCGTGTGTCAACCAACTATCGCATAAATGATGACGGAGCTAATGTTGACTCTGAAATCGAAGCATTCCTCTATGAATCTTTGAAGGATGGCAATTTGTTGGGTGAGGGCACAACACTCGAAATCTTCATCGACCGTGATAATCGTGCCGGTGGTTCAATCATCAGCTCACAGAAGGTTGGTCCTTCTATTGCTGACGACATCAAGACTTCAGCCGTTTGGTCAGTTATCTTGGCTTTGGCTGCTATCTTCGTTTACATCTTGATTCGTTTCAGCAATGTGGCTTACTCTGTAGGTTCTGTGGCCGCTTTGGCTGTGGATACTTGCCTCATCTTCGGTATGTATTCATTGTGCTACGGCTGGTTGCCCATGTCTTTGGAAATCGACCAGACATTCATCGGTGCCATCTTGACTGCTATCGGTTATTCAATCAACGATAAGGTGGTTATCTTTGACCGTGTACGTGAGTTCTTCGGTCTCTATCCCAAGCGTAACAAGTTCCAGTTGTTCAACGAATCATTGAACACTACTTTGGCACGTACCATCAATACTTCACTCAGTACATTGATTGTGTTGCTCTGTATCTTCATCCTTGGTGGTGACAGCATCCGTAGCTTCGCATTCGCTATGATTCTCGGTGTTGTATTCGGTACATTGTCTTCACTCTTCATTGCTGCTCCTATCGCTTACCGCGTAATGAGCCGCAAGGAAAGAGGTGGTGACGTAGAAGCATAATCATAAATTATAAATAAAAAGGCTCGCGCTCAATCAAGCGTGAGCCTTTTTTATTGAAATAAGAATACATTCTTTCCGGCTGAAGAATACTATTCTTTCGTACATAAGATTGGTAATCTTCAAGCCTCAAGATACGGTTCTTCAAACTATAAGATACGTATCTTCAGAATCAGGGCATGGACTTTCAAAGTCAATGCATGGACTCTCAAAGTCACGGCGCTGACTTTCATAGTCAAGATGTTGTTCTTCGTGATTCAAAGAATCTTTTCCTTTTATATAATAGACATAACAAGAATTAAAGAGATGAAGAAAATTGTTTCAATGGCTTTGTTGGCCATGATGTGCGGCATTGGTCAAGTGGCCAAGGCACAACTCCCTAAGTTGAAGGATACCCCTATTACTGCTAAGTTCGGTGGTTATATCGTGGGTGACTATTCCTATTACACCGATGAGGATGTGAATAAGACGGCAGGTTTCAACCTGCGTTATGCCCGTGTTTATGTCAACGGTACTGTGGCCAAGGATTTCAAGTACCGTCTCCAGGCAGAGATGGCCGGAGCACCCGGTGTAGATAAAGGCCCCCGTGTGATTGACGCTTATGCCGAGTGGGTGAAATATTCATGGCTCAATGTCCGCTTCGGACAGATGAAGCGTGTCTTCACTTTTGAGAACCCTTATAATCCATGGACTGTGGGATTCGGTTCTTATGCGCAGATAATAACAAAACTGGCAGGAATGAACGACCGTTGCGGCGAACATGCAAGCGGTGGTCGCGATTTGGGCCTCATGCTTCAGGGCGACCTTTTCCCTGTGGGCAGTGATGAACACAACCTTTTGCACTACCAGGTGGGGGTATATAACGGACAGGGCATAAACCACAAGGATGCCAACGAGAACAAGGACATCATTGGTGGTCTTTGGCTTTCTCCCTTCAAGAATCTTCAGATTGGTGCCTTCGGATGGAAAGGTAAATACACTGGCAAAGGTATGACTGTTGACCGCGACCGTATGGCATTCGGCGTGAAGTACGAAGCTGACTGGACTGCCCGTGCTGAGTATATTACCTCCAAAGGCAAGAGTGTCAGCAATACCAGTCTGGGAGACGAGGCTGACGGATGGTATGCTGCTGTGGGAGTGCCCGTGGGCGACCAGTTCAAGATTTACGGCAAGTGGGATGTCTATCGCGACGACAAGACTTCCGATACCCAGAAGAGCCTCTACGGCATAGCCCTTAACTATTGGCTCGACAAGAATCTCCTTTTCCAAGGTGGCTACAACTTCTGTGACGACAACGCACTTGACAAGACTTACCACATGCTGCAAATGCAGGTGTATGTAAGATTCTAAGGAATTTCATTTTTGGAACACAGAGACACGGAGACTATTATTTAAAACACAGAGACACAAAGACACAGAGAAGATATATTTGTCACTGAAAAAGGGAAAAACTCTGTGTTTCTGTGCCTCTGTGTTCTAAATAATTTGTTTCGCTGAATAGTTACGTTTAAGGCTCAAGGTCTAAGATTTTGTTAAAAACGACCGCATGGTTTTAAACTATGAATTTAATCTCTGTGCCTTAGTGCCTCTGTGTTCTAAAAGAAGAATAAAAAGGCGCGGATTACGCGGTATTCACGGTTTCTTATTCCGTGTTATCCGCGTAATCCGCGCCTAATTATTATTTATTGTCAAAACGTTATGCGTCAATGTTCGCGTATGTGGCATTCTTCTCGATGAACTCGCGACGGGGAGCCACATCGTCACCCATCAGCATGGAGAAGATGTAGTCAGCTTCGGCTGCATTCTCGATGCTTACTTGCTTCAGCACGCGGTTTTCGGGGTTCATGGTTGTTTCCCAAAGTTGTTCAGGATTCATTTCACCAAGACCTTTGTATCGCTGTGTGTGGATACCGCCTTCGTTGCCGCCACCGTATTTCTCGATGAAGCGCAAGCGATCCTCTTCGCTGTAGCAGTACTCTTTTACCTTTCCTTTGCTGCAGAGGTAGAGCGGCGGGTTGGCGATGTAGAGGTGTCCGCCTTGGATAAGTTGCGGCATATAGCGGTAGAAGAGTGTCATTACCAAGGTGTCGATGTGTCGTCCATCGACGTCGGCATCGGTCATGATGATAACCTTGTTGTAGCGGATCTTTTCGATGTTGGCCACCTTGCTGTCTTCACCGTCGATACCGAAGCGGATACCCATGGCCTGGATGATGTTGTTCACCTCGTCGCTTTCAAAAGCCTTGTGCCACATGGCTTTCTCTACGTTCAGAATCTTACCTCGCAAAGGCAGGATGGCTTGAAATTCGCGGCAACGTCCCTGCTTGGCCGAACCACCGGCCGAGTCACCCTCGACGAGGAAGAGTTCGCAACGTTCCGGGTCGCATGAAGAGCAGTCGGCCAACTTGCCGGGCAGTCCTCCACCGCTCATCGGGCTCTTGCGTTGTACGCTTTCGCGTGCTTTGCGTGCGGCGATACGGGCTGTAGCAGCCAATACCACTTTGTCCACAATCACCTTAGCTTCTTTCGGGTGTTCCTCCAGATAGTATCCCAGTGCTTCGCCTACGGCCTGTTGTACGGCACCCATCACCTCGTTGTTTCCCAACTTGGTCTTGGTCTGTCCCTCGAACTGAGGCTCTGCCACCTTTACCGAGATGACGGCAATCAGTCCTTCGCGGAAGTCCTCACCGGCAATTTCCACTTTGGCTTTTTCCAACGCCTTGCTGTCCTCGGCATATTTCTTCAGTGTACGGGTCAATGCCATGCGGAAACCGGCCTCGTGTGTACCACCTTCGATGGTGTTGATGTTGTTCACGTATGAGTGCAGATTCTCGCGGTACGAGGTGTTGTACATGATGGCGCATTCAATGGGTACGCCCTGCTTTTCTGTGTTGATGTAGATAACATCCTCAATCAGCTTGTCATATGACGAATTGAGGAAGCGTACGAACTCCTTCAATCCCTCTTCTGAATAGAATACCTCCTGCTTGTAGTTTCCCTCCTCGTCCTTTTCACGACGGTCAGTCAACGTGATGGTGATACCCGCATTCAGGTAAGCCAACTCACGCAAGCGGGCCTGCAGGATGTTGTACTTGTACTCTGTGGTAATGGTAAAGATGTCCGCATCCGGCCAGAACTGCTGACGTGTACCGGTGATGGTTGTTTCTCCCACCACCTCTACGGCCGTCACGGGCTTTCCGCAAGCGTATTCCTGCTGGTGAATCTTGCCGTCGCGGTGCACTTGGGTAATCATTTTGGTTGAAAGGGCATTCACGCACGATACACCTACACCGTGCAGACCTCCTGATACCTTATAGGAGCCTTTGTCGAACTTTCCACCGGCATGCAGTACGGTCATTACCACTTCCAAAGCCGATTTATGCTCTTTCGGGTGCATATCTACGGGGATACCACGTCCGTTGTCCTGTACGGTGATGGAGTTGTCCTCGTTGATGGTCACTTCAATGTGGGTACAATATCCGGCGAGGGCTTCGTCGATAGAGTTGTCAACTACCTCATACACCAAGTGGTGCAAACCCTTTTCACCGGTATCTCCGATATACATGGCAGGGCGTTTGCGCACAGCCTCCAAGCCTTCCAACACTTGGATGTTACTGGCGGAGTAGTCCGCCCCATTGTTCAATAATTCTTGTTCTTCAGCCATTTTATTTTTGCTTGTTAAATCTCTACTTCTTGCGCTTTCTCCCGAGTTGTTCCTCTTACGTACAGAAAGCAAGCAAAGATACACATTTTCGCGCAAATGAGCAAAGAAAAGAACGTTTTCTTGCTATAAAAAAATGAAATGTCAATTTGTGATAAATTATCAGTGGACTTCACTGTTCTATACAATTAACTCCGTTCGCGAACCGAGTTAACACGATAGGCGAACGGAGTTAATTGTGTAGGGGGATACGCAATACAGCTTCTTTACTCCATACTTTGCAATAAACTTTCCAAATAGTCAAGGTTGCGGGCATCTACCTTGATGTCCAACAAGTTCCCTTCGCGGTCGAACAGCTTGTAGGTGGGGAATGCATGGATGCCGAGGTAGCTCTCGATGGCACTCTGCTGTTGGCGAGGAAGGTTGTAGTGGGTGACATTGTCGCCACTCACGTTGTACTCCTTGATGACGTTCTCCCATGATTCCATCGGACTGTTGTTGGCAAGATAGAGGAACTCGATGTCGTAGTCCTTCAGTCGGGCATACTCTTCCGTGGAGTGAGAGAGAGCCTCCTTACAAGGGCCGCACCATGTACCCCACACGTCGAGCAGTACGAACTTGCCTTTGAAGGGTTCGATGATTTTCTTCAGCAGTTCCTCGCCTTCCGAGATACCGGCCAGATGATCCGACGATTTGAGAACCAATTTGTTAAACTCGCGGTTTTCGATGGCTAGATAGTAGTTGTTTCTTTTTTCTACCATCTCAATACCATACGGATGGTTGACCAATGCCTTCAGTGTGTCCATTGCTTCAGGGAGTAACAAGGTACGTGTGGCATCAATATGATCATAGGCCATCATCGATAGGTGTACATCCTTGATGAATGGATCTACTTGTAATGAATCAAGTCTATGAAGGTTTGTCTTCATCCTTTCAATTAGGAACTTTCCACTTCTTAATTTGCTGGTTCGTGGGCTGTTCAGGATTTTTGTTACGCTGTCCAGAAATTCGGCATTGGTGGAATTTAACTCATCTGCTATGCGTTGTTTCTCTTCTGTAGTCGGTGCAACATTAATGCGTTCCGTGGCTTCATTGTACCACTCTTTATAACGGTTAAGCAATGCCAATTCCTCGTCGTTCGAGGCTATTTCATCCAAATGGTCCAGAATATTCCATGATAACCTTATCACGCGTCCTTGCATATCGTTGATGTAGTCTTTCAGAAAACTTCTGAGATCGCGGTGCAGCGTATAGGGGTGCTCCATCTTTGTCCAGAACGTGTCGTAAGCATAGCGGCGGGCATTTTCCGGTAATTGACCGTTGGGTGTTCCGAAGCGTGCCTGGCCGAAGTCTCGTGCCTGCATCATCAATGTGTGACCTTTCCTGAATTTGTTGAAACGGGTTGATAGTGTGGGATGAGCCAGACAGAGTTCGTCGATATAGGCAAACTGTGCCTTGATGAGGCTATCTACAGAGGCTATGTATGAGTCAAGATTATCAACACGTTTCTCCAATCTTACAGATTTCCAATCGAGCGGATATTTGAACAACTCGTTCTGCAAGCGGCAGTCATCACCCATAAAGTAGCGGCGCCCCTCCTTGAAATCGTAGAGCAGGAAGTATGTCTTGCCCGCTTCGAACATGGTGCGGATGAAGCAACGGCTCCAATCGATAAGGACTTCCGAACTGTTCAATACAGGAATCTTTGCTGTGAATCGTCCCTGTTCGTCCAAGTCAGCATAGACAGATTCCTCTTCGTCCGTAAAGAAGTTATTGATTGCAAATTCGAGAGTCTTTTCCTGCTTGTATTGCTCGGGCATATCCTTAATCCAACCAACTACGGTTACTGTATCTACCTTGTAATCCGTGTTGACGAAGTCCGTACGTGTGTCCTTGGTCGGGTAGTTGGGCATGAATCGGCTGGTAATCATGGAATAAAGGGCCTTTTCTGCCCCAATCTGTATGGTGCGTGCGCCTTTCTTGTTTTTGCCTACCACTACTTTCAACTCTTTGTTGCCATTGCTGAGGGTCATCTCCGCTTCACCCGTCTTGGGATTCACGTCGCATTGCTTGTAGTTCCAGAACTTGCAGTCGTAGATGGCGCAATCTTCCAGGAAGGCAATCGTCCAGTCGCCCTGCCCGTTGCGCCAATACGACGGGAACAGTTGTTTCCATCGTTCCTCCACAGGCTTGATGCCTTTGATTTGGAATGCACGTTCACCGTCGCCCTCAATGAAGTCGAACGACTTGGTGTCTTGGGGCAATGGTTGGAAGTGGAACGCTATGTCGCGCTTTCCCTCCTTGTCTGTCTGCACATACGTGTTAAGCTCTATGCCGTCGGCAGAAACGAGGGCATAGCGTTGCTCCCCTGCCTTCAGGTAAGTGTCACCGACGAACTGGAAACGGAAATCGGGGTAGTCCGAACGCTGGCTGACTGTGATATACACCACGGTTTCGTCTTTCTTCAATTCCACCTTTGTTACGTCAAGGGTAGTGTTGAAATATCCGTCACCATAGCTGGTCCCATACTCTGTAGTGGGCTCTTCCCACACAATGGGTTTCTTCTTCGCTTGTCCTGTTGTCAGCACTGCAAGGAGAAGCGCAATTGCAAGGAATGTTCTCTTCTGCATATTCTTTTCGGGTTATAAAATTTCTTTTTTTGTTCTTTAATAAGTTCTTTGATTGCAAAGGTATACAATATATCTTGCTTGACAATTACCCCCCCCCCATTTTAATATATATTAACAGAATGTAAGCAAAATGGTAACTATTCATCGAAATGAATTATTTATTTAGAACACAGAGGCACAGAGACACAGAGTTTTTTCTTTTTGTAGTGCCAAATAGGCCATCTCTGTGTCTCCGTGTCTCTGTGTTCTAAATAATTTATTTCGATGAATGTTATTTCACCACCTTCTTGCCATTGATGATGTAGATGCCGTGAGGCAGTTCAGAGAAGATGGTCTCCTCGGGCAGACGTACACCGGTGATGGTGTAGATGCCGTTGAATGTGCGGGCCTTGTCGGCGGTTACTTCGTCACAGGTGATGTCTTCGATGCCTGCAATGTTGACACCGCCAAGACCTTCGGCAATGCCTGCATAAGCATGCTTGCGGTAATAGTCGAGTGTCCAGATTCCTACGGGTGTATCAGCTCTCCAACCACTGTTGGTGGGTGAGTCGGTGGGACACCAGAAGCAGATGCCGGCCTGTTGGGCTGGAGGAATGATTTCCAGGTATTTCTTCACAATCCATTCGTAGAAGTCGGCCATCTTGTGGTGCATCGCTTCGGTCATCTTCGAGGTGGACACACTGTTGCCGCTCGCATCGTTGTAGCCCATGTCCAATTCGCTGACGCGCACGAGTTTTCCGCTGTTTGCCATCAGTTTGAACATGTGCACGATGGCATTCTCCTTGCTCTTTTGGGTAGAAGAGTTTGCGTAGTAGGAGATATGCATCTGGGTGCCGATGCCATCCACGTATGTCTCTCCGTCAGCCTCCCATTTCTTTATCCAGTTGATGAGGGACTTCAGCTTTTTGTTGCCGTCCCAGTCGCTCTCGAGGTTGTAGTCGTTGATGAAGAGCTTGATGTCCTCGGGACCATATTTGCGGGCTGAGCGGATGGCACTACGTACATACTCGAGGTCGCCCATGTGGTCTTGCCAGAAGAAGTCGTTCGAACCGTTGGCGTGCTGGAGGGTGTAGTTGCCGCTACCGTCATCGCCACCGCCGGAGATAGCTTCGTTCACTACGTCCCACGATTTCACCTTGCCATCGCAAGCCTCCATCATACCTTTAATCCACTTGTCCATGGCCCACACGAGAGTGTCGCGCTTCTGTTGGGCGGTGAGCGGTGTGCTTTGGGGAAGTTGAATATAGAAAGCCTCTTCCTTGATGGTGGGAGCAATAGTACCTCCTCCCAACTTCCTCATCTTGAATGTGCTGAGATCGGTATCGTCGAAAGTGCCGTTTTTCATTTTTTCTACCCCGTTTACTTTGAAGCTTACATTGTCGAAATAATAAGTGTTGGCTTCGGCTAATTCGCTCAAATTGAATGCAATCGACTGACCTGCCGCAGCCAATGTGCCGCTAACCTTTACCGTTTTCCATTCGGTGGTGAATTGTATGTCGCCAATTGCTTGATAATCAACATAACTACCTGGTGAGGTGTGGATTTGTGTCGAAGCCTTGGCGTTCTTGTCAGCACGTACATCGGCGCTAAACTCATATTTCGCTCCCTTGGCAAAGGTGGAAGGGCTAACAATCCAGAATTGATTATCCCATACATCCGATGATTTAGCCGTAGTCTCCACACTGATGTAGCGACGCGGTTCATTGATTTTCATGGCACCGACGGGTTCTTCCATTTTGATGCTCTTGATGTAGAGGTCGCCCACGAAGTCGCCGCATTGCAAGAGGAGGAAGCTGCCGGCGGTGGAGTTCTTGTAAATCAGTTCGATGTCTTTCCATTCGGTGGTGAAGGTGGTGTTGACATTCACCCCTTGTCCCCAGTCTCCCAATTTGGTGTAGAGCTTTCCTTGGCTGCTACCTTTGGCGGTGATGGTCACTTTGTAGGTCTTTCCCTTTTCCATGGGGATACCGTCGAAGGCGACGAATTGCACTTCCCACGAGTTGACCTTTTTGGTGGTCTTCAGGTGGAGTCCGTCAGTGGCGGAGTAGTTGATGCTGAAGCCGTATTGGGTTTTGTCGGCTGTCCATCCCACACTCTGTTCAGTGCGGAAATCTTTCGACTTCACCGTCACATACACCATGGTGTCGGGATTTTCAAAAGGCTCAGCGGGTATATCCTTAATCAAACTGTTGAGCCATGCATTAGGTTGCTGTGCGTGCCAGGCAAGCGTATGGCCATAGACGGCAAGGCCGGCTTTGGTGGCAGCATTGACATAGTTCTTTACTTGGGTGAAGTTCATGCTTCCGTCGCTACCCACGCAACTGGCCATCTTCATGGCATTTCCGGCCACGGTTTCGGTAAAGTTGTCGTTGGTGAAACCTTTTACGTTGGAGTTGTTCAGGTAGTCGTTTACGGTGGTACCGATACCTAATTTGAAGTTGGGATACTTCTCGGTATCGATATAATTCTTTAATGGAGCGTAATCCTTCAGATAACCGTAGTTGGCTTCGTCATTGGGATTTCCCATTTCATACTTTTTCTGTGTAAAGGCGGTGCTGCTCATCAGCAGGAGCATTACGGGGAGAATAGATTTCTTGTACATGGTTTCTTTTATCTTGGGTTATGTTAGTTCGGCTTATTTGCTGCAAATATAAGCAAAGTGTTGAAATTATGAAACAATCTATTGAAAAAAGTGAATATAAAAATATAGGCCATACCTTTGTTGAAGGTATGGCCTTTCTGAATCCGTCTATGCGGAACTGATCTCTGCTGTAAATTAAGCGAGCTTGCTGATGTGTGCAGACAACTTAGACTTCAAATTGGCAGCCTTATTCTTGTGGATAAGGTTGTTCTTTGCCAACTTGTCCAACATCTTCTGTACTTTGGGATACAATGCTACAGCTTCTTCCTTGCTGTGAGTTGCACGCAACTTGCGAACAGCATTACGCATTGTCTTACCGTAGTATCTGTTGTGGAGTCTTCTCTTCTCCTCTTGTCTGATTCTCTTGATTGATGATTTGTGATTTGCCATCTCGACTAATCTCTTAAATTTTGTTCTTTAATCTTGTTACTTAGTAGCCCGTAGGAGAGTCGAACTCCTCTTTAGAGAATGAAAATCTCTCGTCCTAACCGATAGACGAACGGGCCATCCTGAAACCACTTTCGCGGTGCAAGTGAGGTTTATTTCTCATTTGCGGATGCAAAGGTACGGCGAATTTTTGAATCAGCAAAACATTCCAGAAACTTTTTTCTGATTATTTTTTCAGTTCTTATTAAAATTGTTGCTTATATTATTGAAATTCAAGCAAAAATGATGTTGTAGGAATTTTGTCTCAAAATGTACTTTTTAAAGAAGAGTGGCAAAATCTTGCGGTTTTACCATTTTTCTTGTAGTTTTGCAATCGTAAAAGTCAAAGCAACCATGCAAGAAAAAACGGCCGCCATCGTGCTTCATTGTTTGAAGTATAATGATACTTCCCACATTGTGAATGTGTACACCGAAAGTCAAGGACGGTGTGCATATATAATTAAGGTATCGCGCGCGCGTAGTTCGGGTGTCCGCTCTTCGTTGTTTCATCCGTTGGCTTTGGTGGAGTTGGAGGCTGAGGGTAGGAATACTGCTCAGATGCGTCGCATCACCGAAGCCCGTCCGTCGTATCCGTTTTATTCTCTTCCGGTTGACCCTTTCAAATCGGCCATCGCCCTGTTCTTGGGCGAATTCCTTTATCATGCTTTGCGCGAGGAGGGGGCCAATCGTCCGTTGTTTGCCTATTTGACGAACTCCATCCGCTGGTTGGATGCTTGCGAGGAGCGTAGTGTGGCCAACTTTCATTTGGTGTTTCTCATGCGTTTGTCGCGTTTTCTGGGGCTTTATCCTAATTTGGAGGATTATCTGGTGGGAGACTGTTTTGATTTGTTGAATGCATGTTTCTGTCGTCGTCCGCCGATGCATGGCCATTATCTCCGTCCCGAAGAGGCGGCGTTCATCCCTCGCCTGATGCGCATGAATTACGAGACCATGCACCTCTTTGCCTTCAACCGCCAGCAGCGTGTTCGTTGCCTCGAGGTGTTGAACGACTTCTACCGCCTCCATATCCCCTCTTTCCCTCAATTACGTTCGTTGGAGGTGTTGAAGGAGTTGTTTAGCTGATTTTATAATCAGTTGATAAGTAATCTATTGCATTTACATCTGCGTTACATTGTTATGTAAATCTGTTTACCACGTCTGGTAAATGGGTTTACTGTGTGTGGTAAGTGGGTTTACCACGCGTGGTAAATGTATTTACTACGCATGGTAAATGTGCTTACAACGCGTAGTAAAACATCCTTCTCTTCAATTGCTGACAATTTTATCTGCTTTCGTTCGGTTTTCCAATATTAAGTTGTACCTTTGCGCCACAATTTTAATGTAACATAAATCTTAATAAATCATTATGGAAATACCTTTTGCAGAATCGTGGAAAATCAAGATGGTTGAGCCCATCAAGAAGAGTACACGTGAGGAGCGTGAACAGTGGATTAAGGAGGCAAACTACAACCTCTTTCAGTTGAAATCAGACCAAGTGTACATCGATTGCTTGACCGACTCGGGTACGGGTGCCATGAGCGACCGCCAGTGGGCCGCCATGATGATGGGCGACGAGGCGTATGCCGGCTCGGCTTCGTTTTTCCAGTTGAAGGATACCATCACCCGATTGACAGGTTTTGAATACGTTATCCCCACCCACCAGGGTCGTGCTGCTGAGAATGTATTGTTCAGCCACTTGGTGAAGAATGGCGACATTGTGCCTGGTAACTCACACTTCGACACCACCAAGGGACACATCGAGAGCCGTAAAGCTACTGCCCTTGATTGTACGGTAGATGAAGCCAAGGATACTCAGTTGGAAGTACCCTTCAAGGGAAATGTAGACCCCAAGAAGTTGGAGAAGGCGTTGGCTGAACATGCTGACAAGATTCCTTTCATCATCATCACCATCACCAACAATACTGCCGGTGGTCAGCCCGTGTCAATGCAGAATTTGCGCGAAGTGCGTGTCTTGGCCGACAAGTATGGCAAGCGCGTGGTGTTCGACTCTGCCCGCTTCGTAGAGAATGCCTACTTCATCAAGACCCGTGAGGAGGGTTATGCTGACAAAACCATCAAGGAAATCGTGAAAGAGATGTACGATTTGGCCGACGGTATGACCATGAGTGCCAAGAAGGACGGTATCGTGAACATGGGCGGTTTCATCGCTACCCGTCACGAGGATTGGTACGAAGGTGCCAAGCGTTTCTGCATCCCCTTCGAAGGATATTTGACTTACGGCGGTATGAACGGTCGTGATATGGCTGCTTTGGCCGTAGGTCTGGACGAGAATACCGAATTGGACAATATCGAAACCCGCATCCGTCAGGTGCAGTACTTGGCCGCCAAGTTGGACGAGTATGGTATCCCTTACCAGCGTCCTGTGGGTGGACACGCCCTTTTTGTGGATGCCGATATGGTGCTCAGCAACGTACCTAAGGAAGAGTTTCCTGCTCAGACATTGGCTATCGAGCTTTATCTGGAAGCCGGTGTGCGTGGATGCGAAATCGGTTACATCCTGGCCGACCGCGACCCTGTGACTCGCGAAAACCGCTTCGGAGGTCTCGACCTGTTGCGCCTCTGCATCGCCCGTCGTGTTTATACCAACAACCACATGGATGTGATTGCCGCTGCGTTGAAGAACGTGTATGATCGTCGCGACAGCATCAAGCACGGTGTGAAGATTGTATGGGAAACAGAATTGATGCGCCACTTCACCGTGAAGTTGGCTCGCATTGAGGATTAATCCTATACCTTATATATATTAGGCACGGATTACGCGGATTGCACAGTTTCAAATAAGACTGTGCCGTCCGTGTAATCCGTGCCTGTTTTTTTTAACGTCGCTAAACAAAAGTCCGGTATGTTTGTTAATAATTAAAAACACTGGATAAGTTATGAATATAAATCTATGGAGTGTACTGATGGAGTCCGACTTCGTCTTCAATAGGGAATCTTACCTTACTTTGCGCCAATCTTGCTTGCATTTTCTGCAACAGCATGTGCCCCAGTTGTTACAATTGGATGAAAAGGAGGTGTCGGATTTCCTTTCTTACGCAAGTTCGGAGGTAAGTGAATGTTTCAAAACAGGACGGCGCTTTGATAGTGAAGCCTATCTTTGCCAACTCGAAAGCGTGTGTGGTAATGATGCCGAATGGCGTAAACAGGTGTATCTGCATTGGGTTCACGACACCTTTGAACAGAAGATGGTGATGCTGTTTGTGGCCATCATGGGCATCTATGCATCCAAGTGCGACGATGATGATGACTTTTGGGAACCTCATGGCTTGAGTGGAAGCTACCTGGCTATGGATAAAGGTTTGTTGGCCAATTTGATAAGCAAGTGTATCGTACCTTTGAACGATGTATCTCTGGTTCACTTTGACCGGCGGATGGCTGTTGCTCTTAGCGGACTTTATTCATGTGCGGTGACATGGATGGGGGCAGAGGGATTCGGTTTGCACTTGCATAACTTCTTTCATTATATCCGCCAAAACGACAAACAGGAGATGATGGCATGGGTGTATGGCGATAAAATCGAAAAAAAGCCAACTTCTTGATGGCTAATACGAAAATTATTTGTTCCTTTGTAGCTTCAAGTTTACAAGTTGAGAAAAAGGAAAAACTATAGCTATGAAGAGAATAATAGTAACGCTTCTTTGTGGGCTTCTTTCGTCTGTAGCCATTATGGCCGAGGTATTGACCGAAGAACAGGCCCGTAGGATTGCACAAGATTTTCGTAAAGGGGGAGCACGCAGTGTAGTGTCTCCTGCTTTGGTGTATACAGGGATGGCTGAACACACAGGTTCGCGCAGTGCTGAATCTCCCGCTTTTTATGTGTACAATTATGGCTTCGATGATGGGTTTGTAATCGTGTCGGCCGAGGATACGACATTGCCTATTTTGGCTTTCTCGGACAAAGGACAGTTTGCGATAGATGAGCGAATGCCTGTGCAGGTGAAGGAGTGGTTGCGTGGGTATTGTGCCTATATTCAGCAAGTGCGTTCGGGTGCCCGTTATTTGGAACCGGCTCCTGATTTGGGGATAGACATTACGATTGCCGTAGAGCCGTTGGTGCAGGCACATTGGGATCAAGCAGAACCTTATAACAACCTCTGTCCGCCCTTCGATGCTGTGGAGAATTGTGCCACAGGGTGTGCTGCTACAGCCATAGCACAGATTATGCGACATCATGAATGGCCTGAGACGGGTGAGGGCAGTGTGGTGTTCGATGGAAAAATCATAGATTTCTCACAAAGCCGTTACGATTGGGGGAATATGCTTGATACCTATGATTATGGGGTAAGCTATCCTGAGGAGAAATGTCATGCAGTGGCCAAACTGATGTACGATGTGGGTGTAGCGTCTGAGATGCAGTATGGATACGAGAGTGGTGCACAGAATGTGTATATTTACCGTTCGTTGTATACACACTTCAAGTATAGCAAACAGATGCAGTATCTGGTGCGTAATACCATGTCAACTGCAGAGTGGAAGGAACGCATCCGCAGGGAGTTGGACAATGGTCGCCCCGTCTATTACGGAGGTTTTGCTGAAGATATGTCCATGGGACATGCTTTTGTATGCGACGGTATCGATGAAAGCAATAATTATTTCCACTTCAATTGGGGATGGAGCGGACATTGCAATGGATATTATTTCTTGAATGCCTTGAATCCGCCCATGCCGGGTATTGGTGGTGGTATGGGCAACTTCAATGCTGACCATGTGGCCATTGTTGGTATACAACCGGCGGTAGACGGGGAGGAGGACAATCTGAACCATTCGGTGTTGTTGATGCGCAAAGGATTCAATACCAATACCAGCCAAACTTCGTTGGGACGGAATTTCTATGTCCAAATTGCAAATATATGGAATTTTGGCCCCGAATCTGTAGATACGCAACTTGCCATCGGAATGTATGACAAGGAAGGCACTTTTGTAGGCATTGTAGGACAGCCGATGGATTTTTCATTGAATGCCTTTTTGGGTAAATCAATGTCTGTCCCTGTCTCTATTCCAAAAGAAACAGTTGCAGGTGATTATGAACTTCGGGTAGTGTATGGAGGGGACAACCTTGGATGGAATCAGTTCCTCTATTATTACGATTGTTATCAGTATGCAATCTCGTTCACGGTGGAAGGTAATCAGGTCATCTTTCATGCACCGTCGCAATCCGATGTGGTGCTTGACGCGAAATTGACACAACCATTCCCTACGGCCATTCTTCCTGGAAAATTGTATAGAATGCGTTTGGCTATGGAGAATGTGGGTGGATGGAATTTTGAAGGTTCAATAGGGTATCGTCTGTTGCAATTGCCCGAATTGAAGGATGGGCCTCAATTCTCGGAATACAATGCCGACACATTGATTGTTTCCGAAAATGAAGAATCGGATTTTATCTATAGTGAAAATAGTAAGGAACTGGGTGTTGAATTCCGACTGACTACTCCTGCTGACTATATATTGCAGGCATATTACGTTGATCCATTGTCGCATAAAGAGTTTGTTGTGGGCGAATGGCCGTTTACCTTGGCTGAGCCGACGGAGAAGTTTGAACGTCGGGTAGTGGTGGAACTGAACGGAGATGATGCCTCGAGTGAAGATTTTGCAGCATTGCAAGAACTTACGAATCAGTATTCAGGACAATTCATTGGAATAACAGCTGCGACAGATTTGTGGGGACATTCTTTACCTGCTTATATAGATTCGCTCTCTTTGCCCGTTGGGACAGTTGCTCTGACCAACCGTAGCCAAGATTTTACTGTGAAGAAGGCAGTAGATATAAAACGGAGTTTCATGGAAATAAAAGAATGGCCGGCCATTGCGTCGTTGGATGCCAAGGCACGCTATACCAACGAAACCAAGGATAGTGTGACCGTGACACTTAACACTCGTTTTGCCTATGAGGCAGCGGGAGTGGATATGCGTCTTGCTTTGGTAGCAATGGAACATGGCATGGTGGATGGTGCATCAAACTTTAGTGAAGTATATATGGCTACGGGATTTTATCCTGCCGATGCCTGGGGAGGAGTGAAGGGAAGTATTCCTGCCGAAGTGAATACAACGGACGAGTACTCCTATACGTTGACGATTAAACCCCAATATCGGAAAGAACTGACACTTGTTGGTCTGTTGATAGATTGTGAGACGGGTGAAATCTGTAATGCTGTAGCTGTTCATCAAAATGAAATTGCACCGATAGATGGTGTAATCGTTCCTTCAGAAATTGTATTGGAATGTGAGGAGACTGTGATGAATACGGGCATTTGTATTGATCTGAAGGTAAATGTCTATCCCGATGCCGCTTCGCAGGATATCGTGTGGACAAGCAGTAATACGGAGGTGGCAACCTTTGTTGAATCTGGGAAATTGGCTACGTATGCTGCGGGTACAACTGTTATTCGTGCCACTTCGGCGGTGGATGAAACTGTGTATGCAGAAATGCAGGTAACTGTGCAAGAGGCAGATTATTCGCAAGTACAATATGTGAGAGCCGGTTTCCTGCATCATTTGGTAAGGTTTCATACATGTCCTGACAAACTTGTATTGAGTGGAGAAATTAATGGTACGGATATTGCATTATTGCGTTATTTGAGTGGCGGCAATAATATTATTGAAGAGGAAGGCGTGATGTCAATGACGGCTTGTCCATTAGATTCTTTGGATATCAGTCAATGTCGCATAGTAGAAGGTGGTGAGCCCTATTATAAGAATTATCTGACCGAGAATAATGTAATAGGTAAGGAGATGTTCAAGTGGTGTCTCTTCTTGAAGGATATTAAGTTGCCCAATACCATTACAGCGATTGGTGACAATGCGTTCTTTGAATGTGGACTGAAAACATTGGAAATCCCTGCTTCGGTTAAAACGATTGGTTATGCACCTTTCTATGGAAGTACAGGAATCGACTCCTTTACGGTTGCAGAGGGCAATACGGCCTTCAAAACGGAGGATGGCGTGCTTTACAATTATGCAGGAACTGAATTGGTGGCTTATCCGAGTGCCAAGACATCAGAGGTATATGTGGCAATTGAAACATTGAACCGCGTATTGCCTTACGCCTTCAGCGAGGCTTCTTTCCTGACGGAGTTTTCAGGGAATCTCCGCCTATCAAGCATTGGTTATGGGGCATTCTATAATGCAAGGGAATTGGAGAGTGTAAGTTTGAGTAATCGTTTGAGTTCTGTTGGCGAATATGCTTTTGCCGGTTGTTCAGCTTTACGGGAGATAAGTTGTAATCGATTGTCTCCGGCTGAATGTGCGGACAACGCTTTCGATGGTGTACCCGAAAATTGTCTGTTGCTTTTGCCGGATGGCTTTGATGAAGAGTACTACACGGCACCGGGTTGGAGACGCTTTGCAGAAGTGCTGGCCTCTGTTGAAGATGTGCAAGCCAAAGGACCAGTCCAGGTATATGCTGTTGCAGGCGGATTGAAGATTGTGGGAGTTTGCGAAGGAGAGCTTGTGACGGTTTATACTCCAACCGGTGTTTTGGTTGCTCAGGTGAAGGCTTCAAGTGAAGAAGTTGGTATCCCACTGTCCGATTCGGGTATTTATATTGTCCGTTCGTCAGGATTTAACGCAAAAGTGGTTGTCAAATAAGGGAAAATGGCTATCTTTGCCCCGATTATAAATTTTAAAACGAATAAAATGATGAAAAAGTATAGTAAATATGCCACACTCCTGTTGTTGGCGATTGTACCTGCGATGGTGTCGTGCTCCGATGATGATGCTCCCAAGAAACCTTCGCGCGAGATTGTGCAAGTGGATTTGTATAAGGCTGAGGCTGAAACATTCCAAATAGAGGCTCAGTATAAATTGACGTATGACGGGAAAGGTCGTATCAGTGGTGTACGTACCGAATATAATTCGCAAGAAATCAGTTATACGCATGGGGTGAACAGCATTACATACCGCTGGGAAGGCAATGATCCTGAGGAAGGTGTTTTTGTTACCCGTTTCGAGGCAAGTTTGCGGGATGGTCGTGTGCAAGTTGGCTCTGTGGATCGTAATGTGGGTACTGAATCCAAAACCTATAATTACAATTATCACTATACAAACAGAGGATATGTGCTGGATGCAACCTTTGGCGGTGAGCAATCGTTCAACTATGATTGGGGAAAGACTGAACTCCTGATAAAGGGACATCCTGCAACCTACGATGCACAGTATGCATATTCTGATGTGGCTAACGATTACAGCTTCGACTTGAATGTGCTTCCTCAGTTGGTGGATGCACGTGCCGATGTGCAATTGGCTATGAATAGTTACGCTCAATTGGCTGGTGTGTTAGGAGCTCGTTATCCTTATTTCTTGGAGGATGTGGATTATACATACAATTATCTGTTTGACGCCAATGATCGATTGGTACAGATTGTACAGACACCTGTCAGCTTGAAGCCGGAAAAACAGATAACCTATTGGTTCATGCTTCATTATGCTGATTTGAAGTAGTATTTGTCGATTCAATGATATGAAAGGGTGCGTGCTGATTGAATATAAGCCGCACCCTTTTATTATATAATAAGGTATATGAGATAAATGATTTATTTGTAAAGTAGAGGAGATGGAAAAGTAGAATTTGCTTTTTTGTACTATGGTGTAAATTAGAGGGTTGTGAATGTGGTGCAAAAATAAAATAAAAAAAGTCTTCAAAAAGTTTGCTCACGTCGTAGAAAACCTCTACCTTTGCATCGCTTTTGAAAAGAAAGGGCACTCCTTCGGGCGTTTAGCTCAGCTGGTTCAGAGCATCTGCCTTACAAGCAGAGGGTCGGCGGTTCGAATCCGTCAACGCCCACACTAAGCAAAGCACTGCATGTTGAATGTGGTGCTTTTTTTGTATCACGTATAAGTTTTGACAATTATTCATAATACAAGTATAAGACAATGGCTGCAAAACCTGGTATTCCAAAGGGAACACGCGACTTCTCGCCTGTAGAGATGGCGAAGCGCAATTATATATTTGATACCATTCGTGAGGTGTATGCTCTCTATGGTTTTCAACAGATTGAGACCCCCGCTATGGAGAACCTCTCCACATTGATGGGTAAGTATGGCGAAGAGGGTGACAAATTACTCTTCAAAATTCAGAACTCTGGCGATTACTTCAAAGGGTTGACTGATGAGGAACTGCTTGGACGCAATGCCGCCAAGTTGGCCTCCAAGTTTTGTGAAAAGGGACTTCGTTACGACCTTACCGTGCCTTTTGCCCGCTATGTGGTGATGCACCGTGAGGAGTTGGCTTTGCCTTTCAAGCGTTATCAGATTCAGCCGGTATGGCGTGCTGACCGTCCGCAGAAAGGACGTTATCGCGAGTTCTATCAGTGCGATGCCGACATGGTAGGTAGCGATTCATTACTCAACGAGGTAGAGCTGATGCAGATTGTAGATACCGTGTTTACCCGTTTTGGTATCCGTGTATGCATTAAGATAAACAATCGTAAAATCTTGAGCGGTATTGCCGAAATCATTGGTGAGGCCGACAAGATTGTGGATATTACTGTGGCCATCGACAAGTTGGACAAGATTGGTCTTGACAACGCGAATGCCGAACTCGCTTCCAAGGGTATCAGTCAGGAGGCTATCGACAAACTCCAACCCATCATTCTGCTTAGCGGAACCAATGCCGAGAAGTTGGCTACATTGAAAGAGGTGCTTGCCACCAGCGAAGTGGGTTTGAAGGGTGTGGAAGAGAGTGAATTTATCCTCAATACATTGCAAGCACTTGGCTTGAAGAACGAAGTGGAGCTTGACCTCACATTGGCTCGTGGATTGAACTACTATACCGGTGCCATCTTTGAGGTAAAGGCTCTTGATGTACAGATTGGTAGCATCACTGGTGGTGGCCGTTATGATAACTTGACAGGCATCTTTGGTATGCCTGGCATCTCTGGTGTAGGTATCTCGTTTGGCGCCGACCGTATCTTTGATGTGCTCAACCAACTCGACCTTTATCCTAAAGAGGCCGTTACGGGCACCCGTGTACTCTTCGTTAACTTCGGTGATGCAGAAATGGCATATAGCCTTCCCTTGCTTGCCCGTTTGCGTGGTGCTGGCATCTCTGCTGAAATTTATCCTGATAGTGCCAAGATGAAGAAACAGATGGCATACGCCAATGCCAAGGCTGTTCCCTTTGTGGCGATTGTTGGTGAAAACGAAATGGCCGAAGGCAAAGTGATGCTGAAGAATATGACCACTGGCGAACAGCGTCTGCTCACAGGTGAAGAGTTGGTGGGAGCCTTGCAATAATCCTTGGGGATTCCCCCTTTGGTATAAATAGAACAAGAATGCCAATCTTACCCACGTAAGATTGGCATTCTTTCGATGGTGGCATTGGCATTCTTCTCCGTTCATGTCGCTTCTAATCTTTACTGCCAATAGCGTGGCAGTCCTCTGCCAGTACGTTGGCAGTACACTGCCATCACTGAGGCAGTAACTCTCAATTAAGCCCTTTATCTTCTTCCTTTACTTTCTCTTCCTCTTGCATAAGCACTTTGTAATATATAGGGCTTTTGCAACTCAGTTGTAAAAGTATATCACTATCTTTGCGCGATTTTAAGAAAACGTATAGAATATGAGATATATTACTGGATTAATCAGTGCTTGTAGTATGGCACTTTGTATGATGACGGCTTGTGGTGGACATCATCACGATGAGCATGACCACGAAGGGCATAAGGATGATAATCATGTGATTCATGCAGGGCATGACCATGATTCACATAACGGCCATGAGCATGATGCTGTTCATAATCACGAATCACATCATCATGCTGAGGGGGTACATGATGGACACGTACACTCTTCGTCAAACGGACATGCCCACGAAGGTCATGCCGGTGAGATAATCATTGTTCCCGACCAGGCGAAGGCGGCGGGTATCGTGTCCGAAGTGCTCGCTCCGAAAAGTTTCCGTCAGGTGATACCCGTGAGTGGAGAGATTCTTCCTGCTCAGGGAGAACAACAGACGGTGGTGGCCAATGTGGCCGGTGTAGTGACGTTTGCCCGAACACTGACCGAGGGTATCGAGGTTGGGAAGGGTTCAACCTTACTGACCGTTTCATCGCAAAATATGGCCGATGGCAATCCTGCTGAACGGGCGCGTATTGCTTACGAAGCAGCCAAGCAAGAGTATGAGCGTGCGTCCAAGTTGGTGGATGACAAGATTGTGTCGGAGAAGGAGTTTATCCGCATCAAGGAGGCTTACGAGAATGCCCGTCTGACCTACGAAGCGCTGAAAGCCGACCGTCCAATGAAGGGTGGGGTAGGTGTGACAGCTCCCATCAGCGGCTACTTGAAGAACTGTCTGGTAAAAGAGGGCGACTACGTAAGTGTGGGACAACCTTTGTTGACTATAACAAAGAATAACCGCCTCTACTTGCGTGCCGATGTACCTGAACAACATTATGCAGCACTCAGCCGTATCCGTTCGGCTAACTTTCGTACCTCTTATAGCAATAAAGTTAATGCAGTGGACGAGTTGAATGGTCGTCTGCTCTCATATGGACGTACGGCGGGTGAACAGAGTTTCTATCTGCCCGTAACCTTCGCGATGGACAACAGGGAGGGGCTTGTACCCGGCTCGTTCGCTGAGATATGGCTCTTGTCCGATGAGATGCCCGATGTGCTGACTGTGCCCCATACGGCACTGACGGAGGAGCAGGGCATCTATTTTGTCTATGTACAGTTGGACGAAGAGTGCTATGTCCGTCGGGAAGTGAAGTTGGGAGCTGACAACGGTCGTGAGGTGCAATTGCTCAGTGGTGTACATGCCGGTGAACGGATTGTGATGCAAGGTGCTTACCATGTGCGCTTGGCATCGGTGAGCAAGGCGATACCGGGACATAGCCATGAACATTAGTTGACAAGGTTTTAGTTGACAAGTTGACAAGATACAAGTTGACAAGGCCATCCGGCACTATACCCTCGTCAACTCGTCAACTTGTATTATAACCCTTGTCAACTCGTCAACTTGTTAACTCGTTAACTCATATATTATGCTGAACAGAATCATACATTTCTCACTCCATAACCGTCTGTTGGTACTGGTGGCCAGTATCCTTGTGATGATAGGCGGACTCTACACGACATACCACACCGAGGTGGATGTCTTCCCTGACTTGAATGCCCCCACCGTGGTTGTGATGACCGAGGCTAACGGTATGGCGGCCGAAGAGGTGGAGCAATTGGTGACATTCCCCATCGAGACGGCGGTCAACGGAGCGACGTATGTCCGCCGCGTGCGTTCGTCATCGACCAACAGCTTCTCCATCGTGTGGGTGGAGTTCGACTGGGGTACCGACATCTATTTGGCACGACAGATTGTGTCGGAGAAACTTTCGCTCGTTGCGGAGAAGTTGCCCGACAATGTCAATAAACCTACGTTAGGACCTCAATCGTCCATCTTGGGCGAGTTGATGATTATCGGCTTGACGGCAGACAGTACCTCGATGCTTGACCTGCGCACGTTGGCTGATTGGACTATTCGTCCGCGCCTTCTTTCCACTGGTGGTGTGGCACAGGTGGCCGTGTTGGGTGGTGATGTCAAGGAGTATCAGATATTGATTGACCCTGCCCGTATGCGACACTATGGTGTGACCATTGATGATGTGCTGGCCGCCACACGGGGAATGAACGTGAATACCAACGGTGGTGTGATGTACGAGCATAGCAACGAATATATTGTGCGCGGTATGGTGGCCACGACCGATGTGGACGAGATAGCCAAGGCTGTAGTCAAGCGTATGGGTACGGTGCCCGTCACGTTGGCCGATGTGGCCGATGTGCGTATCGGTGCTCAAGAGCCTAAGATTGGTTGTGCATCGGTGGAGGGCAAGCCTGCGGTGCTGATTACCGTCACCAAACAGCCCCACACGGGAACGTTGGAGTTGACCGAACGCATAGACCGCTCGTTGGAGGAGATGAAGAAGACCTTCCCTGCTGATGTGCAGGTGAATTCTGACATATTCCGTCAATCACGCTTCATAGACAGTAGTATCGGTAATGTGAAGAACTCGTTACTTGAGGGAGCCATATTTGTAGTTATCATCCTTGCCCTCTTCTTGGCTAATGTACGCACTACGGTGATTTCGCTTGTCACGTTGCCGTTGGCCTTGGTATTCTCTGTCCTTGCACTCCACTTCATGGGATTGACTATCAACACCATGAGCTTGGGAGGTATGGCGATAGCTATCGGGTCGTTAGTGGACGATGCCATTGTGGATGTGGAGAATGTGTGGAAGAGGCTGAGGAACCCCTCTTCAGCCTTAGTTGACAAGGTACAAGTTGACAAGTTGACAAGGCCATGCGGTACAGAAGCCTCGTCAACTCGTCAACTCGTCAACTCGTCAACTATAAACATTATCTATGAGGCCAGCCGCGAGGTGCGTATGCCAATATTGAACTCTACCTTGATTATCATAGTGAGTTTCGTTCCCCTGTTCTTCCTGACAGGTATGGAGGGTCGTATGCTGGTGCCGTTGGGCATTGCCTTTATAGTGGCATTGGCTGCTTCTACATTGGTGGCCTTGACGTTGACTCCTGTACTGTGCAGCTACCTGTTGGGCGGTAATCATGACAAGGAGGAGACCATGCGCGAGGCACGTTTGAGTATCTGGCTGAAGCGCTATTACCGTGTTGCGTTGGAGTGGGCGCTTCGTCACGAGCGGGGTGTGTTGGCCTGTGTCGTCGCCCTTTTTGTCGGAACATTGGTTGTGTTCTTCACGTTGGGGCGCAGCTTTCTGCCATCGTTCAACGAGGGGTCGTTCACTATCAATGTCAGCTCGTTGCCGGGCATATCCTTGGAGGAGAGTGACCGCATAGGCCGTCGTGCTGAGGAGTTGTTGCTTACTGTACCTGAGATTGAGACCGTGGCTCGTAAGACCGGCCGTGCGGAGTTGGATGAGCATGCCTTGGGGGTGAATACGTCGGAGATTGAGGCACCCTTCACGTTGGCGGAGAGGTCGCGCCGCGAGGTGATGGCCGAGGTACGCGCTAAGTTGGGTACACTCGTAGGGGCGAATATCGAGATAGGCCAGCCCATCAGTCACCGTATCGATGCCATGCTGAGTGGTACACGGGCGGGCATTGCCATCAAACTGTTCGGTACCGACCTCAACCGTATGTATGCCTTGGGTAACGAGATAAAGGAGGCGATTGCTGATGTGGAGGGCATTGCTGACCTCAACGTGGAGCAGCAGATTGAGCGCCCGGAACTGAAGATTGTACCTCGCCGTGAGATGTTGGCCCGCTATGGTGTGACCCTGCCCGAGTTTGCCGAGTTTGTCAGCGTGAACATGGGCGGAGAGGTGGTGTCGCAAGTCTATGAAGAAGGCAAGAGTTTCGACCTCGTGGTGCGTACGTCCGGCGACCGCCGCGACCGTATGGAGGATGTCCGCTCGCTGATGATTGACACACCCGACGGGCGCATCCCCCTGAGCTATGTGGCCGAGGTGCAGAGTGTTATGGGACCGAACAGCATCAGCCGCGAGAATGTGCGCCGCAAGCTCGTCATCAGCGCGAACACCAGCGGGCGCGACCTTCGTGGGGTGGTGGAGGACATACAGGACAGGGTGGCCTCGCACATCACGTTGCCCGAAGGGTACCACATCGAGTACGGCGGTCAGTTCGAGAGCGAGCAGGCTGCTTCCAACACCCTCTTGTTGGCCTCGCTCTTCAGCATCATAGGCATCTTCCTGCTGATATATATGGAGTTCAAGAGTGCCCGCGAAAGTGCCGTCATCCTGATTAACCTGCCCCTGGCGCTCATCGGTGGCGTAGTGGCGCTGTGGATAACCTCGGGCGAGGTGAGCATCCCGGCCATCATCGGATTCATCTCCCTCTTCGGCATTGCCACACGTAACGGTATGCTACTTATTTCGGGGTATAACCGTCTGAGAACCGAGGGCTTGAGTCTGCACGACAGCATTATCCACGGTTCGCTCGACCGATTGAACCCCATCCTTATGACCGCCCTCTCGTCAGCCCTCGCCATGATACCGCTGGCCCTGCACGGCGACCTGCCGGGCAACGAGATACAAAGCCCCATGGCCAAGGTCATCCTTGGTGGCCTCTTGACATCCACCCTGTTGAACGGTTTCGTCATCCCGATTGTTTATAGGATGATGCACAGGGACAAGGGGTGAGCGAGGATGTGAAATGTATAAAATAATTACCGACAACGGTAGCCATAGCATCCATTTCTTGGCATCTCTCCTGAAACCCGCATGAACAGAGTGTTCCAGAGAATGTCAGTGAGTCGTCGTCAAGAGTAACCGTGACCCATGCTCACGACTTACGGTAAGTTATGGTCGTGACCTACGGTAACTCGCCGAAGCGACTCATGTATGGTAGTGAAATTGTAAATAATTATAACCAATATATGAATATATACGAACTGATACAAAGACTATTCACTCCCCTCCATATAGGGAGGGGTACGGGAGTGGGGCTCTTCTCCCTCATGTTGGCGACAGTCTCTATGGCTCAGACAGCCGACCCCATCACCCCCATATTGGGGCAGATTGAACAGAACAACCGCCGTCTGCAAGCAGCCCGCGAGGCACTGAAGGCCGATGTCCTCGAGATAAAGGCCACGAACAACCTCGACAACCCCGAGGTGAACTATGCCCACCTCTTCAACAGCGATCGTGCGAGCCAGCAGCAGAGCGAGCTGACCGTAGTGCAGGGCTTCGACTTCCCCACAGCCTACGCCGCACGTAGCAAGGCCAACAAGCTGGAGGCCCACGCGGCAGAGAGCAGCTACATGGTCGAGCGACGCGAAGTCCTGTTGCAGGCCAAACAGCTCTGCCTCGACCTCATAGGACTCAACCGCGAAGCCAACCTGTTGCACCTCCTGCAACACCATGCCGACAGCCTCGCCCACCTGTGCGACACACGCCTCCAGTCGGGCGACGCAACAGCCCTCGAAGCCAACCGTGCCAAGCTCGACCTCATGGCCATCCGTACTGAACTGGCCGACAATGCCGCCGCCCATCGTGCAGCCCTACAGCAGCTGTTGGCCATGAATGCCAACGTGTATATCGACCGGATGGTGACCGATGTCTATCCCGCCACCCCCACGTTGCCCGACTACGAGACCCTTTGCGACGAACTCCTCCCACAGAATAAGGAACTCCAGCAGGCCGATGCCGTCACCCGTGCCGCACAGAAACAGGTCACTGTCGACAAACAGGGATGGTTGCCCCGCCTCCAACTCGGCTATCGCCGCAACACAGCACCCACCGAACAGTTCAACGGATTCGTCGTGGGTGGCTCACTCCCCCTCTTTGCCAACCGTAGCAAGGTGAAGGCATCGCAGGCACGCGCCCTCAGTGCACAACTCTTCAAGGAGGACATCACCCTCACCGCCGAAGCCACCTTACAGGCACTCTACAACGAGGCACATAGCCTCCGTGAGGCCATGAACGCCTACGACCTCCCCCTCATGCACCAATCCTTCACCCTCCTGGGCAAGGCACTCGCGGGAGGCCAGCTCACCTGGCACGAATATTTTGTGGAAATGGAATCGCTCGTCCGACGCGGACAGAGCTATATACAATTGGAAAACCGCTACCAGAAGGTCATCGCGGCACTCTACGCAGACAAGCTGTAATAAAGTGAAGAGTGAAGAACGAAGAATCCTAATGTACGGACTATTGGATTCTTCACTCTTCATTCTTCACTTTAACCGTCACAGCCGACACATTGTCCCTCCCCCCAGCACCAAGGGCGGCACGCACCAGTGCCGGAGCCGTGAGGTCAGCCCGAAGGAAGCGCGACAACTGTTCGTCGGGTATCAAGTCAGTCAACCCGTCGGAGCAGAGCAGATACACCGTCCCCTCCTCATCACCTCCATGCGTAGGGAGGATAGGATACATGTCAAGGTACACACTCTCGCCACACCCCACACAGTTGGTAATCACATTGGGACAGTCCTTCCGCCCCGTCAGCCGTTCGTATGAGTGGTCCTCCGACAGTTGTTGCAACTCGCCTCCACTCATGCGGTAGATGCGGCTGTCACCACAATTCATCCAATACATCCTCCCCTCATACAGGCACATCCCCACCAACGTGGTGCCCATGCCCGCACAGGCAGGGTCGGCATCGCCCATCTGTTGCAGGTGGGTGTGCGTCGCCCGTATCCATTGGCCGAACGTCGCCGTCAGCTCCTCCACCGACAGTCCGCGAGGCAGTGTGCCGACAAACTCTGCGAGGCTCTTCAACGTCTCCTCACTCGCCACTTCACCCGCATTGTGCCCCCCCATGCCATCGGCCAAGGCAATCACATACGGCGTGTCGTGTGAGAGAGCAATCTCCACCTCATACACCTCGTCGCGTACCTGACGGGTGCCTATCAATACCATGTCTTCGTTGTTCGTGCGCACAAGTCCCACATGACTTTGTGCACTGATGGATAGTTTCATCTTTTACAGTTCTGAGTTAAGAGTTCTGAGTTATGAGTTGTGAGTTTGAGTTATGGGTTATGAGTTGTGAATTTTAAGCACTCACAACTCATAACTCACAACTCAGAACTCTTATATTATCGCCACCGTCATCGTGATATTCGCCAATTGTATGGTGGCACCGTTCTCAAGGATGCACGGCTTACCGGGCAGAAGAGGCTGGTCGTTGTACTTGCTGCCGTTGGACGAGTGCAAGTCCGTGATGCTCCACCTGTTCATGTTCGGGTCGAAATGCAGTTGGGCATGCCTGCCGGATACGTAAGGGAAACGCGAGAACAAGGATTGATAGATGCCATGTCGTCGTCCGATAACAGCCCCATCCACACCTTCTATTGTAATACCCAACTGGCCGTTGGACAACACCAACCGCATGGATGCCGGTGCCTTGATGGTGGCAATGTCCGCACCCGTCTCCTGTTCGTCACCCGATGAGGCGCTATTCACTTCACTCGTTACAGGCAGTACGGGATTCTTGAAATATTCAATGGCAGGCACCATGCGTCCACCGCATGCCGTACACCTGTTACCCTTTCCCAACTTCCGGCACGACTGGCAATAGCGCATCTCTTGTCCGCATTGGTCACAATAACACGAGTCAGTATCTATCTCTGCTTTACATTTAGGGCAAATCATATATCTTAATTCTTTTCTGTCTTTCTTTAGGCAGGTTCTATAAATTGGTTCGAGCAGGAACGTTCACCCCTCTTCACTCTTCGTTCTTCACTATTACTCCTGCTTCCTCATCGCGCGCAGTATGTCTTGCATTTCTATCAATTGGTAATCCCTTTGTGTCTGCCTGTCGGCGGGGATAGCAGATACACGTATCGACAATTGCTGGATGGTAGCATCGAACAAACGCCGTATCTCGCGGGCATTCCCGAAGTTACGTGTCTTTTGGCTAAAGAGTTCATGTATCTGTTCGATAAGGGCAGCTTCGGCCTGTTCCGACAGCAGATATTGCTTCTTCCTGGTCAACATCTTGAATATCTCGACCAATTCAGCTTCAGTATAGTCTTCGATATGCAGGCGATGGGTGAACCGGCTTTCCAATCCGGGGTTTACTTGCATGAATGCGTTCATCTCCTTCATGTATCCGGCGGCAATCACCACAAACTTCCCTTTATCGTCCTCCATACGTTTCATCAAGGCCTCAACCGCCTCTTTACCATATTTGTCTCCACTTCCTCCATCTGCATCATACAAGGTATATGCCTCGTCAATGAATAGGATTCCTCCCATGGCACGGTCGCATAGGGCATTGACCAACTTAGGGGTTTCGCCCATGTATTTCCCTACCATTTGGTTACGGTCAACCTCTATCACATTGTCGGTGGGCAGGATGCCAATGGCTTTCAGGATCTCTCCCATCTTGCGTGCTATCGTAGTCTTTCCTGTACCGGGATTTCCGGTAAGGACGATGTTGAGCGATATGGGTTCGGCCGTTCCTATACCCAATTGTAGGCGTTGCTTGATGAATACTGCCTGTACGGCCAATCTGCGGATGGCTTCCTTGATGGAGGTCATACCAATGAAATCGTCCAATTCAGCCAACACCTCGTCCAGTGTCTTGGCCTTGGTTCTGCCCGTGCCGATGATGTCTTCTTCTGTCAGTTCATACATCATCTCTTGTCTGAACGACGGTGAGTCGGTGGTGCCGGCAAGGCGTTTGCTTTGGTTTGACGTGGCATTCTCGAACAAGGTGCGTACATCGCGTGCATTGCCAAAATTGTGGTCGCGTGTGGTATACACTTTCTCCAGATGGAGTTTCAGCGATTGTTGGGCAAGTGGCGACACTACGAAATTGTTCTTCTGTGCCAAGTTCATGAATATCTGTGTCAGTTCATCCGGGTTGTAGTCCTCGAAATGGACTGTTTTGTTGAAGCGTGATTTTAATCCAGGGTTTGAATTGATGAAGCGATGCATCTCTTCGGTGTATCCTGCGACAATGCAGATGAATTTTCCTCTGTCGTCCTCCAACCGCTTGAGCAACGTGTCGATAGCCTCTTTGCCGAATATGTCGTTGTCGCCTTGGTATAGCGTGTAGGCTTCGTCGATAAACAGCACGCCTCCTATGGCCGAGTCAATCAGTTGGTTTGTCTTGATGGAGGTTTGTCCGGCAAATCCGGCTACGAGTCGGCTACGGTCGGCCTCTATCATTTGTCCGTTGGGTACAGCACCCAAGGCCTTCAGTATGTCGGCCATGATGCGTGCCACGGTTGTCTTTCCCGTACCGGGGTTTCCTGTAAATACATAGTGTCGTTCCAACGCATTGGATGAGGCTCCTCGCTTGAGTTGCAAGTCGATGTATGCAGCAATCTGTGCCATCTCCTCCTTTACGTTCTTCAAACCGACCAATGAGCTCAATTCTGTCAGAATGTCGTCGATTGTTCTGATGGGTGGTACATATCCTAAGATGTCCTCTTCTTGGATTTCTCCTGGCCGGACAACAGGATGCGAGATGTATGATGTAAACAGATCCTCGGCCTTGTCCAGTGCATGATGTGCATTACCGAAGGAATCGTCCTTGTTTTTCACTTCGTATTTGATTTGTCTCAACAGTTTTTGTGCGGCTTCGTCCGACAATCCGTTGATGGCATATCGCTGTTGCAATGTGCGTAAGGTCAATTCGTACAATTCTTCGGCATTCAGCGGCTCCAATCGGAATAGGTATTTGAAGCGGCTGCGTGCAGCCGGGTTGTTCTCCAGAAACTCTTCAAGTCCTCCGGGCAAACCTGCCAGTACCACTATGGGGTCGTTGTTCCATTTGTCCATTTCGATGAACAGTTTGTCCAAGGGGTTGACATTCTTTGCGTAGCTGTCCGGTAGCAGTTTCTGTACATTGTCAAAAAAGAGAATACCTCCCTTGGCATCGTGGATGTTTGTCTCCCATTTTTCGACAAATCGTCCGTAGTCCACTGCATCCACCACCTTCAGTTTAGGCTTTTTCAGAATCTGCTCATTGGCCAGGTATTCGCTCATGATTTGCGGTATGGTAGTTTTTCCCGTACCGGTTTCTCCAATGATGATGGTGTTTATGTTCAACCCGATTTGTTCGCTATGGCCTGCTGTACGCAGGTGCGACATCACGGCAGCTATTTGCTTCAATTGCCTTTTCACCTCATCCATGCCCACCAGTTTTTCCAACGGGTCGGTATGTCGCACGATGGTAGCACCGCACCATTTGCAATAGTGGGCTATTTCGCGATTTTCTTTATGGCATTGTGTACAAATCATTGTAATATATATGAATTATGATTGCTGTTCATTGTTTATTAAATCTCGTCACTATTCACTAGTCACTTTTTCCACCCATCCTCTGATACTCTCTTTTACGGTATCTACATTGGGTGTGGCTATATCCAACAGACTGTTGTGATAGAGTATGAATAGTACTATAAGTATCAGCATCAAGGCTATCCACAATCCAAAATGGACTACAAACTCCAGTTTGGTTGCCTTCATGGTGTTGATGGCATCCTCTATGGCTCTGTAGTTCGAACCTTTGTATGTCTGTACCTTTCTTTTGTAGGTGTAATGCAAGGTATCCAGCATGGTAGCGTTGTAATCCGCTTGGAAGAGGGGTTTCAGTTCTCCCCATTTGTAGATGCTTTTCTGTCTTCCGATGAGGAATGCCAGCACGGTGCATCCCACAATCATCCCTACGGTAGCCATCACCAGGGTTTGCGGGTGCTGGGGACCTATATGGCGCAGGATGGCCACCGGTACCCATCCGATTCCGGCACCGAATGCCGCAGACAACAGGGTCATCAGCGGGCCGTTGCCATGGAAGTAGCTCCATGTGGCTGCCAACAGCATGGTGCAGCATCCTACGGGCAAGGCGATGGCAAAGGCCGCATTGTTGAGCAACAGGGTGGGGTTGGAGTAACCGAAAATCAGCATCATGGCACACAGGATGGCCGATGTGGAGGCAAGCGCCCATTTCAATTTCTCTTCACGCGATTTTATCCGATTGCTTGTGTGCAGGTATCCGGATTGTTGCTTGTCGCCCGTTTCGTTGGCATATCTCCAACGCTTGTAGTAGAGGTCGTCGGTGTCGTATTTCCCGATAATTTTCAGATACTCTATCAGCGACTTTTCGTAGCTGTATTTTTCGGCAAACGGTTCTTTGGGGTTTTCGTGGAAGAAGATGGCGAGCCATTGTTTCAGACTTCCTTGCGTGATTTCGGAGCGTAGGATATGGGCATCCTTGGCATAGAAACCCTCTATGGAATCCACCACTTGGCCGCCCGTGCGGAAATAATATTCAGGGGTGTGTCCCATGGAAGCGCAGAAACGGTATGCCGCCACGCGTTTGTCGTACACGCCATATCGGTTTACATGGTCGGGGTGGTGCAGGTCGAAGGTGTAGGTATGCAACATGCACACATCCTTCCAACCACGCATTTCGGCATAGTAGTACAAACGGCTGTTTGGCGCAATGTACTCTTCCATTATTCTTTCAAATTCTTTGTCCGAGGCGTATTGTGCCTCTACCAGTGCATTGGCCATCAGAGCGGCCACCTGTTCGCGTTCGGTGGCTCCCTTCAGGTTGAATCCTGTGTGGCGGTTAAGGTGATACAATGCCCTGTATGCTTCCGAACGCGAGTAGGGCAGGTGTTGGTCGTATATCTCCTTCAGCTCCACGTAAGTCATCGGGTCACACTTGTAGTATACCCACGACAGCAGTCGCCCGTCCGTCAGTGCCCGCCATTCGTCCTCGCGGCAGGGCATTTCGGCAAAAGCCTTGGTTATTTCGTCGATGGTTGACGATGGCTTGTCCAGCAGGAAGGGTATGGTGTTGTCAATTTCGTAGATGAAGCGCCAAAGGGCAATCTCAGGTGTACTTGTTCGGAAAAGTTCCTTCAACCGTACAACCTCCAGTTCGGTGGTCATCTCCAGATAGATGTACAGCGGATGGTTCTCGTCCTGCAGCAGCAGTTTGTAGTCCTCCATATTGGCGAGGATGGTCATTACCACTTCGTGCACATTGTTGCATCGGTTTCCTCTGTTGTCCTGGTAAGGCAATTTGTTGTCTAGTGTATAGAGGGCGGCCTGGAATCCCATATCAGGATTCAGCGGATAGCGCTTGTTCACAATGTCGTCCAACTCTACGGCCAACTTTTGGTTGCCGCACTCCTCCAACCATTCCGAGATAACTTTGCCATACAGGTATTTGATGCCCAGATGTTTTCTTTCGGCCAGCAGGGCAGCCAATTCCTTGGCGTTGCTTGCCAGCACGTTCTTTTCGGAGTCGACAACAAACGATTTGTACTTCAGATAGATTGAACTTTCGTCCACCTCCACCCGTTCGCCTTTGTACCAACGTTCTATCTCGTTGTATTTCCATCGCTTTTCGGGGTTCACCACGGTGAGTCCTCTTACCAGCAGGCTTACCTCTTCGGGCAGCAGGTTCAAGTTCGGTAGTTTGCCTTCGCTCTTCATGCGCATCATGGCACGTTCGTTGCCCGAGAAGGGGCTTTTCCCCAACCAGAGGAAGAACAGTACGATGCCCAGCGAATAGTAGTCGGTGGCGGGTGTCAGTTCCACCTCTCCGTCGATGACATTTTCGTACATTTCGGGCGAGGCATACAGCGGTGTACGTGCTTGGGTGGTCTTGTGCAGGGCTTCGTCGTCCGACACGATGGTCGAGATACCAAAGTCCGTCAGCACCAGTTCGTCCATCTCCTTGTCGCGGAAGATGAAGTTTCCCATCTTCACATCCTTGTGTATCAGATTGCAGTTGTGGCAATATTCCAAGGCCGATGCTGCTTGCAAGGCGATTCGTTTGAACATTTGCAGGTCGCCCTTCAGACTGTAGTCGGCCAGCGAGATGCCTTCCAACCACTCCATCAGTTCGTATTCGCGGGTGATGCCTCCAACGATGGTAGTGCCATAGTCGTACAGGTGTACAATCATTTCGAAGTCCATGTTCCACACCACCTTCAGTACCCCATGTTCGGGTATGTATCCAGGGTAGTACAGCTTCATCACCGCCTTCTTTCCGTGGCGTTCCACCAGCAGCACTTGTGCTTCGCCCGACGATTGCGACAGGGTTCTTATCTCGTGATAAATCTTTCCGCCCAGCACAAAGGTCCGTCCATGAGGTACGGGTGTCTCCCTCTCGGTCAACGGGTTGTGCGAGGGTTGCTTCAGGGGCGCGGACAATGTTCCCGATGGGGATTCGGTGCTGTATCCGCCTCTTGCTCCTTTGTTGGATGGCGACTTGTCTGCATCAAATCTCCGTGTCACAAGGTTGGTATTCTTGGGTCTGTCTTCCTCGTTGCGGTTCTTTTCGTTGGTGTGTAGCGTGGTTTGTTCGTCCATTGGATTTTGGTTTAGGTGGGTTCTATAAATTGTTCGAACAGAGTTCTCATCAACTCGTCGCTTTGTCGGAAAATCGGAGTTTAGCCGAGATGTTCCTGTCAGTCATAAAGGAAGTGTAGCGGGCTACACGACCGATATGCGTGGCAGGAAGAGCCGGATAAAGCTGATTTAACGGCAAAAAGATTAAAGTACTCACCATCGTTAATAATTTGTGGGAATTTATAGAACCCACCTTTAATGTTCAAGGTTCAAAGTTTAAGGTTCAAAACCATGCATCCTTGTCAACCTGTATCTTGTCAATTTGTCAACTGATTCTTCATTCTTCACTCTCTTGTATCTACTCCCCTCCCTTGTGTGGGGGTAAGGGGAGAGTCCCCTTTATAAATCATCTTCCATTTTGGCATCCTTTCCCAGTACCACCCATTTGCCACCCAGTTGGGGACATGCGCATCCGCAGGGGCTGCTGTGTATGGCCTGTTTGAAGTTGCATTTCCATCCGATGCGTGC
>JAFWYQ010000101.1 GCA_017517605.1 Bacteroidaceae bacterium
CGTTCATATTCCTGCTTCATCTTTTCTCTGTCCCTCCTAATGATTCTTTTTGGAGGTGTCAATTTGTCTATGCTGACATCCACCACTCGGATAAGGACTTTGTCACCTTCTTGTGGCATTTGGTCAATCCATCTATAAGAGCTTTCTATGTTAAACAACATAGAAAGCGAAAGGACAAAGATTATTCGGGCGGGCAACCCCGCCCCTACGATAGACAAAACGATTATTATTCCTCCAACAATTGCTTGAGGAAAGCATCCAACTCTTCGTCCAACCCTTTCAACAGGCTGTCATTCAACAGCATGGTATCATCATCCACCAAAAGGAGTTCGGAAACGGTTTCGTGCTCATCATCTACCAGCACAAAGGAATAGGGTTTCAACAAAGCACAATCCGACTTGTCAATCTCCTCAAGCAAGGGACGGAGTTGCTGCTCTACCATAGCATAGAAATCCTCGGGTACACAATCCGTCCATTCCTCAACGACCGTGTGGGCAAGTTCGTTGTCATCATCATCGAACACATACAGTTCGCCCGTCCCTAACACGGGTTGCAGGTGAATGTCCGACACGATGGTTGATTGTCCGTCGCCCAAAGGCAGGTTGCCCAATGCCTCTTTCAAGGCTTTCAAGATCTCTGTTTGTGACTGCTTTCCTAAGTTCATGGTAGTAATATTTCTTATTTGCGCTCAAAAGTACAAAAAAAAATTATCGTACAAACATTCTTTCTCAAAAATCATTGGAAAAGCGTTGCATTTGTTGCTTGACTTGCTCCAAATCAGCACCCCGACGGTTCAAATCCTTCAAATAATCGGAAATGAGGAGATAATCGAACGAAGGTTCTACAGGCTTTCCTTTCTTCAGTTTCACCCCTTCGGCTGCCAATTCAAGAGCTTTCTCTGCATGGGTACGCGCCACCTCCACATTGTCGTCCGTCATTTCGTGATACACGGCCATATTCATGTGCGCTTCCATCCGTCGGCGACGGTTCTTGCTGGTCAGTTGCTGACGCCAAAGGTTGGCCGCCCCTTCCCAATTACCTTCACGCACATACACGGCTGCATCGCGTTGCCACACATTGGCCCCTGTATAGAAAGGGAACTCCTCCATCTCCCAATAGGGTACAAGGGTGGGCATAGCCATGAACACCGCCTGCTTCACGGCTGCCAGCTTCATATAATTCCATTGCAACTTATCCATTTGGATAGTATTGTGGATAGAGTGGACAGGTGTTATCTCGCCTCGCCGATAGCAGGTCATGCGCACACGCACCTCGCCCGATACTGAAGGATACACTATTTCGCTGGGGACAAAAGTCACATAGTCCACTGTCACCAGCATATCGACTCCGAACTGACGGCAAAGGGCCTCAACTGCCGTCGGACGAAGTTCGCGTCCCTTGTAATCCATCAACCAATTGTCGGCAAGCACAGTATCACTCACCACCACCTCATCGAAATAGGCCGCATCGGCCAGATATTGTGCCAAGGTGTCGGTCACGGATTTAGCATTCAGGTAATAGGCCGAATTGTCGCGCTCTGCGTCCGGTTGGTTGTTCAATACAGCTATCCGACGCACCTGCTCCACCTGTTTCATCTTGGCAGGATGCAGGCGGTCGACACTCATCCATTTCACCGAACTGCACGATGCCATTGCACTGCATACCAGCAGAGCAACAACTATCTTTATACATGTTCTTTGCCTCATACCTTGTTTATTTAAGTTTAGTAGGGCATAAGCCCTCATCAGTTTCACAGTCGCAAGCGCAACTTTCGGGAGATGGATTCAGTTGACAAGTTGACAAGATACGAGTTGACAAGGCCATGCGGTACTAAATCCTCGTTAACTTGTCAACTCGCTAACTCATCAACTTGTCAATTTGTCAACTCGTCAACTAATACTATTCCCCTTTATCTCCATAGATTCTACTTGCGGGAGTTTAGCAATAATAAAGGCACGGATTACACAGATTACACGGAGGACTGTTCCTCATAACCGTGTTCATCCGTGTAATCCGTGCCTACTATGAATGGTTCATCACCTTTTACAATCCCTTGCCGTGACAGTGCTTGAACTTCTTGCCACTACCGCAAGGACAAGGGTCGTTACGTCCTACAGTATGCTGGGCACGTACCGGCTCACGCTTCACTTCGCGGGTATCGCGGGCTGCGGCCTGGCGTTGGTTGGGATCGCTCAAGTCTGTCTTTGTCTCCTGATACTGTTGACGAGGGGCAGGACGTTCGGGTGCTGCCTGACGCACCTGTTCCGGCTCACGCACGGGGATTTGGGCACGCATCAACACAGCCACTGTCTGGTCGTTAATCTTGCTTACCATGTTGTCGAACAGCGTTACTGACTCGAACTTGAAGATCAACAGCGGGTCTTTCTGCTCGTAGCTGGCATTCTGAACCGAATGCTTCAGCTCGTCCAACTCACGCAAGTTCTCTTTCCAAGCCTCGTCGATGGTGTGTAGCATGATGGCCTTCTGGAACTCCTTCACCACCTCCTTGCACTCGGTCTCGTAAGCAGTCTTCAAGTTGACAGGAATCTGATACAGACGACGGCCATCAGTAATCGGAATCAAGATGTTTTCGTACATCTGTCCCTTTGTCTCATAGATTTCCTTAATCACAGGATAAGCCACACCGGCCAATTGGTCGGCACGACGCTTGAAGTTCTCCATCGCCTGTGCAAACACCTTCTCGGCCAAATCGTTCTTCTTGCCTTCGTTGAACTCCTTCTCAGTAAGGGGCAGTTCCATGGCCAACGTCTTGATGACCTCCATCTTGGCACCTTCGTAATCGTGATTCTCTACCACATTGGCGCAACGGTCCCACACCATATTCACGATGTCCATACCGATACGTTCGCCCATCAAGGCATGACGGCGCTTGTTGTACACCACGGTACGTTGCTTGTTCATCACGTCGTCGTACTCCAACAGACGCTTACGGCTACCGAAGTGATTTTCCTCAACCTTCTTCTGAGCACGCTCGATAGAGTTTGATATCATCTTATGTTCAATCACTTCACCCTCCTTGAATCCGAGTTTATCCATCACCGAAGCGATGCGGTCGGATGAGAAGAGACGCATCAGGTCATCTTCCAACGACACGAAGAATACAGAAGAACCCGGGTCACCCTGACGTCCGGCACGTCCACGCAACTGACGGTCTACACGACGGCTTTCGTGACGCTCGGTACCGATGATAGCCAAACCACCGGCGGCCTTCACTTCGGGACTCAACTTGATGTCGGTACCACGACCAGCCATGTTCGTTGCAATAGTCACAATACTCTTCTGTCCGGCACGTGCCACAATGTCTGCCTCCTTCTGGTGGAGCTTGGCGTTCAACACATTGTGCTCAATCTTACGCATGGTCAGCATCTTGCTCAGCATTTCACTGATTTCAACCGAAGTGGTACCTACCAACACGGGACGGCCTGCCTGCACCATACGTTCAACCTCTTCAATCACCGCCTTATACCTCTCGCGCTTGGTCTTATACACGCGGTCGTTCATGTCGATACGGGCAATGGGGCGGTTGGTGGGGATTACTACCACATCCAACTTATAGATGTCCCAGAACTCGCCTGCTTCCGTCTCAGCCGTACCGGTCATACCTGACAACTTGTGATACATACGGAAGTAGTTCTGCAAAGTAATGGTTGCAAAAGTTTGTGTAGCGGCTTCCACCTTCACACGCTCCTTGGCCTCGATAGCCTGGTGCAAACCGTCAGAGTAACGGCGGCCTTCCATGATACGGCCGGTCTGCTCGTCCACAATCTTCACCTGTCCGTCCATTACCACATATTCGGTATCGCGCTCAAACATGGCGTATGCCTTCAACAACTGGTTGATGGTATGCACACGCTCACTCTTCACGGCATAGTCGGCCAGCAAGGCATCCTTCTTGGCCAAACGTTCTTCATCGGTTAACTGTTCGTTCTCCAACTCCGCCAATTGGGCAGTAATGTCGGGAAGCACAAAGAAGTTAGGGTCAGAGGTTGTTCCTGATATCAAGTCGATACCCTTGTCAGTCAAATCCACGCTACGCATCTTTTCGTCAATCACGAAGTAGAGCGGCTCTACGGCTTCGGGCATACGCTTGTTGTTCTGCTCCATATAGATTTCCTCGGTCTTGAGCATACCGGCCTTGATACCTGGCTCACTGAGGAACTTAATCAACGGTTTGTTCTTGGGCAAAGCCTTGTGGCTACGGAAGAGTGAGAGGAAACCTGCCTCCTGTTCCTCTTTGTTCTCGCTGGCAATCAAACGCTTTGAGTCGGCCAACAACTGGGTGGCCAACTTGCGCTGTGCCTCCATCAGACGCTCTACCTGCGGACGGAGTTCTTCGAACAACTGGTCACCACCCTTGGGCACAGGACCAGAGATAATCAACGGGGTACGGGCATCGTCAATCAACACCGAATCCACCTCATCCACAATGGCATAGTTGTGCATACGCTGCACCAACTCGCGCGGATTGCCTGCCATATTGTCGCGCAGGTAGTCGAAACCGAACTCGTTGTTGGTACCGAAGGTAATATCGGCACGGTAAGCCTTACGACGGGCCTCACTATTGGGCTGATGCTTGTCGATGCAATCCACACTCAATCCGTGGAACTGATAGAGGGGACCCATCCACTCCGAGTCACGCTTGGCCAAATAGTCGTTCACTGTAACCACGTGCACACCGTTTCCGGTCAAGGCATTCAAGAATACCGGCAATGTAGCCACAAGAGTCTTACCTTCACCGGTTGCCATTTCGGCAATCTTTCCTTTGTGGAGTACCACACCACCGAACAGCTGTACATCGTAGTGCACCATGTTCCAGATGGTATCGTTTCCACCGGCAACCCAATGGTTCTGCCAGATGGCCTTGTCGCCTTCAATGCGTACAAAGTCCTTTCCTTGTGCAGCCAAGTCACGGTCAAAGTCCGTTGCTGTCACCTCCACTTCACCCTGCTCTGTAAATCGGCGGGCGGTATCCTTCACAATGGCAAAGGCATCGGGCAACACCTCGTTGAGGGCATCCTCGTAACGGTCGAGAACCTCCTTCTCCAGCTTATCAATCTGTTCAAACAGCGGCTCGCGGTTTTCTATCGGAGTCTCTTCAATCTTCGCCTTCAGTTCGTCCAACTTGGCATTCTCCTGTTTGGCCGACTCACGGATAATACGTTTCAACTCCTCCGTCTTGGCACGCAGTTCGTCATTACTCAATGTCGAGATATTCTCGTAGGCTTTCTTCACCTTCTCCACCCAAGGCTGTATCTCCTTCATGTCACGGGTGGATTTGTTACCGAATATCTTGCTCAAAAATTCATTAAATCCCATGTTTTTATCTTGTTTTTATTATTATTCGTTTATTATTTAAGGAATGTCATCTCCGTATCGCCGGTGCTGGCGGAGCATGACTGCCACTCGGTGCTCTGATGCGCATCAGCAGAGCCAATGTCGGTGCGATGCAATCGGTAGTGACAGGAGTCTCTATTACCGCAGAGGAAATACCTGCTCCCATGAACACCAAGGGGAATGACATATAGCCATCGTATACCAACTCTTCATCACGCGACTCGGTATTCATCAACTTCCATCCCGCATTCACCTCGATAATGAGGTCGCCCGAACGGTGTATATTATACGAGTTACGCATCTGTTCGTATTCGGTCGACATACCTCCCAACAGGAAGTCGTAAGCCGTATACACCTTCTGCACCCCACTCAATTCGGCAAGGAACTCGGCACTCCGCTCAAGGATTTCCTTCAATCGCAGTTCCTTTTTCTCTATCAGTTTATGGTCAAGATAAATTTGCAGGCCATGATAGGCTTCCACATATTGTCCCTCGCCATAGAGTGCCATCAGATACATGTTGAGCAAAGCTGTAGCGCGGTTGATGTAGAATTCCCCGACAGGCACCCGATAGAGGGTGTAGTCAAAGGGCACATAATCCACATATCCCGTAGAGGTAACGACAAACAGTGTATGCTCCAAGCCCACCTTCTTGTCTATCAGCTCCATCAACGAAGCCACATCCTTATCCAGACGGACGTATGTATCCTGCATCTCCAGATACGAATCGTGCATACTCTCGCTCTGGTACGAACCAGCATTATACGACACCGACAGGAAATCGGTCACCTCATCATCACCCAACGATGTCCCGTCGAACAGCGCAGTCACCATACGGTTCACCTCGTCATTCATGCAGGGCGATGCCTTCAGTTTACGGAAACGGTAATCGCCTACAAAGCCATAGCTGAAAGCCCCCTCACGGGTAGGGTTGTCGTAGGCCGACATAGGCAACAGGGGTTCCCATTGCAAGCCATTGATGCGGAAGGGTACTCCGTCCTTGTCGTTGTATCGCTCCAACCACCGGGGACAATCACCGTAGTAGCTCGACGCACACCATTCTCCCGTCTCGTCATTCAGCCAATAGGCACCGTCGGCCGTGTGTCCGGCAGCCATAACCGCCATCTCGCGATACGGAGCGATAGCATACACCTTGGATTCTCCACGGGTGGCAAGCTCCAGTTCATCGGTCAAGGTAGGCACCAACAGATTCTTGGGCGATGTGCACTCCTCGGTGTAATATCCGATAAAGTCGCGGTCGTCCACACAATGAACAGGGCGCAACGAGGCACGATCCAACCATTGCGTCGCAACAATACCATTCTTGAAGGGTGAAGCTCCCGTATAGATAGCCGCTTGGGCCGATGCACGGTCGACATGCTTGAAGTCGTATGCCACCTGACTGTACACCTTACCCTCCTTGAGCAACCGCTTGAATCCCTCTTCGCCATACAGGTTCATAAAGGCTTCGAGGTAATCCGAACGCAATTGGTCAATGGTAATCCCCACCACCAGACGTGGCGAAGCGGGCACAACCGAAGTTTGCGCCTGCAAGGCCGAAAAGGCCAGTACCGTCAAAAGCGATGAGAGTATTTTTTCCTTCATTTACACAGTGTCATTATTATCCCTGTAGGGCTTTTTTACGAGCCACCGCAAGGTGCAATACCGAACGTATCAACAAATTCAGCGCCAAAGGTACTACTACTAAACTGATTTTTTGGGGTATCAATGGCAAAAAGGCTATAAAAAGTGTTAATATTGTCGCATTCCCTACATCATAGAGGCATTTTTTGCCTTTACGGATGCGATTTATCATCCACGGAAGTCCTATCAAGGGCAGTGGATTGAAGATAATCAACAAATAATTGGAGCCTACGGTCGGGTGCACCGAGAAGAAGAACAGGAAGGCAATAAGGCATCCTGCCAATCCCTGTACAAGGAAGAGCAGCACATCCACTCCCCACCACACGCGGCAGTGTTTCCATTCCCACCAACTGCATAGCACCACCAAAGCCAACAGCACCAACGCCGTCTGCATCGGAGTCAAGGGGAAAGCACCCGACTCCTCTACCCCATCCTTCATCGAGGGCAGGATTTCAGTCTCGCTCTTCACCAGTTTACGGACAGGTATCTCACCCACTCCATGCACGGTAGCATGGTTCATCGCCTGCCTCAGGTTGTCGGGCAGGAACATCTGCAACCGGCTACTGATGGGGCGGTCGGCCTCAGCACCCAAGCAGAGGCTGATTCCAAAGTCGGTCCACGGATGATTCTTGGTATACTGATGTACCCATGCACGGAAGGTAGCACCCTTCACACCCGGCGGATACATCACATCACCGTTCAATGCCATCTCTATCTGGTCGCGGGCACGCGACGTGCAGTTGTCGTAGAAGTAGTTGTACCGATACACCCGATTCTCAGGCAAATAGTTGTCGCGCAAAAGGGTATCCAGCCAATGGGTCTCATACTCCTCCAAGGCCAGCACCTGTTCCTTGACGGCCGAACCGCGGAAGGCATACTCCCGTTCGAAATATTCGAAGGGCACCACACCCAGCATATAGTCTGTCTCGCCCCGCACAAAGCGCATCACGAAATTGGGTGTATCGAAGTCGAACATACCATAGTTGTACACCAAGTCTGTCCCCTTCGTAAAGTTACGGCAACGGATAGCCGTATGGCCAAACAGCTCATATACCAGCTCTCCCGGTGCACACGTCAGCAAGCTGAATTGCAACGAGTCGCGACCCACTGCACCCAACGGCCAACAGCTGCACAGACTTAGCAACAGTATGATGATATTATTTCGCATTCTTTCTATACCTTATTATATTTAGGCCGCGAAGATAGTACAATCCGAGGGAAAGACAAAATAATTCATCCGAAATTAACCAAAAGGAATGCTTGATTTTGCATATTTACAAAAAAAGCCATACCTTTGCTGCTATATAAAGAGACATACCATGTATAGCAATGCTGAAAAAATAGAATGGACGCTAATTTTTGTTTCGGAGTTCGGACGAAAATACGGATTAACCACAAAGCAAGCGTTCAATTATTTGACCCGATACAAAGGAGTTGACTTCATTGACCGGCACTATGATTATGTGCATACGCAATCATTCCAGTCTATGATTAGTGACATCAGTGAATATTGCCACAGGAAATGAGGAGAACTGATATGATACTATACTCAAGTTTCGCAAGTAAAAACTTGCGAAGGAGTTATAGGAGTTAAAGGAGTTATCGGCTCTTCGAGCCTAGGAGTTAGAGCCAATAGTTTAGCAAATTATGTGAGCAACGCATTTGGCTTTAACTCCTTTAACTCCTA
>JAFWYQ010000102.1 GCA_017517605.1 Bacteroidaceae bacterium
CCTCCCCATATTTCTGCATAAATGAAAAAAGCAATTAACAATCCCCCCATCACCATCAAGGGCGAACACATGAAGAGTGTGAACTTTTTCTTGTTATTTGTGATTCCACACTTCTTTGCTATTAAATATAATGGAAACGCCAAGAAGAACCAGATAACCAATATGGCTATTAAAGCAAACAATAACAATAAACCTACCATGACTTTTTTTATAATTAAAATGAAAATTCTTTGCACTACTTACGCTATAAAGTCTGTATTATTGTATTTACCGTTGTCTTCATTTCTTCTTTTCATTTTTTTTAGTGTGAGTATAGATATTTTAAGGGAGGTTCTATAAATTAACGTGAGTTCGATATAAGGAACGGAGTAACTACAACTCCTCCCCTAAGTTAGGGGCGATTGCGAGCTGGCACAGCAATCGGGGAGCCTACGGCCTCCGTCGCACAGAGCACTGTGCTTCCCTCGCTTCGGCACAGAAGCACATCTAGTGCTTCTTTCTGCGGCCTTGCTACGCCCTATAGCTTAGAGGAAGAGCTTTAGTTACTTTTGTACTCGAAAATCCTTATATCGAACTCACGTTAAATTAGCTTGTGATGATTTGCTTTGGATTTTTGAGAATTTTTCTTTTTATCTGCGAAGATGCGTAGCGGGCTACGTAGTAAGAAGCTAAAGAGAAAAGTCCCAAAAGGCAAGCAAAGCGTCCAAACAGAGAAGCAACCCAGAATAAACGTAGAAACTAATTTATAGAAACATCCTTAAACATTCAAAAAGTGAAAATGTTCCTTCCTAATTGACAATATATAATCGTTTGTGGCACTTTTGTGTCAATCTTTCTAATGAAAATTGCAATTCATTATCTGTAATTCACAAATATTCTGTATTTTGTAACCGTAACAGAAAAAGCTATGCAGAATCATACAGATATAGAACTCTATAAATACGATGCATCGGGTAGTGTGACCGAATATCACGCCATGATTCATGTGACCATCCAGCACTGACCTACAAAGAGCAGGTGAATGCCCTTATGGAGGCATACGACACCTTGTTGCAAGGCGAGGCAAAGGGTGCAACTCCCGTATTCAAGCGTTATTTCCTGAGCGATGCGGCCAATCAGGCAGACTATCTGATGGCTATCGAGATGGAAACCTCCGGTTGTGCGCTCTCCATTGTGGAGCAGTCACCACTGGATGGCTCCAAGATAGCATTGTGGGTCTATCTGATGACCGATGTGCAGACACGTGCCTTGGGTAATGGCCTCTGCGAGGCGAAGCATGGCCCACCAGTTACTAGTCGCTAACTCACATCTTGATTTCGCTCAATTTCACCAATTTGTTGACCAAGGCATAGATGGTGAGTCCGTTGGGGGTATGGATCTGCAACTTACCGGTAATGTTTCGGCGATGGGTGGTGACGGTATTGATGCTCAGGCATAGGGTATCGGCAATCTCCTTATTGGTCATGCCCATGGCCACGCAATGTATGATTTCTTTTTCGCGTTCGCTAAGGACATCCAGACGGTTGTCCGGCTCTTCTTCCTCCTGCAATAGCTGGACGGGAGGGGTAATCCCCTGAGTGCGCAGTTTTTCTTCGAGAAGCTTGACCACGGGCACGAAGAGTTGGTCTTCCACCCGCCGGTGCTGAGTAAGGTCGGCCTCGCAATTGATGATGTCAAAAAGTACGGAGTTCAGCAGGTCGTTGGCCTTTTGGGGGTAATAACGGACAATGATGTCCTTCAGCTCCATCAGCTTGTCTTCAATATGGTCGTGCTTGTCGGCAAAGGTGCTGATATGGTATTTTTCATCGGGCTGTCCCTGCAGAAGGCGCTCCACATAGGCAAAGACCGTATCGTTCTCATACTCCATGTGCCGACGGACTTCGGTGACATATTCGTCATAGAAGCGAAGAATCAGGAAGGCCACATCGTCGGCCCCCGAACAATCGATGGCCTCAATCAGCCGGCGACGTATAAAGGGCAGATTGTAGTCGAGGAAATAGGTGTGCGCCCGTTTCAGATAATCCATAAGAGGAGCCAATGAAAGGGTGGCCAAATCATATTCCTTCTGGCTAACGAAGTTGGCCACGGTGAGGAATGTCAGAACTTCCACACCCTGCGCTTCACAGACTTCTTTCACCGTCTTGTCGCCAAATCCGAGGGAGATGCCAAAACGGCTCATCACCATCAACAGCAGGCTGTTGTCACGGATAAGTTCACGCATGGTATCGGACGCACGGTAGATTGATAGTTGGTTCATACTCTTTTTCTATGTTTATGGGATTTGTTTCTTTGGGGGAGACTCCTTAATAAACCACACTCCTCCCTGACTACAATTTTCCCGGTGCAAATTTAGACAAATTTAAAAAAGTGGGCAATACCTAAATTTTGTGATTTTAACATCTTCTGCTCCTCTTCAGATACCTAAGATTTCAGTATTGCCACATCCGAGCGATGGCTGTAATTTTGCACCCGAATTAGGGACTAGTGACTAGTGACTAGTGACACAAAAATACTGTAAAATATGAAAAGATTAACCGCAATTATCGCATCTGCATGTTTGTGTACTGCCCTGATGGGGCAAAACGAGAGTGAGGAGTTCACCCAATTCCGCATAGGTGGCTATGGCGAGGCCGTGGCTGCCTTCAAGGATTATGGAATCAACCGCTTCAACGGAAATCCTTTGGGAAACACGAAGGCCGACCGAAACACCATCAGCATACCGCGCTTCATCCTGGCACTGGACTACAAGTTCAACAGCAAGTGGATACTGGGCGCTGAGATTGAATTTGAGTCGGGTGGTACGGGCAGTGCCGTAGAACTGGAGGCCACAGAGAACGGTGAATACGAAACAGAGGTGGAGAAGGGTGGTGAAGTGGTGTTGGAGCAATTCCACATCACCCGACTGATACATCCGGCCATCAACGTGCGCGCGGGTCATATTATAGTACCCGTAGGGCTGACCAATGCCCATCATGAGCCTGTCAACTTCTTCGGTACTGTACGTCCTGAGGGAGAGACAAGCATCCTTCCCTCGACGTGGCACGAGACGGGACTGGAGTTATTCGGCTCGTTCGGAAAGGGATATGCCCGTTTCGGTTATCAGGCCATGGTGGTGGCCGGACTGAATGCCAACGGATTCAACCGCGACCAGTGGGTGGCCGGTGGCAAGCAGGGATTCTTCGAGGATGACAACTTCACTTCGCCCGGCTATGCGGCACGCCTCGACTACAAGGGTGTGGAGGGACTTCGCGTAGGACTCTCGGCCTACTATTGTGCCGATGCGGGAGCCAACTCGGACAAGGTGCAGAATTATGCTTCGGTGGGCGATATACCCGTAACCATCTTTTCGGCCGATGCCCAGTTCAAGAACCGCTACGTGACGGCACGTGCCAATGCAGTGTGGGGCAACTTGGGCGAAGCGGCCGCCGTGAGCAAGGTGAATGCCCGCCTGCCGAATGCTTCGCCCTATAGCAAACTGGGGCCTGTGGCACAGAATGCCGTCAGCTATGCCGGTGAGGTGGGCGTGAATCTCAGTGCTTTTTTCAAAGAGAAGAAGATGCCGGTCGTCTATCCTTTTGTGCGCTACGAGTATTATAATCCTCAGGAAAAGGGAGAGAGCGGACAGACGATGGAGAAGCGTTGCCAAGTGAGCATGTGGACGGTCGGTCTCAACTGGTTTGCTCTGCCCAATCTGGTGGTAAAGGCTGACTATTCCACTCGTCAGATAGGAACTTCCAAAATCTTCGGCATCAGTCGGTTGAATGGCGAAAATGAGTTTGCCATCGGCATTGCCTATGTGGGGTGGTTCTTCCAGAAATAACGGAATACGTTACTGAGATTTTATGAGCCGACAAGACTCACGGGCACATAAATTACCCAACATTTCAGTATTGTGGCATCGGGCGGATGGCCGTACCTTTGCACTCGGAAAAAGTTACGAGCTACAAGTGTCCTGAGGCACAAAACTCGTCACTCGTAGCTTGTCACTTGAAAGACTATTGGCCTTTATCTCCCCAGGGAGCGAAGCGATATCTCCCTTTAACTACAAGAAAGTTGAGCTTGCGAGACATAAATAAGTAATAATATAATAATGTATAACAAGATGAAGAAGAATTTCTTTTATGTAGCCGCTTTGGCGGTTGGTCTTTCGCTCGGATTTGTTTCGTGTGGAGACGATGATGAAGAGAATAACGAAGTGGTTGAAGTGTTGGACATGGCCGTGCTCAACCCCATTGTGAACAACTATGCCGATGCCGTGGTGATGCCTACTTACAAAGCACTGGTGGAGAAGAACACGGCTCTCTACAATGCCGTGAATGCGTTGTGTGAGGCTCCCTCTGACGAGTTGTTTGCCGAAGCTGCTGAGGCCTGGTTGGATGCCCGCGAACCGTGGGAGACCAGTGAGGCTTTCCTGTTCGGCCCTGTAGATGCATTGGGACTCGACCCCAACATGGACAGTTGGCCTCTTGACCAGGCGGGTATCGAGAACATTCTGAAGAGTGGAAACTGGAGCGCTTTGGAGTGGAACGACGATTCAGAAGCAGAAGCGGCTCAGGGGGTGCGTGGCTTCCATACACTGGAGTACCTGTTGTGGAAAGATGGCCAGCCCCGTACGGTGGCCGATGCTGATTATGTGGCCAATGCCTCTTCGTGGTGCAACTACATGAAGGCCGTTGCCAATCTGCTGAAGAAAGATGCCGAAGAACTGTATGCCGCATGGAAAGAGAGCTACGAAGGAGGCGATGCCTACGTGAATCTGTTCAAGAATCATGGTAACAGCACTTATCAGACCGCTCTTGCTTGTGCTGAAGAAATCATCGACGGATGCATCACCATTGCCGAAGAGGTGGGAAATGCCAAGATTGGCGACCCTTACAACCTCTATGTAAGTGGTGAAAAGGAGGCTGCCCTCTATGCCGTAGAGTCGTGGTACAGCTGGCATTCACGCGACGACTATACGAACAACATCTACTCCATCCGCAATGCCTACTACGGTTCATTGGATGGCACGGTGGCCAACAATTCATTGGCAACCTTCATGAAGGAGAACAATGCCGTGCTCGATGCGTTGGTAAAGGCTTCCATCAAGACGGCTGAAGAGGCTATCCAAGCCATTCCCCAACCCTTCCGCAACCACATCAATTCAACGGAGGCTGAGAATGCGATGGATGCTTGTGCCGCATTGGCTACTACTTTGGAGACCTTGAAGGCTGAGTTGAGAAGCTACTTCGAGTAATCGTCTATAAATAAAACAAATAGGGCATGGTGGAGAGTGAATCCTTCACCGATGCCTTTTGTGGTATAATGATGTTTGATAACTATTAGGACAAAATGGAGATGAAGAAATTGACCAGACTATCCTGTCTGTTTGCCTTTGCCCTGTTATGGGGGGCTTGCGATGACGAAGGGATGGATGTGCGCGACATAGAGGTGCCTCGTGGCTATGCTTTGTCGGCCGGCACGGCTACCATTTTCGTTAGTTCGTCCAAGGCATACGATTCACCGGCCGGGTGGCTTTCGGGCACTTACCTGAGCCGCTTCTATGCAGGCGACGGACTATACGACGACATACGCACCACCTCCAACGGCGACGGGGGAGGGTTGGGGCCTGTGTATGCAGGATATTCTTGTGGAAGTTGTCATCGCAATGCGGGGCGTACGCGTCCGGCTTTGTGGAGTGAAGGCGGGTCGGGCAGCTATGGCTTCTCGGCCATGCTTATTTATGTCACCCGTAAGAATGGAGCCTTTTTCCAAGACTATGGACGTGTGATTCACGACCAGGCCATCTACGGAGTGGAGGCAGAGGGAAAACTGAAGACCTCACTCAAGTACGAGACCTTCACATTCCCCGATGGAGAGGAGTACGAACTGTGCTATCCCGAGTATGAAATTACGGAGTGGTATGCCGACTCCATTGCTCCCGAAGACCTCTTTTGTACGGTACGCATCCCCTTGCGCCACGTGGGTATGGGGCAGATGATGGCCATTGACCCGCAAGAGATTGAGACGTTGGCGGCACGTAGCAACTATCCCGAATATGGTATCAGCGGACGCGCCAACTACATCATGGAGCGCGGAGTACGTTCGCTCGGTCTTTCGGGCAACAAGGCGCAACATGCTGACCTTACCGTAGAGTTGGGATTCAGCAGCGACATGGGCGTCACCAACAGCCGTTATCCCGAAGAGATTTGTGAAGGACAGAGCCAGATGCAGGGAGGCAGTATGATGGGGCTATCGTATGACCAGCTGGACATCAACACTCGTGACATGGAGGATGTGGACCTCTATATGCAGGCTTTGGGCGTACCTGCCCGCCGGAATGTGAACAACAAGACGGTGAAGCGTGGCGAAGAGATGTTTTACCAAGCCAAGTGCCACCTGTGTCACGTGACAACCCTCCACACCAAACCGCGAGGCACCAATTTGCTGAATGGCACGGGACTTCCTTGGTTGGGCAGTCAGACGATACATCCCTATAGTGACTTCCTGCTTCATGATATGGGTTCAGAGATTATGGGCGTGGGTCTTAACGACAATTATGTGAGCGGCCTTGCCCGTGGCAACGAATGGCGCACCACTCCCCTGTGGGGTATCGGCCTTCAGGAGAAGGTGAACGGACACACTTACTTCCTGCACGACGGACGTGCACGCAACTTGTTGGAGGCCATCATGTGGCACGGTGGCGAAGGAGAGGCATCGAAGAACCTCTTCAAGCACATGCCCAAGGAAGACCGCGATGCGTTGATAAAGTTTTTGGAATCATTGTAAGAAAAAATATATGAAAAAAATACTGCTTTCAGCCATGTTCGCCACCCTCGCTACGGGTGCCATGGCACAATACGAGGCCGACACGGAGAATGGCGTAGTGTCACTGGCCGGACGTGAAGGATTCGCCATCGAGACAAAGAAGGGCGATTTTGTGTTCAAACCTTACCTGTTGGTTCAGACTTCAGCCAACTACCGCTGGTACGACGATGAAGGACTGGACAAAGCCTACAATCAGGACAATGTGGCCAACTCAGGATTTGCCATCCCCTATGCTGTATTGGGATTCACGGGTAAGGCTTTTGGCCGGGTGACTTTCAACCTTTGCATCAATGCCGCCGCTTCGGGTGGAGGCATTCTCCAACAGGCTTGGTTTGATGTGCAATTGAACAAGAGTATGGCTATCCGTGCCGGTAAGTTCAAGACACCTTTCAGCCACGCTTATCTCACCACGTTGGGCGAGACGCTGATGCCGGCCCTGCCCACATCGCTCACCTCATCGGTCATCCTCCCCCACTCGCTCAATGCCGTCACTCCTACGATGGGGATGGGTTTCGACCTCGGTGTGGAGCTTCATGGTATGATGTCAAAGAAATTCGGCTATCAGGTAGGTATATGGAATGGCACTGGTGCTTCGGTGAACTCGGCCACCAAGACGTTGAGCGACGATTGGCACATCCCTTCGCTCCTGTATGCCGGACGCCTGACCTTCATGCCCAAGGGAGTGATGCCCGCCACGCAGGGTAATCCCAACCGCTTGAACGAGGACAAATGGATGTTGGGAGTTTCGACCTCCATGAATGTGGAGAGCGAGAGCGAAAGCACCAACGACTATCGTGCCGGGCTTGAGTTTGCCATGTTGAAGAACAAACTTTACCTGGCCGCTGAAGTCTATTACATGAACGTAAGTTTCACTGACCGTCAGAAAATTGATGAGACGTATGATTTCTTGGGAGGATACGTGCAGGGAGGCTACTTTGTTGCACCGCGCGTGCAAGCCGCTCTCCGCTATGACTTTATGAATCGAAATGGCATTGATACGGACGGCCTCTTGAACATGCCTGCCGTGGGAGTGAACTATTTCTTCAAGAATTGTAACCTGAAGTTGCAAGCCATGTATCAGTACATTGGTCGCACCGGACATGAGGACCAACTCGACCGTGATAACGATAATCTTGGACTGGCTACCCACACCGGTATGGTGCAATTGCAATATTCTTTCTGAGAAAATTCATAATTCATAACGTGTAATTCACAATTATTCAGTATTTTTGTAACCTCATTAGTAATGATGAAGAAAAAAGGATTGATAGTGGCCGCTTGTTGGGCAATGATGTTTGCCTCGTGCGATGACGGACGGCTCTATGAAAAGCCCGTGATAATCCCTGAAGAGGGGCGTGTGGTGAAACTGACCGGACGGCTCACGGGCATCGGGGATTGGGCGAATGGATACAATGTGGTGGTGGCCGGATTTACGGATGATAGTGACTATGCCATCATCAGCAAATCGGTAACCGTCGGTGAGGATGGAGAAACTGAAGTGGTGCTTTCGGGGCTTGGTGACGAAGTGCAGCGTGTGGAGTTTTGCGTTGTCAACCGCCTGCGCAAGCGCATCCTGACCTTTCAGAAGGCCGACCTTCAGCCGACTGACACCATCCGTTTGGAGGTGAACTCTATGGACGTGGGTATGTATGCAACCATGCAGAAGCAGTTGTTCAACACCACCTGCACCAGTTGCCACGGAGCCAGCACCTTTGCCGCCAAGGGACTTTACCTGACAGAGGGGAAAAGCTACGAAGCTCTGGAGAATGTGCCTTCGGCTATTCGTCCGGATTCGATGCTTGTCAATCCGGGCAATGCCACCGCGAGTGTGCTCTATCAGGTGCTGGCCAACGATTTGGATGCTACGCTCAGTCGCCCGCATCATGAGATGATTTCCACGCAAGAGGTCAATTGGCTGACTCTTGTAAGGGATTGGATAAATAGTAGTGATAAAGAATATGCAGAATAAGACAAAAATAGAGACTTTCAGATTCGATGCCGTCGGTGGAGTGACGGAGTTTCATGCGATGATTCGTGTGACCGACCCGACGCTGACTTACCAGGAGCAGGTGAATGCCTTGTTGGGGGCTTACGACAACCTCCTGCAGAGCGAGGCAAAGGGAGCTGTGGCGGTGTTCAAACGTTATTTCCTGAGTGATGCGGCCAACCAGGTTGATTACCTGATGGCACAAGAGATGGAGCACGCGGGATGTGCCCTCTCCGTGGTGGAGCAACCACCGTTGGATGGGACAAAGATTGCCATGTGGGTCTATCTGATGACCGGGGTGCAGACACGTGCCCTGCCCGGTGGATTGTACGAGGTGAAACATGGCGAGTACCGCCACTTGTGGGGAGGCACGGCCATGAATCGTGCCGCTACGTCGGAGTATCAGACACGCCTCTTGCTCAACGACTATATCCTCCAACTGAGTGAACAGGGTTGCCGGTTGGCCGACCATTGTATCCGCACTTGGTTCTTTGTGCAGAATGTGGATGTGAACTACGCGGGTGTGGTGAAGGGACGTAACGATGTCTTCGTCACCCAAAACCTGACGGACAAGACGCACTTCATTGCTAGCACAGGCATTGCCGGTCGCCATGCCGACCCGAAGGTGATGGTGACAATGGACACCTATGCCATCGATGGGGTGAAGCCCGAGCAGGTGCACCACCTCTATGCACCCACGCATTTGAACCGCACGTCGGAATACGGAGTGAGCTTCGAGCGTGGCACATACGTGGATTATGGCGATCGTCGCCACGTCTTCATTTCGGGCACGGCCAGCATCAACAACAAAGGCGAAGTGGTGCACGCGGGCGACATCCGCCAGCAGACCCGTCGCATGTGGGAGAATGTGGAGACCCTGTTGGCCGAGGCCGATTGCACCTTTGACGATGCAGCCCACCTTATCGTCTATCTGCGCGATATTGCCGACTATGCCGTGGTGCGACAGATGTATGAAGAGCGTTTCCCCACGCATCCCACCGTCTTCCTGCTTGCTCCCGTGTGCCGACCCGGTTGGCTCATCGAGATGGAGTGCATGGCGGTGAAGCGGATGGAGAACGCAGCATATCCGGCGCTATAATGGTTTAGGAGAATTCTTAACGTGACATAATAAAACAAGGAAAAAGTATGAAACATTATTTTTGGACAGCAGTGATGATGGCAATTGCATGTGTATTTACAGCGTGTGGTTCGAAAGAATCGGGTAACAAACAGCTTGTGTTGTACTATTCTCAGACAGGTGCGACCAAGGCGGTGGCAGAAACAATTCAGAAGATGTTGGACGCTGACATGGAAGCCATCGAATTGGAGAATCCTTATACTGGTTCATACGCCGAAACTGTTCAGAGAGCCGGTCAGGAGCGCCAGAGTGGCAACATGCCTAAGCTGAAACCTTTGAAGAGCGACCTCTCCAAGTACGAAACCATTTATTTGGGATTTCCTATCTGGTACGGTACATACGCTTTACCCATAGCTTCGTTGGTGAAGGAGTATGATTTTGAAGGTAAGAAGATTGTCACCTTCTGTACTTTTGGTAGCGGTGGTTTGGAGCCGGCTATGGCAGACCTGAAAAATACTCTTCCTAAGGCGGAAATTGCTGAACACGGCTTCGGCATCCGTAACGCCCGCATTGCGGCAACAGAGAAGGAGTTGAACCGCTTTTTGATAGAGCACGGACACATGGAAGGAAGCGTGGAGGCGCTGCCCGGATATTCCGAGATGCGTCCGGTGACGGAGGAGGAAATTCAAATTTTCAACGCGGCTTGTGGTGATTATCAGTTCCCCTTGGGTACACCGGTGTTGGTTGGTAAGCGTGGCACTTCCGATGGTGTGGATTACATCTACGAGGTCGAAAGCCAAGGCGCTACCAGTACTATTTATGTGACCGTTGGTAACGAAGAAGGTGCCAAACCAGAATTTACACGTGTGGTAAGATAACTTAAAAACTAAAAAGGTTCAAGTGCAAAGTATCCTAAGATACTTGCCCATTTATCCTAAGATAGACGGGCATTTATCTTAGGATACTTTTTTCTAATCTTCTTGAAGCCTGCTGAAAAGCTTTACACTTTTGATAAAAATAGAAATAGAACTATTTTATAAATGTTTGATAATCAGTAATGTTTTAAATCTCTAAAACTCGCTGAAAAATCGCTTAAGCGTAAAGTTGGTAACGCTTAAGCGTAAGTGAAAAATCTCTTAAGCGTTAGCACATTAACGCTTAAGCGTGGCTGAATAACGCTTAAGCGTGGCTGAATAAGTGTAAAGCGATAGAACGCAATCTCTTATTGTTTCTATAAAAACTCTTTACATTCCTGTGATAAGTTTTGAGGGGAATCTCATAAAAAACAACTGATATATTTTGTGTTCTGATGGGTTTGTGGTAATTTTGTGGGCGAATACCTTTTTAATGAAAAGATGTCATGGAAAAACAAGAATCATCAATCATCATATACACTACCGAAGATGGCAGTACGAATCTTCAGGTGAAGATGGAGAACGAAACCGTGTGGCTTACACAAAGTCAGATGGCGGAACTATTTCAAACGGATAGAACATCCATAGTGAGGCACATCAACAATATCTACAAGATTGAAGAACTTGAACGTGAGTCAACCTGTGCAAAAATTGCACAAGTTCAAATGGAAGGTAACAGAAAGGTCGCTCGCCAAATACCTTATTTCAATCTTGATATGATAATCTCTGTTGGTTATAGAGTCAATTCCAAGCGGGGAATTCAGTTCCGCCAATAGGCAAACCGTGTACTGAAGGAATATTTGGTGAAAGGCTATGCCATCAACGAGGACATCAAAGTTGAGCGATACAACGAGTTGAAAGAAGTGGTGCGCCTTATGTCGCGTGCACTCACTTTGCAGGAAAAAGCTACTGAGACTGAGTACAGCGGTCTGTTCAATGTCATTACAGACTATGTGTATGCACTCGATACCCTCGATCGGTATGACTATCAGACGCTTGCCATTGAATCTACTACCAAAGAAGAACCATTCCGTGCTACATACGAGAATGCGATGTCGGCTATCAACTCCTTGAAAGATAAGTTCGGTGGCAGCCAGTGGTTTGCCAACGAAAAGGATGATTCTTTCAAAAGCAGCATTGGACAAATCTATCAGACTTTTGCAGGTGAGGATCTTTATCCGTCCGTGGAAGAGAAGGCCGCGATGTTGCTGTATTTGGTCGTGAAGAATCATTCGTTCAGCGATGGAAACAAGCGCATAGCTGCCATGCTGTTTCTTTGGTTCATGGAAAAGAATGGTATCCTCTATGGTGAG
>JAFWYQ010000103.1 GCA_017517605.1 Bacteroidaceae bacterium
AAAATTTAAATGATTCAAGTAGTAATCTTCCAATAAGTCATGCAATAGAGCATTCTTCTCTGAATAACTACGATTAATTCGCTTTTTATTTCCTTGCATTAGGTTGAATCTTGGGAGTCAACCTTTTCTACAAAAAGACAGTCGTATGCTGACTATTAATGTTAGCGGCTTTCTGTCTTATTTGTAGTCGGGGTTGACTGAGTTGGACTTTATTTTTGATTCTCGTTGACTTGGTTCTGATTAACCCATAAGTAAGGTTTACTCCCTTTGTGTGTCAATGATTTGTGTCGGCGAATGTTTGGCCTTTTTGTGTTGATGTTGGCCGAGACTCTCTTCAACTTTTCACTCAGACTGCGGTGTATGTATTGAAAAGTCTCTTTGTGTTAATCAATATTAACAATTGGGGGGGGTAAATTGAATCTTTTTTTTAATATTTTTGCAGCGTTAAAACTTTAGAATAAAGTAACATTATGAGAAAAGTATTTTCAAGATTTGCCGTATCTTTGATGATGACGGCATTTGTGGCGGGCTTCGCGGCTTGCTCGGATGATGAGGACAAGGATGTGAACTTGTTGGTAAACAATGGTGAGACGGAGATTCGCATCAATCGTGCGGGTGGTGTCATAGATGTGCCCGTTGCTGCAGAAGGTGAATGGCAGGCCACTGTGAACATGGGTGAAAATGTCCGTCCTTGGGCCGAAACGGTGAACAGTAAAGGAACTGGTCAGGGAACGTTGCAGATAACGGTGGATTATCTCAATCCCAAGGCCCAGTTGCAAGAACGTACGGCCGAAGTGGTGATAAAGAGCGGAGCCTCCACTCAGACCCTTCGCTTGTGCCAATACATCGGATTGGAAGAGGGCGAAACGGCTGACAACGCAGCAACCGAACCGTTCGCAGACTTGTGGATGAGCAAGGGAATCGGTTCGGGATTCAATGTGTTGACTGCCGAACAGACAACCGACATGGTGCTCAATCCCAGAGGGTTGATAGACCTGACAGAATCTAATCCCAAAGAGTATGCGACCTTGTTCCGTCAAACCACCAATCCCAATGCCAAGAACCAAATTGCATTGAACGACACTTTAGAGGACGATTCAACGGGATTGAAAGTGAAGTGTAGCATCGATGTAAAGTATGCCAATTTCAAACTGAACATCGCTGTGGATTACAATAATAAAGGAGTACAGGTGAACAACGTGAAGACCTATAATGCGTCGCAGTCCGTTGTATTCCTCAGCTCGGCAACGGATGTACGCAGTATCAAGGCTTTGCTGCAGGAGGACCCTACGTTCAGCAAGCCCGAGACAAGACAAGTGGTTTCAACCGGGTTCAAGTGGACCTATATGGACATTATGGATGCCCATGCAGAGAATGACGAAGAGTGGTTTGAGGATTGCGTCATCAGTATGCTCGACGGTTACGGTCCTGTAGTCGTTACCGGTGCCGAACTGGGCGGCAGTCTCTTCATCTCAATGCGCTATGATTCGTTGTATGTAGAGAATAATTATTCCGTCGACGGAAAACTTAATGCCGATGTCATGTTAGGTGCCGTCAATATAAATGCCGATGTGGATGTGAATTATTCAAGATACGGAATGGACATCTGGCAACGCTCACAGAACTATGTGGCAGCCTCGGGCGGCGACAAGGCGGCCTTGACTGCACTGACTTCGCTGATGGCCGACCAGGCTCCCAACCGTGAGAATATCCGTGCAGCCGCCGTCAAATGGATTGACTCCATTGTCAGCAGCAACAACAATGATGACAACACCACCGTGGTACGCATCTCCTATACTCCCATCTGGAACCTTTTCCCTGCCCGTGTGGCCAAGAAAATCAAACCCATTGTGGCTGAATATTACAAAGGAAAGACCATCTGCACAGTCAATCCTTCCGAATTGGGATTATTGGAGGATAACGGAAGTGTGAGCAAGTAACCGATATTTTTAGAATCAAAAAAACTATAAAGGAGAATGAAACATCCCATAATCCTTTATTCATTGATGGCAGTGTCGGCAGCCCTCGGGCTGTCGGCTTGCCACGATGATGACCGTGTGTTTGGTGCACCGGTGGAGCTGTCCACGCCTCTTGTCCTCAGTCTGACGGAGGTGGAGGCCAGTTATGAAGGACGCTATTATTGCATCGATGTCACTGCGGCCGACTCCCTGTGGGCCGTGCGTGCTTCGTCCGATGCAGGTTGGATTCAGCTTGATGTTGACACACTTTCGCGCTCGGGCAGTTTCCTTTTCTATGTCACCCCCAACGACAGTGCCCGCCGACGCGAAGCGGCTATCACATTCCGCTTGGGCAACAATCCCTTGACGGCTACATTATTTGTCCGTCAACGGAGTGAGGCGGAGGAGAGCAGCAATGCCCTTGTAGGCGACTCCATCAGCCGCAAGGCTCGTGTGGGTTACGGTTACAACATGCTCATCGACTTCATGGATCCGAAAAGCGTGACCGAACCTATCTTTGACTACAGCCGTATAGTGGCGGCGGAAGTGAAATGGGGAACCATCATCGGTGAAGAGGGACGCAGCCTGCAGGAACTGAATATCCACAGCTCGTACAGTATTGAGGAAATGTCTTCGTGGCTTTCGGAGCAGCAAAGTACCGAAACGGACATCCTCTTCTCGAACAAGACCGTGGAGAAATACAAGCAAGTGAGCGAGTACGAACTGGACCAACAGACCTATGGGTACAGCTCGTTGAGCAAGATTGTGGCCACGCGCTACGTGGACGAAGGAAAGATTGAGAGCGTCATCCGACAGGGGGAAGACATCTTTACCGATGCCTTCCGTGAACTGTACGACCAGGTGAATACTTCGCCCACCGATGACAATGTCCGTCGGTTGGTCAACAGGTTCGGAACTCACCTTGTCACTTATGCTGATCTCGGCGGCCGACTCGATTACATGGTCAACTTCCGTTCCGAAGAGACCAGCAGGGAAAGTGTGGAGAAATACATGAAATACAAGAACGGCAAACTGCAGGAGAGTAAGGAGTCCAACGAAGCCATGCACAGCATCTGTAGCAGTGGCGGACTTACTTTCGATATTTACGGGGGGACGGAAAGGGCCATTCGCGACCTTCAGACCAACGCCAATACTGCTGACCGGTACGGACAGGTGAACCAGAGCCTGTTGGGCAATTGGTTGAACAGCGTATCGGCCAAAGACCCCGGCAGTGTCTCTCTTGTCCGTTGTCATCTGCAACCCATCTGGCAACTCTTTACCAACGAGGGGGCACGGGCGCGTATCATCAGCCACATCCTTCAACTTTCCTACAGTCTGGGAGGTGAGGTAGGAGCACGTCTGCAGGAGTTAGGATTGGACAACTATTACCGTTTCTCCATTACGGATGCCATGCGTACGTTCAAAGACGATGCGGGTACGACACTGGTCCGCTTGGCGTACTTCGACGGCATACCGAAGGTGGAAATCTGTAACGAGTACGTGCCCGAACTGCGTGGCGACCGCCGTGTTACCATCTTCTATCCCATCTACAAGCAGCAGGCAAATATCCGTCGCGGAGTATTCCCCGGTGACGGTGAGAACCCTCCCAGTGAAGTCACCTTTGACAACGAAGGGGGCTGTTATGTACGTCCGCTTGAAGGGTATCAGGTGGGCGACATCCTCCATACCTTATATTATATAGACGGTGCATTCTATCCCGACGGTCTGGGGCTTGATGTAAGGGAGACAAAAATGATTCTGCAAGACGAATGGATAACGCTGAACGGCTCGTTCTCCTATCCCGTGGTAAAGATTGGTCCGGGATATTGGACACGAAAAAACATCAGCAATGAAATGAAGTTCGGAATCAGTCAGCGTGGCCGCTTCGTCGTTCGTGAAAAACTGATGGACGGACAACTCTATGCACAGATATTCGGGGACAACCAACCCCTGTTCCTTTCCAACAATGCGTCGGTCTATGGCAAGGCTACGGATGAAATAAGCGGACTTGCTTCGCTCTGGTTCTTACCCTTGACAAAGGATAAGGAGCATCTAATGGCCTATTTGGGACAGAATCCCAAAGCAATGTTCAAGAAACAGCAGTCGGGCTTTGATGCAGACTTCATGGGTTACTATGGAATGTTCGACCCGCAGACCGGTATGGAGTTGGACGAAACTTCACAACGCGACAAAGGGGCTCTTTGCTATGTTGCATTCAAAAAAGAAGTGGGCGGAACAGAAGGCGAGGTTCTTGTACTGACTCCCAATTATACGTGGAAGTCGTGCAGTATCACCTCTTCTCACAACAATTGGTATCCGGTACGCTTGTTCCGTACCAGCAGGTATAAACATCTTAATTTAAAGTAGGGATGAAAGGAATTAATTATATATTGCCGTTGTTGCTGTTTTCGCTTCTGATGGCATCGTGCAGTAATGAAGATTTTGACGAATTGTTTTCAGCAGGTCAGGAAACAGTCTCTGTCTCCCCTCTGTCGCGTGCTACGGTCGACCCCGAAACTCTGGAGGATTTTCGCCGCACCTATGGAGTCGGATTCAGTTATGATGCCATTTACGGAGAACGTTTCAATCTCAAAGATGTGCGTTGTCAGATATTCAACTATAAAAAAATAGAAGAGTGGCAGAATGCAGGAAGTGGAAATGCCTCATTGATTACATTTTCTACGGGTAATGAGATGACTTCCAAATGCGAAGCCTACTACAGTCGCAGCGAGTATGAGCAGAACACTGTGGTTTATGCCGACGCAAAGGCTGAGTTGATAATTTTTAACGGAGAGGCACAAGCCAACCTGAGTATGTGGGAGGGAGGCGATGTCAACGGATTCTTTTGTACGGCAAGCTATGTGTGCCCATCGTTGCAGGTGAAGATTGACAACCGTTCGTTGCAAACACTTGTCAACAGGGAAGGACTGACCGAACTGCTCTCACCTAATTTTTTGGAGGTGGTGGAGTGGATGCGCACTCACCGTAGCGAGGCCACAATAGACTCGTTTCTTGTCCGCTACGGTTCCCATGTGGTCACCTCTGCCAAGTTGGGTGGCAGCCTGACTGTTCGCATGGAAATGCAGAATGATTCGCTGATGGATATTGTCGATACAAAGGTGCTCAGCGATAAGGATGTGTTAGGAATCCTGGAATCTACCAGTCTGACCGAGGAGCAGAAGAAAACTCTCCATCTGCTCAACAGTGCCGATTGCAGTGTTGTTGTCAAGGGAGGAGACTTGAGCCTTATTCCCAATGACTTGCTTCATTTTACATTCGGAAAGAAACCCGATTTGGCCAAATATATAAAAGATTGGGTAAACAGCATCTCCTATGACCCGGACAATTACCAGAGTTCGAATTTGGAGATGGCCGAAATGGAGGTGGCACCCATCTGGGACTTTATACCCGATGAGGAGGTAGCCCGATTGGTGAAGTTGCGTGCAATAGGAACCGCAGTTGAATTGCTTGAGGAATTCGGTTATCAGAACGTTGTCAACACCACTTTCAAACTGCCTCAAAGTGTTACCTGTCAGATGGGAAGCGGTTCGGCTACGTTCAAGGACCCCGCTGTAATCAACATACTTGCTTCGGGACGCTATGTGGCCACTGTGTGTCGCGAACGTATCGGTGCCATCAATTCCTCGGCTGATGTACAGGTGGTGTATCCTATCTATGACCGTCAGATAAACTACCGCAGCGGCCTGTGTCTTACTCAAGGCATGGCATGGAAAGTCAGATGGAACAAAGGAGTCTGCAAGGTGGAGAAGTTGGGCGAAGTCAGCGATGACCTCACCGTTTACCTCAATCGCGGTGTACCTGATACGACTGCGTATGCCAACATAAACTACCAGCCTGCTCATGCCATGATTGGTTACGAATGGCCCGGTGCCATCAGACAGGATGGCTCACTCGACACTTCCAAACCTTACTACATGGTGTACAAGCAGGGAGAAGACTTCTATTTGCGCACAACGGCGGGTAAGGAACAGTCGGGAAACTTGGAAGGTTTGCCGAACTGGAACTTCGACGGTAGGCGTATGGTACGCAACAAGGACTATTTTTACTATTGGAATCCGAAAGAAATAAATTATTGAACAATATGAAACAATTTAATTTTTTACCATTGTGGATGTTTGCTGCCGCACTCTGTCTGACGGCTTGCAGTGACGATGAGGAGAACGAAATGCCCGTAGATGAAGAGCTGGAAGAAGGTATCTCTGCAGACAAGATGAATTACGAACGGATACTGTCTCAAATATGTACCGTAGATACCACTACGGGTATTCCAGTCTATGCTCCCTTGGTGGGTGAAGCTATCATGTCAGTGACTCCTGACATCTATTATGTGGGTGTCGAGAGCGAAGATGAGGCACGCAACCTGTTCTATTCCTATTTCATACCGTCAGGAGCTGAAGAATCTGTCGTAGAAAACGCAGATGGAACTTTGACCTTCGGCGTGGGTGAATACGGAAATGTACACTACACACCCGGTAACGGTTCTCAGGATTGGGGAATGGTGGAGGTGAATCTGGCCGCACTGACCAATTTCACTAATCTTGTCTTTATTCCGAAGGCCAAATGGCCAGACAATGTCTCTTCGCAGTTTTACGTAGGTGACGTGATTTACCAGAAGAGCAAGAACCGATGGTGGATTTGCGTACGTGCTTGCGAGGGCGGCCAACAAGGCATATTGATGACTTGGGACGGCGGAACAACCAGAACCGGACGGAGTGACCATTACAAGAGCTATACTAAGGTTACGGGATGTGCTTCCAGGGGTGCTTGGAATGCACTTGCACAATTCTATTATTCGGATAAAGAGGCATTCAATGCCATGTACGATGAACTGCTGGCTAAAAAGGATGCCAAGAATAGCACATTCTTGAAAGGTAGCAAGTTGTTGACTGGTGCATTTGACAATCTGCGTTTTCCCAACAACTGGTCGTATGAGACTTTTCAGGTTGGCGATATGTGGGATAACAATTATTTTTGGATGGGTTTCTTCAAATGGCGGAATGTGTGGGAAGGAAGTACGGATTATGTAAAGCTTTCACTGACATGGGAGAACAATATGCCCAGATTCCAAAGCGGTAATTACTATTTTAAACGAGATTATAGCCCGACAGTTCCTGACGACCGTGACGGACACAGTATGACATTTTCCAGTTGGACAGACATGAGTGGCTATGAACGGAAATATCCAATCTATTAAAGAATGTACAAGAAACTGCTTCCGATACTTCTTCTCTTTTTTTTTCTCAGTGCTTGCACCGACGACGAGAGAGTGGAATACCCATTACAAAGACAGTCTTCTATAACCCTGCTCGTCTCGGTCAATGCTTTAGGGGACAACGGATATAATGACTGTGCCGTCGAAGGAATATTTTCTTTTGCCGCACAGACAGGAACACCCATGCGCCTGTTGCAACCCAATGACGAGATGGAAGCGGAGCGGATGTACCGCCAATGGCTCGCCGACAATGAGACGGCCGATTCTTCCGTACTCGTAGTGGGAAGTTCGGCATACGAAAAGATGATAAGCGAGATTCCTACGAACTTAAAGGGAAAGGGTAGTCGTGTGCTTCTGTTCGAAAGTGGTGTGGATGATTTGCCCGACCGTGTCAGTTCGCTGATGATAGACCGTTATGGAGTGAGCTATTTGGCCGGTGCCATGAGTGGAGAGTTTGATGCACTTGTGATGGCTGCCGTACAGGGGTATCCTGAGTTGGAGACTGCTATCCGTGGGTTTTGCGACGGACATGCGGCTCATTGTACAGACGGGTATTCCGTAGAGGTGATGTATCTGGCTGATGACGAACGAGGCTTTGCCATGCCCGACTCTGCCTATCGGGCGGCCGCATCTTATGACAACATCGGAAACGGACAGGGCATCATGGTGTTTCCTCTGTTGGGTGGCTCGGAAATGGGGTTGCTGCGCTACATGAATGACAATGAGTTCATGCCATCGTTGCTAATAGGCATGGATGTGGATCAGACAGGACAAAGCAACCGCATTCCTTTCTCGGTAGTCATTCGTATTGGCGATGTGGTGAAGCGGTATTTGAATGATTGGGCAAACGGACTCGACTGGCCGAAGAGCCAGATATGGGGAATGAAGGATGGAGCGACGGACGTTGCACTGACTCCCGATTTCTTTGACAGGCTGGACCTGTGGGATTGGCGGTACGAGGAGCCGGATGCTTTCAGAATATTATATGAACGGTATAGGGACGATGCCATAGAAAAGGAGGAAGAGAATGGATAAGGGAATATGGAGAGTGCTTGCGTGCCTCCTCTTCGTATGGGGAGGAGGCCTTATCACCTCATGTGAGGATGAGGCGGAGGATATGCCCAAAGAGGAAGTGCGTACGTACAAGGTGGCAGTCCTGATGCAGGAGAGCGAACGGGAGCGTTGGACACGTACGGCGGAGTGGGCTTTGCAGTATATGGCTGAAGCCCAACGGGGTATGTCTGAAAGGGTGGAACTACAACTGGAGTTCAAGTGTCAGGATGATGCAGACATCGATGACTATATGAAACAACTGGCCGAGGATGCTACGGTGGAGGCCATCGTAGGTCCCACCACATCGGGGCGTGCCGAGCAGATGGCTTTGAAACTGACTCGTTCGGCCAAATACCACAAACCTTTGATTTCACCGTCGGCCACGCAGGTGGAATACCAACGGAAGTTTGCCGCCACGGACTTCGTGTGGAATATGGCCGAGTGCGACATCTCTGAATTGGAGGTTATCATTTCGGGTATTGCCAGTACGGCATTGGACGGAAATCTTCCCGTAGCCCTGTTGGCACACGATGACGGGACGGGAAACCGTGATGCCTATTCAGGCTGGTTCGGCTTCATTACAGAGGAGTATGGATTGATGGCTCACCGTGTCTATCTCTACAAGACCGAGGATGACGTGCGCCGTTATGCACGTGAATTGTGTGGCACGGAGTGGACGAAGGGTAATGTCGTACTGGTGTTCAATCCATCGGACGAAGGAATAGCTATGGCTTTTGATGACGAAGTAGGCAAAATCAAGGCCGAGATTCCACGCGGACGATACTTCTACGGGCCGCGTGTCTATTGTTCCGATGCCTTTGTTTCCGAACGGATAGCATCGGCCGTCAGCAATCTGACGTACGAAGGGGTGGACTTGTACGCTTCACCCGAGTCGGGTTTTGCACAGGCTTATCACCAACGTTTCGGTGAGGACATCGTGAATGGTGAGGCTCAATTTTATGACGCTCTTTGTCTGGTCGCATACGCTGCCACATTGTCAGCATCCACAGAACTGACACTCAATGATGCGTTGGCCTGCGTGGTGGAAGGGCGCGAAGGAAAGGGAAGCAGTTGGTTGCCGACGGACATGGCGCAGAACTTCCGGTTGTTGGCACAAGGCGTCTGTCCCGACATCGACGGTGTGTCAAGTTCGTGGACATTCGATGGGGGAAGCCATTCTTGTTCCTCAGGTTCCACTTTCCGCCGATGGAGATTGTACGACGGTCGTTTCCTTACTACGGAATACGTGACTACCGATGGCTCGAAGCGTAGCACAGCTTCAAAAGATATGTGGGACTGGACAGCTTCACAGATGCAGACATTTCATCCCGACGAGGGAACTCATCTGGAATACTCGGCTCTGGATGAGAACTGGGCGCTTCTTGTTGCCGCTTCAAAGGGGTGGAGTAATTACCGCTTCCAATCTGATGTGTTTGCCATGTACCAGTTGCTGAAGTTGCATGGATACGACGACGAACACATCGTATTGATTGTACCTGATGATGTGGCTTGCCATTCCAATAATCCATACCCTGGAGTGTTACGAATCAGTCCTACGGGTGAGAATGTGTATGAACCAACAGCCATTGACTATCGTTTGGACGATTTGTTGCCAGCTGACATTGGCCTTATTCTGCAAGGAAAGGCTGACGAACGGCTGCCGTATGTCCTTCATGCTGATGAGGCTGACAATGTGATGGTATTTTGGAGCGGACATGGTAGTCCCGGTTCAATGGACTTCGGCGGACAAAGTAGTATGTCTTACGCCCTGATGCGGGAACATTTGGAAGGAGCATCGTACCGCAAACTGCTTTTCGCTATCGAATCCTGCTACAGCGGTGGGTTGGGTGATTACTGTACCGCTCTTCCCAAAACTCTCTTTATCACCGCTGCGGCTCCTTATGAGACGAGTCATGCTGCCGTGTGGGATGAAGAGACGGGTGTCTATCTCTCCAATGGTTTTACCCGGGGATTCCAAGAAGCGATATACGATAATCCAGATATTCCCTTACGCGACCTCTATTACACTCTTGCCCGCCACACTACGGGTTCGCATGTAAAGCTCTACAACATTGTATTCTATGGGAATGCTTATTCCGACACGATGGGGGAGTTTTTCCTTGATATAAAATAAAAAATGATTGAATGTTAACGATTTCCGTCGGCATCCCCCTCATCGTACTCTCCGCCGCAAACGGTTGGCCGAGGAGTTTGACCGTCGCCTTACGGAGTACTTCAAGCGCGGACGCGAGGAGGTGATGAAGGACGTGAGGGAGTGACGAGTACACTTAATTGCCCCAAAATAAAAGAAAACTCGAAAAATATTTGGCAGAACAGCTTTTTATCTCTACATTTGCACCGTCAGTCCTCGCCAAGCCTCTTAACAATGCTCAAATCGTGCGGGGCGTTTTTTTTATAATTACACACCATTATGTCACAATTGACACCCTTTGTAGGCTCAGTAGAAATTTAATGGGATATGCATATAGCTTAGCGATTCGGAATAAGAAGAACCTTTTGTCAACCACACCTCTGAGATTTGCTCTGAACAGTTTGATTTTGGCATTGAAAGATTCCGCCAAAGCGTTTGATGCACGATTGTTATAAAAGTTAAGAATCTCATCATAATGTTCGTAAAATGTAGATGCAATCACATTGAACGAATGCAATCCTGCTTCCTCTACTTTGTTGTACCATTTGGCCATGGACAGCCTTGCTGCATCTTTGATTGTATTTTTGGCAAAAATCATTCTTAGCGAATGACAAAGCCCGTAAGCCTTCTTTATATCGGGATATTCGGAAAAGAGGATGGCAGCCCGTTGTTTTTGTCTTTCAGTCCATTTGTTGGCAGACTTGAATAACAGGTAACGGGAACGGATAAGCAGTTCCTTGCGGGTATCACCATTCGGATAGCGGAAAGGTTCGTATGACTCGCCTGCAAGCTTGGCCTCTTCCTGCTCGTCATTTGCCTGTTGGATGGCAGCCCATCGATGTTTCACCCGGAGTTCCTGCACCGCATCACAGGCCAGCTTCTGTATGTGAAACCGGTCAATAACCCTGTCGGCCTTTGGGAAAGTCGTCCGTACTATCTTGCGCATGGAATCCGACAAGTCGAGTGTAACCTCCTTTACGGCATGACGTTGTTTTTCACCAATCTTTTGAAGCACTGTAATTACATCCTCTGATCTTGTGCCTGCCACAACAGCAACAAGGGACTGCTCCCGGGTTCCTGCATCCCGGTTGGTGACAAACGTGTACAGTTGCCATTGGATAAAGACGATTCATCTATGGCCAGCTTCGGACCTATATTGTCAGGAAACAGCAACCATTCTTCGGCATGCTCCAGTTGCTCCCATTCCCGAAAACCGCTCAGGGTCTCCTTGTATTGCTTCTCGAAGGTATGTCCGTCAATATGATAGAATTCCTCAAGCGTACGGCAAGTCACTGGGGACGTCTCCATACGTCTCTTTTAAAAAAGCTCCAAACTCTTTGGAGTAACGTGTACCTTTGGCCACAATATCAAGGCCTATCGGAAGGCTGAAACTTTTACCGGTACGTACGTCTGTCCACCGACGGCGTCTTATGCGAAGAATCACTTTATGGTCTCTTATCGGAAAGTCGGTGACACTTACCGCATCCATAAAGCCCTTTGATTCGAAATGGGGATCGCCTTGAAGTTCTGGGACTATCTTCTCATCTAAACTGACATGTATCTCGGTTGATGTCTGTTCTACTCCAACTATGGTGAAGTATTCCAATATTTGTGCAGGAAGCACAACTCGGGCAAGCATATGAAGGTATTCGTTTTCCATGCTGCAAAATAAAGAAAAAAATAATCATCTATAAAATTATCCCCACCAAATTTCTACTGAGCCCTATTTTTATTTGCCATCCGATTGGCTCCTACAAACCATCTGAACAAAAAAAGGAAACGGTCTAACGAGTTGCTTGTGAACTTGTTAGACCGTCTTTAGTTGCGGAGGCCTGACTCGAACAGACGACCTTTGGGTTATGAGCCCAACGAGCTACCAACTGCTCCACTCCGCGATGTTATCTCTAGTTTGCGAGTGCAAAGGTACTGCTTTTATTCCAATCTGCCAAACTTTCCACCTCTTTTTTGAAGAAAGAAGGCCTTTTCTTATAAAAAGCACCTCTATAACCAGCTTTCCCCACCATATTCCCATAGGAAAGACCCATCAACTGACATAAGAAGATGAAGCCTCAACCATGAAAAAAAGGCTCGGATTATGCGAAGACATGGAAAGAATCAATTTCCTATTGTCCGCATAATCCGAGCCTAACAATCGACAACGGAGTATTATTGTCCCAACAGATACTGCTTGAAGTCGGCAAATTCCTTAGTCATGGGGACACTTTGCTTGGTGCCCTTCATGAACTCCTGCAACTTGGCAGGGATTTCAACCTTGTCGCCAATAATACCCTCTACTGTTTCGAGGAATTTGGCAGGATGGGCAGTTTCGAGGAATACACCCACTTCTCCGGGTTGTAGACCTTCGGACAATGCGCGGTAACCGCAAGCACCGTGGGGGTCGAGCAAGTAGCCGGTCTCCACATAAGTTTGTTTCACCGTCTTGCGAATTTGCTCGTCGGTATAAGTAGTTCCGCTTATGTCGGCCTTGATGGCTGCGTGAGATTCTTTGTAAAGGTCGAGCACACGAGCAAAGTTGCTGGGATCGCCCACGTCCATGGCATTGGCAATGGTGGCCACTGAGGGTTTGGGTGAATAGATTCCCGTCTGCAAGTAGTTGTAGAAGATATCGTTGCGGTTGTTGGCGGCAATGAATCGCTTCACGGGCAATCCCATGTACTTGCCGAAGAGTCCGGCAGTGATGTTACCGAAGTTTCCGCTGGGTACACAGATAACCAGTTGGTCAGCCTTGCCCAACTTCTTCAATTGGGCGTATGCGTAGAAATAGTAGAATGCTTGCGGCAAGAAGCGGGCCACGTTGATGGAGTTGGCCGAAGTGAGTTTCATGTGGGCATTCAGTTCCTTATCCATGAAGGCACTCTTCACCAATGCCTGACAATCATCGAACACACCGTCTACCTCAATGGCTGTAATGTTCTTTCCAAGGGTAGTGAACTGTTTCTCCTGAATCTCGCTGACCTTACCTTTGGGATAAAGCACATATACGTGGATACCTTCCACGCCAAGGAAGCCGTTGGCCACGGCACTGCCTGTGTCGCCCGAGGTGGCTACGAGGACATTCACTTGCTCCTGTCCTTCCTGACGGATGAAATATCCGAGCAAACGGGCCATGAATCGTGCACCCACATCCTTGAAGGCGAGGGTAGGACCATGGAACAGCTCGAGTGAATAGATGGTGTCCGTTACACGCACGGCAGGAGCATCAAAGCTGAGAGTGTCATACACAATGTGTTTCAATACATCGGCAGGCACATCCTCGCCAAAGAAGGCGTCGGCCACGCGGTAAGCAATCTCTTGGAACGAAAGATTCTCTATCTCGTCAAAAAACTCCTTGGGAAGCGGCTTGATAGCCTCGGGCATGTACAAGCCCTTGTCTGAAGCCAATCCCTTTACCACTGCTTCGTGCAGGGTTGCCAGTGGAGCCTGGCGGTTGGTGCTGTAGTATTTCATAATTAATTAATGTGCCGGTGTGTCAATGTGCCTGCCAATGACCATGCGGCATTTTACTTAATGTGCCAATGCGTCAATTTGCTAATATGCGATGATACATTGGCAGATTTTTTATTAACAATTCATAAACTCTTTCATAAACTCTTCACTCTCCATTACGCCACAAGCGCCCTGTTTGCAGGCTACTTCGTCGAAAGTCTGCACACTATCTGCTTCAATGCCGGGATAATAGATAAGGAAAGGTACGGGGTCCGCCGTATGGGTGCGATGCTCACAGGGTGTAGGATGGTCAGGCAAGATGGCAATGGCCACAGGCTCGTCCCAACCGCTCACCTCTTCAACAATAGGACCTACCACGCGGCTGTCGAGATACTCGATGGTGCGCACCTTCAAAGGAATATCCCCTTCATGTCCGGCCTCATCGCTAGCTTCGATATGAAGATAGACAAAGTCATCGGTGCGCAAAGCCTCCAATGTGGCAGCAGTCTTTCCTTCATAATTGGTGTTGTAAAGTCCCGTAGCACCTTCCACCTCAATGTTGCGCAGGCCGGCATAGTGGCCAATGCCCTTGATGAGGTCAACTGCCGAAATGACGGCACCACTCTTGATGGCGGGATAAGTTTCTGTCAGCGGCACCATACTCGGACGGTAGCCGGGTGACCAGGGCCACAAGCTGTTGGCAGGGTCTTTCCCTTCAGCCACACGCTTGAGATTCAACGGATGGGTGGCCAACAACTCTTGTGAACGGAGAATCATGCGGTTGATAAGGTCTGCCGTCGGTTGTGCTTCCATCAGTTTGGGTTTCACTAACAAGGGCATGAACTCTTGTCCCGGCACATCGTGCGGAGCCGTGCAACGCAAGCGCTTGTCGCCGCCTTTGATGACGAGCAAGTGACGATACTGGATACCGGTGGTCAGTGTCACATTGGCAAACTGTTCGTCCTTAGCCAACTCTTCTTGCAAAAAACGGACGAGGACATCAGCCTCTTCAGTCGTAATGTGTCCGGCAGAATGGTTCTTGATGCGGCCGTCAGCCACACAGATGAGATTACAACGCATGGCCATGTCGTCGGGCTGCAACTCATATCCGATGCTGGCAGCTTCCAATGAACCACGTCCTTCATAAACTTCTTTCAGGTTGTATCCAAGGATTGCCGTATTGGCCACCTCACTGCCGGGATGGAATCCCACAGGCACCGTCTTCAGCATACCTGTCCGTCCCAAGCGGGCCAGTTTGTCCATGTTAGGTGTCTGGGCATATTGCAACAGTGTCTTCCCGCCCAAAGAAGCCACCGGCCAATCGGCCATTCCGTCCCCTAAGATTATCAGATGTTTCATTATATATTCGCAATACTCATAATGTCCGCAAACACACCCGCTGCTGTTACCCCTGCACCGGCACCGTAGCCTTGGATAAGCATGGGGTATTCCTTGTAGCGCTCGGTGGTGAGCAGAATAATATTGTTACTACCTTCCAACATATAGAATGGATGGTCTTTATCTACTTCACAGAGTGATACCGTGGTCTTGCCGTTCTCCATCTTGGCCACAAAGCGCCAACGTTTGCCTTCGCTTTCCAGACGGCGACGGCGTTCTTCGAAGTTTGCATCCAGTGTCGGTAGGTTCTTCCAGAAGTCGTCCAACGAACCGTCAAAGAACTCTTGCGGGATGAAGAGGTGCTTCTCCACATCTTCCTGCTCTACCCGATAACCGGCTTCACGGGCCAAGATTACCAATTTGCGGATAACATCCTTTCCACTGAGGTCGATGCGCGGGTCTGGTTCAGAGTAGCCTTGCTCCTTGGCACGACGCACCGTTTCGCTGAAGGGTACCTCGGCACTGATTTCGTTGAAGATGAAGTTGAGTGTGCCACTCAGTACAGCCTCAATCTTCAGAATCTTGTCACCACTGGCAATCAGATTGTTGATGGTGTTTATGATAGGCAATCCGGCACCCACATTGGTTTCGAAGAGGTACTTCACGCCACGGGCACGTGCTGTCTGCTTCAAGAACGAGTAGTTTTCGTATTCCGATGAAGCTGCTACCTTGTTGGCTGCTACTACAGAAATGTTCTTTTGCAGGAAGTCGCCATAGAGCGAAGCCACTTCGGCACTGGCTGTACAATCTACAAACACGGAGTTGAAGATGTTCATGCCAATCACCTCGTCGTGCAGACGCTGTATGTTGCTTGGTTCACTTTGTGCCAATTGCTCGCGGTAGTTGTCGAGGTTGATACCTTCGCGGCTGAACATGGCGTTGTGTCCGCTGGCAATACCTACGACATTCAGTTTCAGACCACGTTCCTCCATCAGCTTCTCGCGTTGTTGGCGGATTTGTTCAATCAGGCTTCCACCTACTGTTCCCACACCACAGATAAAGAGGTTGAGCACTTGGTATTCCGAGAGGAAGAAACTGTCGTGGATAACGTTCAATGTCTTGCGCAGCGATTCGCGGGCCACCACAAACGAAATGTTTGTTTCGCTGGCACCTTGTGCACAGGCAATCACGTTGATACCATTGCGTCCCAATGTGCCGAACAACTTGCCGGCAATACCGGGAGTGTGTTTCATGTTCTCGCCTACGATGGCTACGGTAGCCAAGTTCATTTCGGCCGTCACTGTTCCTAACTCGCCCATCTCTATCTCCTTGGCAAATTCGGCATTCAACACTTCGCAGGCCAATACGGCATCTTCGTTGCGCACACCGATGGAGGTACTGTTCTCCGATGAGGCTTGTGATACAAGGAATACACTGATTCCGTTCTGTGCCAATGCCTTGAAGATGCGGAAGTTGATACCGATGACACCTACCATACCGAGTCCCTGTACGGTAATCAAACTGGTGTCGTTGATGGACGAAATACCCTTGATGGCCTTCTGTCCGTCCTTTGTCTCGCTGCTGATGATGGTACCGGCTCCTTCGGGCTTGAAGGTGTTCTTGATAAGGATGGGGATGTTCTTATGGCAAACGGGATAGATGGTCGGGGGATAGACCACCTTGGCACCGAAGTTACAAAGTTCGGTAGCCTCCACATAGCTGAGTTCGTTGATGGTGTAGGCACTGCTGATGACACGCGGGTCGGCCGTCATGAAGCCATCCACGTCAGTCCATATCTCCAGACAATCGGCTTCCAGAGCTGCTGCAATGATGGATGCAGTGTAGTCCGAACCGCCACGTCCGAGGTTGGTGATTTCACCCGTATATTTGTCCGAAGAGATAAAGCCCGGAACCAGTGCCACTTTGGGCAGACGGGCAAACGTTTCGCACACCAGTCGGTTGGTCAGTTCAGAGTCCAGGATATGTTTGCAGTGCTGTTTCTGCTCGGTTTTGATGAAGTTGCGCGAGTCGAACCATTCGGCACCGTCAATCAATGTGGTGACAATGCGCGACGAGATGCGCTCGCCGTAGCTGACAATGGTAGCCAATGTCTTGGCCGATAAGTCGCGGATAAGGTAAAGTCCCTTGTAAATTCCAGCCAACTCAGTAAGCAACTGATTGGCGATAAGGAGCAGGTTCTCCTTTTGTCCGCCATCGGGAATAAGGGCCTCAATCATGTCGATATGGCGTTTCTTTATCTCAGCCATTGCCACTTCGTATGCCGAATCACCGGCTGCTGCCATCTGCGAGGTGGCAATCAGTTTGTCGGTGATGCCACCAAGGGCTGACACTACTACGATGACCGGCTCCTTTTCAGCTTCTACTATCTTCTTTACATTCAGAATACTGTTCACGGAACCTACAGATGTTCCGCCGAATTTCATTACTTTCATATTGTTGATGTGCTAATATGTCAATGTGCTAATATGTCAATGTACTAATAACTGGAGCCGCATGATGCATTGGCATATTAGCACATTGGCATATTGACGCATTATTTATTTTCTTTCATTTTTCTCTCCACAAAGGCAATCTTGCGCAATGCCTCTTCGCGCTCTTTCTTTGTCTGCTCCAAGGCGGTAAGTGCTTGCGACAGATTGTAGAGCCTTACGATGGCCTCGCTGTCCTCGGGTCGTACGTTGATGACGTAGCTGCGTTCGCCCACATAGTGTGCCTTCATCGTCTGCACGCCGTGGTTCATGGCAATGAAGGCTATCACGCCTCCATCCTTTCCCAAGGGGTAGTCGACCTTTTCGGTCTTCCATCCCACATTTTCGCTTTCATAGACATCTTCCGAAGCGGGTGTCTCTGCAAAAGTGCCATCCTTGGCCACCACCTTCACGGCGTGGTGGTGTGCATGGCGCTCGCCCCAATAGATGGAGGTCAGGGACATATTGCCCACCTCGTCCACTTGTCCGCGAAGGAACGAACGGTACAGCGCACGTTCCACCGTCTGCTTGGGGTGGAAGTAGTTGCCTATCTCTTGGTAAGCGGTGTCTTTCTCCAGCATCAGACCTTCTTTGGCAGCCTCTACCAACTGTTGCTGCACGGCCAGTGTACTGTCCAGATAAGCCAACGAGCGTTGCTGTTCGGCCAAGTCAATCTGTTGCATCAGGCTGATGCCCTGTTTACGGGCTTCAAAGGCCTTTGGATATTGTGAACGAATACTGTCAATTTGTAGTTTCGCTTCGTTGAATTTTCCTGCCTTCAGAGCCTGTTCGGCCTTCTGTAAATGTTGTTGGGCTTGTGCTTCGCCATTGTCGCTACAAGCAGCTACTAATGCTGCACACAACAAGAGCATTCCTGCCCATACTGTTCTTCTTTTCATAAGTTTTGCCATTAAACAGACAAAAATACAACATTCTCCGTTTCCTGCTTACATATTATCACGGTATTTAAGGAATATTAACCTTAAGAAAGGAAGGGGTAACAATTCAGCGAAACAAATTATTTAGAACACAGAGGCACAGAGACACAGAGTTTTTTCCTTTTGTAGTGACAAATATGTTATCTCCGTGTCTTTGTGTTCTTCCCAATAAATTGAGCGTTTGTATTATCGCAGAATAGTTGCAGAAAGGGAAGCCCTCGCAAGGACTTCCCTTTTCCGTGCACATTGCACTCATCAATCATTGTTAAAGCGGATTGCCACCTGTGGCCGAACCTGACGAGTCGCCTCCGCTGGCCGAACCGCTATCCGAACCGCTATCATCCTTTTCTGCTTCGTCGGCAAATTCGTTTACAGTGCTGTACTTTACCTCATCGAGTCGGTCTTTCAACTGCTTGCTGGCATAGAATGTTACCCACATTCGTTTTACCCCAACCTCTTCAGGTACTTCGCTACTTGCACTTTTTGCCGTCGGCATGAACGAGCCGAAGTTTCCCAACTTCACGCCATGTCCTTCTTCAATCCAGTCCATCATGGACTCCACGAGTGTGTCCAATATCATCTTTACTTGTGCCTGAGGGGCACCTGTGTCCTTAGCCACATATTTCGCAATCTTGTCGGGCATGATGACATCACCCCGTTGCGCCTTGGCTACATACACGGTCTTCTCGTTTTCCGTAAATTTCAACACTCGTTTCTGGACAGTTACTGATACTCCCATAGTTTAAAAATCTGTTTTAAAAGGTTCATAAATACTTTTGTTCGTGTCTGACAAATGCGCATTGTTTTTCATGATGCAAATATACGAAATCCAGAAGGCGATGTCAAGAGTTTGACCCAATTATTTTTCAAAAAGATGAAAAAAACTTTCGGAACGTTATTTAATAAGGTGAGGGTGGCGGAGGCTATCCGATAAGGATGGATTTCTTTCATGCGTTTATCGCTGACTATCTGAGGGCACACGCTACTTTACGACAAACTTCTTGTCCCCTTGAATATAGATACCAGCGGGCAGATGTTCTCTGTGCTCTTTCATCTGCTGACCTTGAAGGCCGTAGATGGGAACAGCCACACGAGCATTATTCACTTGTGCAGATTCGATACCTCTTGCATCATATTCTTCCACATGTAGGAATTTACTCCAACTGATAGCAGTTTGGTAAGCTCTCAACGAGCCTTTGGGTACATAAAGGGTCACATCTTGATAGCTTTCATTGCTGAAAGTGTCATTATATGCGATTGTAGGGGGTACAGAATTAGCAACAATTATGTTCGTAAGGCCATAGCAACCAAAGAACGCATGGTTTCCAATACTTGTCACAGAATTGGGAATGGTGATGCTCGTAAGGCCAGAACAGTATTCGAACGCGCCTTCTCCAATATTCGTTACAGAATTTGGGATGGTGATACTCGTAATGTTTGAACAGTCCCAAAACGCTTCACCTCCAATGATTTTAGTACTGTCCTTAATTGTTATATCATCGGCAGGTTTATCTCCTTTATACCCCAAGAGATAACAATCCATATAAATCAATCCATCAGGATGATTATTCCACCAGTTGGTTTCATGAAAAGCCCAACCACCAATGCTTATTACTGAATCAGGAAGGGTGATGTCTGTAAGGTTAGAACAACCAAAGCACATACCATTTTCAATGCTTGTCACATAATCTGGGATGGTGATATTCGTAATGTTTGAGCAATGTTGGAACGCACCTTCTCCAATGCTCGTTACAGAATTTGGGATGGTGATGTCCGTAAGGCTTGAGCAATGAGCAAACGCTTCCTTTCCAATATTCGTTACACAATTTGGAAGGATGATGTTTGTAAGGCTTGAGCAATAAGCGAACGTATAACTTTCAATGTTCGTCACAGAATTTGGCAGAGTGATGCTCGTTAGACTGGTACAATCACTGAACGCGTCTCCCCCAATGCTCGTTACAGAACTTGGGATGGTGATGTTTGTAAGGTTTGAGCAATAAGAAAATGCATTCTTCCCAACATTTGTTACAGAATTTGGGATGGTAATATTAGTAAGGTTGGTGCAATAACTGAACGCTCCACCTCCAATACTCGTTACAGAATTCGGTAGGGTGATGCTTGTAAGACTGGAACAATCACTGAACGCGCCCCATCCAATGCTCTTTACAGTACTTGGAATGTCTATGTTTGTAAGGCGTGAGCAATTACGGAACATATAGTTTCCAATACTCGTTACAGAATTTGGAAGGATTATGTTTGTAAGGTTTTTGCAGTCTTGAAATACACCATCTCCAATGCTTGTTACAGAATTCGGGATGGTGATGTTCGTAAGGCTGGAGCAACTGGAAAATGCAGATTCTCCAATGCTTGTCACAGAACTTGGGATATTTACGTTTGCAAGGCTTGAACAACCATAGAAAGTACAACTTTTAATGTTTGTGATAGAATTTGGAATGATGATGCTTGTAAGACCACTGCAATCAAAAAACGCGCCTTCTCCAATATTCGTTACAGAATTAGGGAAGGTGATGCTTGTAAGATTGGGGCAGTTGTAAAATGCCCAGTTCCCAATGATTTTTGTTCCCTCCTTAATTTCCATATTACCAGAAGGATTCTCTCCTTTATACCCCAAGAGGAAACAATCCATATAAACCAATCCTTCGAGTTGGCTATTCCACCATTCGGTGTCATAGAATGCTGCTTTTCCAATGCTCGTTACAGAACTTGGAATGTTTACGCTCATTAGGTTGGAGCAACCATAGAATGCGCCATCTCCAATGCTTGT
>JAFWYQ010000104.1 GCA_017517605.1 Bacteroidaceae bacterium
GGGGTACGATTCGGACAGACGGAACTTTTTAGCGGCATCAACTTACATGTTGCAAAGGGGGATTTTATTTGTCTCACCGGCCCTTCCGGATGTGGAAAAACGACCCTGTTGCGTGCCGTAATGGGATTCGTTGCTCCTTTCGAAGGCTCGATTACCGTAGAGGATACCTTGCTCACTCCACGCACGGCCGACCACATCCGCCACCGCATTGCATGGATGCCGCAAGGGCTTTCGTTGCCAACTGAATGGGTAAGCGAAATGGTGCGTCTGCCTTTCAATTTACGAGTCAATAGGGGAGTGGCCTTCTCTGAAGAAAAGTTGCTTGACAATTTCGTGAAATTGGGTTTGGAAAAGGAGTTGTTAGGGAAACGCTTGCATGAGATTTCGGGAGGCCAGTGCCGACGCATCCTGTTGGCCATCACCGCCATGCAGGAAAAACCGCTTCTAATCATCGATGAACCAACTGCCGGCCTTGACCACACCTCGGCGTTGAAGACCTTACAATTTGTACAACAATTGTGCAACGAAGGACACACTGTGCTGGCCGTATCGCACGATAAGCAATTCATGGAAGGATGCACACGGATAGTGACAATCGATAATTAGAGTTTGACCAAAGTTTTTATCAGCTTTGCAATTATAAATAGTTTAGAAATAATAATTAAAGTGGGTACAACGATAGACATCAGCTACTGGGGACTTGGCATCGGCATGTTGCTTTTGCTTGTGCCCATATACTTCTTCCACCGATTCAAGACAGGATTGGTGCGCCCAACCATCGTTGGTGCCGTACGCATGGTGGTGCAACTCTTTCTTATAGGTATATATTTACGCTACCTGTTTTTATGGGACAATCCGTGGATAAATTTCCTGTGGGTATTCATTATGGTATATGTTGCTACAGAAACAGCTTTGTCGCGTACACATCTCAAGCGCAGTATCCTGATGCTCCCCCTCATCGTCGGTTTCTTGACCTCAGCCATCCTTGTGGGGCTTTATTTCTTGGGTGTAGTGCTTCAACTTGACAACATTTTCGGTGCACAATATATGATTCCCATATTCGGCATCCTTATGGGTAATATGCTTTCGAGCAACGTCATTGCACTGAACACATTTTATTCCAATCTCTTGCGCGAGCAACAACTCTACTATTACCTGTTGGGTAACGGTGCCTCCCGCTACGAGGCCATTACTCCGTTCATACGCGAAGCTATCATAAAAGCTTTCAGCCCTGCCATTGCAAACATGGCGGTAATGGGACTTGTGGCCCTGCCAGGCACTATGATTGGGCAAATATTGGGTGGTTCGTCGCCCAATGTGGCCATCAAATACCAAATGATGATTATTGTCATCACCGTAGCTGCTTCTATCCTTTCGCTGATAATAACCCTGTGGTTAAGTGCCCGCAAGACATTTGATGCTTACGGATGCATCCGTCAGGTATTCAAGAAGAAATGAAGCGTTTCAACCATAAAAGGGATAAGCAATGCTTAACCCATGGATGAGCAGGCTTCATCCTTGGCATAAGGTTGGTTCAACCTTGGGTTAAGGTGATGAAACTAATTTTAACAAAAAAATATATACATAGGAATAAACCTTAATATAAATTTTTTATCCAAAGGTTAATTTATTGTGCAAAATCGCAAGGTTTGTGCATATACATAGCATTTACGACAAAAACAAACGATTATCAAAATGTCTATTGTAATCAAAAATCTAAATAAGGTGTATGACAACGGACACCATGCCTTGAAGGACATCAATCTGGAAATCCCTTCGGGTATGTTTATCTGCTTGGCCCCAATGGCGCAGGCAAAAGTACACTGATGCGCATTTTGGTGGCTTTGATGGAGCCGTCAAGTGGTGAAGTGGAAATGTATGGTTGCAATCTGTTGAAAGAGCGTCGCGAAGTAAGGCGCTTGTTGGGATACCTGCCACAAGACTTCCGTTTCTTTGCAAAATACAAAGTAATAGAGTATCTGGATTATGCCGCCCGCCTCTCGGGAATGGACGATAATCGCAAGCGCAAGCAAGCCGTTGCCGATATGTTGGAGCAAGTGGGTCTGTATGAAGTGCGTGAACGGTATGCGTCCAAATTGTCAGGAGGTATGAAACGTCGTTTGGGTATTGCACAAGCCTTGATTCATTCACCGAAAGTGATTATCGTGGATGAACCTACAACAGGACTTGACCCCGAAGAGCGTATCCGTTTCCGCAATTTGTTGACACAAGTGAGCGGAAACGACATTACTATCATCCTGTCAACCCACATCGTAGGCGATATCAGCAGTTCGTGCGTGAACATGGCTCTATTGAATAAAGGCGAAGTCTCTTTCCGTGGTTCACCTGAAGAGATGTTGCAAAGAGCCGAAGGAAAAGTGTGGCGACTGACCGTAAGCAATGACGATTACAAATTGATAAGCCGGGAATATCCTGTTATTTCTACCATCCCCCGTGGAAGAAAATGGGAAATCCAAGTGGTGGCCGATGAACTGAAAGGATTCGAAGCCGAATCCTTCCCACCCAATTTGGAGCATGCCTATGTATACTTCATGGAAAATAAATTGGATTTGTGGTTGAATGATTGAAAATTATAAGAGGAGAGAGAAAAATGACCTTTCTGAATAACATATTATCAGTAGCAAGATACGAATCGAAACTGCTTAAGCGCAGTTGGTTCTTCAAAGTATTCAGCGTATTGTCCGTTTTGCTCATAGCGGGTGCATCGGTCTCAATAATGCAATTTCAAAAGTTTGCATTCAGTTGTATCCCCTCATTGGCGGCATATAACCTATTGCTTTACTTCAATGTAGCTCAAGCCATTGTTTCAATATTCTTGGCATCAGAATACTTGAAACGCGACAAGCAATTGGACACATCTGAAGTGTTTTATGTCCGTCCGTTGAGCAATGCCGAGTATCTGTTAGGTAAAATGTGGGGTACCATACGGGTGTTCATCCTGCTCAACTTTTTGGTAATACTTGTAGCACTTACGGTGTGCTACATCTATATACCCGAACATGTGTCTCCCCTTAGCTTCATCATGTACTTCTTCATCTTGAATGTTCCTACGCTGATATATATTATCGGCCTCAGCACGTTGATGATGTTGCTCGTGAAGAATCAGGCACTGACATTTGTTATCCTGTTGGGATACATCGGACTTACACTCTTTTATGTAGGCGATAAATGCTACTATTTGTTTGACTACATCGGCTTCAACATCCCCATGTTGGAGTCTACCATTACGGGTTTTGCCGATCTTTCTTCTCTGATTGTCCACAGAGTACTCTATCTGTTATTGGGAATAGGATTCATCCTGTGCAGCATATCGCTTTTCCGCCGATTGCCTAATTCGCCACGTGCCCTTTATCCATGGCGCGCAGCCTCTGTGGTGTTTTTGTTGGCAGCACTCGTATGCGCTGGTTATCACGTAGGTAAATATGTGGAAAAAGAAAACTTCCAGCAAGAAATGATTGCCTTGAATAACCGTTATGCAAGCGATCCGAAAATGGAAGTGGATTCTTGCATGATAGAAGTGGTACAAAATCGGGAAATACTGAATTTTAAGGCACATCTTGTGGCAACTCCCGTAAAGTCCGCTTCAGTATTCACTTTTACACTGAATCCTGGCTTTCAGGTAAAATCGGTAAGTTCCGACGACTTTACCTTGAATTACAAAAGGGAAAAACACCTTTTGTGGATTGAATTTCCCAAAGAGATAGCAGGGGATGACACCGTACGCTTCACTCTTGAATACGAGGGTGTGGCAGACGAGAGAATCTGTTACCTCGACATTCCTGAAGAATTGCTGATTGAACAGGAAAAATTCATGGGCACATTCAATGTAGGGAAACGCTATCTGTATCAGACAGAAAAGTATACATTGCTGACACCTGAATCCTATTGGTATCCACGTCCGGGAGTATGTTATAGCGACGAAAATCCCGATTGGCAACAGAGCTATTTCACCCGTTTCCAAATGAACGTAAAACCCAATGCCGGATTAACTGTCATTTCTCAAGGTGAAAGGTGTATGAGTGATGATTCACTGACCGTTTCATTCAATCCTGAATATCCGTTGCAATCATTGTCACTGATAATTGGAGATTATAAAAATGTCTCTATCGATGTGGATAGCACACATTATGCAGCGTGGTATCTGGACGGACACGATTTCTTTACTCAAGAACTAACACTTCTCGAAGATACAATTCCTTCTATTATCCGTGATGTAAGATTTGATTACGAAGAAAGGGTAGAAATGGAATATCCTTTCAATCGTTTCTCTATTGTAGAAACTCCCGCACACCTTGCCAGTTACACACGTGCATGGACAGGAGCACAAGAAAAAATGCAACCTGAAATGGTGTTGGTGCCCGAACGGATGTATAACGATTGGAGACTCGATGTGAAAGGAACGAAAGAACGCCTGAAAGCCGACCGTGAACGAGGAGGACGTGGAGGCGGACGCGGACGTCGTGGAGGACAATCTATGACTGACCTGGAAATCGAAATGCAGATTTTCCGAGACATCCTTTACTTCATGTGGGCCACCAATGCCAGCTTCAGTTGGCAGACAGGCCAGATGGGACGTACTTCTGTGACCGAAAGGAAAGCCCCTATTACATCTTCCCACAAATGTATAACTTCAGATACAATATCTATTCTACCGAATGGCCGGTAGCTAACCGAATGATAGAGTTGTTGTTGCAAGGAAATACACAAACCAATAACTGGATGCGTAATGTCAACGGACTCAGCAACGATGAAAAATCTCTGATGCTGATGCAAAAATACTCCTTTAAAGAAGTACAAAACTTGACAGAGCATCGCGATTTATTGAACAATTTAATAAAATTGCAAGGTAAAAAGCTGTTCCTTAATGCAGAAAGGAATATGGGTGTACAAGCCTTCAAAGACACATTGTTTGCTCATATCAAGGCTAATGCCTTCCAAAACTTATCATTTGAATCCTTATTGGATACATTGGAAATAATCAGTGACACCCAATTAAGAAGTCAAATTGAAGAATGGAATCAGCCGACAGAGTTGACTGAATTCATGATAGGAACCCCAAGCGTAACCAAGATTGAAACCGAAACAATGGAAATCTATCAGGCAGAAATCATTATTGCCAATCTTTCTGACCAACCTGGAAGCATCAATATGAGAATGCAATTCTGGTCGCAAGGTGGTGGTAATGATGATTATCAGATATTCAATGGAGAGGAAAAACCTGTAGAATGGATTATCGATTTCAAACCTCATGAAACAAAACGTATTGTAACACATTGGGAGGAAAATCCAGGAACGTTCATCATCAATACCCTTTTCTCAAAGAATCTGCCGGTACAAGTATCTGTTCGTAACCAACGTGTGGAAGAAGTATACGTGTTAACGGAAGAGGGTGAATATACATTATCTGAAAACTTCATGAATGATAAAGAAGAAGTGATTGTAGATAACGAAGATGCACATCTCTTTACATTATCTACACCTCCCCCTTCTGGATATTTGGGTAAATGGATTAATCAGAATACAGAAGAAGAAGAGTTCAAATACGTAGGAATGAATGAATGGCAAGCACCTGCAAGATGGACATTGACCACCGATCAGAATTATTACGGACGTTCTATTCGATCAGCTGTACATATTCGCTCAGGAAAGGGTTCTCAATACGCTCAATGGAAAATCCCCGTACCAAGTGCCGGACGATATGAATTGTATTACCATGTACGTCGACCTGAACAATTAAGACGTGAAAACAGATGGGGACGAAAGAAATATTTGTATCATTTCGTCATCAATTCAGAAATTGACGATTACGAAGAAAAAGCAGAATTGGACATGCGTAGGACGGATGAGGGTTGGAACTTAATTGGCACCTATGGATTGATAGGAGATACGCTAATCGTCCGTCTGACAGATGAAAGCGAATTGAATATGATTGCTGCTGATGCAGTAAAAATCGTGAGAAAAAATTAATGTTTGGCAAATTAACAATAAAATATAGAGTATATATGCTAAGACCAATCAAAAAAGTGACATGTGCAGTGGCCTTCCTTTGTGGTTGCGCAGGAATCAATGCACAATCAAACGAACCGTCAGTGAGTATGACGCTGACATTAGAACAGGCATTGGAATATAGCGTGGATCATAGCCCCGAATTGCAAGAGGCATTGATCAATCTAGAACGCTATAAATTAAGTTTGGAAGCCCAACGAGCATCGTTGAAATCGAAGTTTGCGCTGACGCTGAATCCTTTTACTTATAGCAACAGCCGTTCTTTTGATAACCGATTCTCGCAATGGTACACCAACGAGTCATTTTCATCTAACGGAACATTCAGTATCACCCAGCCAATTATTTGGACGGATGCAACCGTTTCTTTGAATAACAAATTCGGATGGCAAAGCAATACCAGTATTAGTGGTGACACTTCAAATGATAACAAGGCCTTCAGTAACGACCTTTATTTGAGTATCAATCAACCATTGTTTACATATAATCGTGCAAAAACGGATTTGAAAACAATCGAATATGATTACGAAAATGCACTTATCAATTATGCTTTACGTCGGTTAAGTCTCGAAAGCACCATCACTTCCTCTTTTTACAATGTTTATACTGCTAAAAATAACTTAAGTATCAGTGAGGCAGAATTGAAGGATGCACAACAGAACTTTGAGATTATCAAGAACAAAGTAGAAGCTGACCTTTCTGCTCGAGACGAACTTTATCAAGCAGAATTGAACTTGGCTACAGCTGCTTCTAATGTGGATAATCGTAAAGTGTCGTTGGAAAATGCAAAAGATGACTTGAAACAAATTCTTGGTATAGATATTGACCAGGATGTGGATGTATCGACCGAAATCAGTGCACAACCGGTAAAAATTGATATGCTTACTGCTATCAATAGTGCTTTAGGTTCACGTCTTGAGCTGAGACAACGTGAAATTTCACGTACAGAATTGGATATCCAAATGAAACAGATTAAAGAAATGAATAGTTTGGATGGAAATATATCTTTGTCACTTGGTGTTATGGGCGATAATGAAGATTTACAAAAAGTTTATGATCACCCGACGAATAATCCAAGAATATCAATCTCATTGAGTGTACCTATCTTTGATTGGGGAGAGAGACGTGCACGTATCAAGGCACAGGAGCTGGCAACCAAAATATTTGATTTGCAGACCGATGAGGAACGAAAGAATATTGAGCTTGCGGTACGACGCAGTTGTCGTAGCTTGAAGAATTTGGAGGCACAGATTACTATCGCTGAACAAAGCGTGAAAAATGCACAGCTGACTTACGACTTGAATGCCGAAAGATATCGGAACGGAGAATTGACCGGTATGGAGATGAATCAATTCCAGACACAGCTTTCCAATCAAAAAATGTCGTATGTGTCAACCATAATCAATTATAAATTGGAATTGCTCAATCTGAAGATTATATCTTTGTATGATTTTGAAAACAATGTTCAAATCGTACCAATGAGTGTAATTCCCGATGAAGAGACAAAATAAATAGAATAAATTAATGAACTTAAACCATAAATCACAATGAAACAGAATAATAATATCCTCGCAATAGTCTTCGCTTCTACATTGATGGCAGCATGTGGAAATGAACAAGCTGGTAGTACAGTAGAAATAGCATCACCCGTGTCAGTAACCGAAGTGGAACTGAGCCATATCAAAAAGTATAATAGTACCAGTGGTACTGCTATGGCCAATGCCGAAGTAGAGTTGACATCTGAAATGGCAGGTGAATACAATTTGATGATAAATCCGCGTACTAATAAACCTTATAAGTTAGGTGACAAGGTGTTGGCAGGAGAAACCATCGTGAAATTGACCAATCAATCGTATGAAAACGATATTGCCATTGAATCTAAAAAGTTATCATTGGAAATAGCCGAGCAAGATGAAGTAAAAAAACGTGCTCTCTATGAAAAAGGTGGCGTTACACAAAGTGAGGTACGCAATGCAGAAGTAACAATCACCAATGCCAAATATAGTTATGAAAATGCTCAAATCAGCTTGAGCAAAATGAGTATCAAGGCTCCCTTTACAGGTATTATTGTGAACTTGCCGCACTATACAAGAAATGTCCAGTTGGCATCTGGTTCAAGTATTGTATCCATTATGAGCTACGATAAGATGATTATGGAAATCAATCTTCCCGAAAGTGCCATTGGTGAGGTTGAGGCAGGTCAGGAGGTTGCCATCACACACTACACTTTGCCTAAGGATACTATTTCAGGTGTCATCAGCGAATTGTCACCGGCTATCAGCCCTGAAACACGTACATTCAAGGGAAAATTGCTTATTGACAATAAAGACTTGAAATTACGCCCGGGTATGTTCGTAAAAGCTGACATCGTGGTCGATGAGGCTGAGAATACTATTGTTATTCCTAAGGAAATTGTTATGAACAACCGTGGTCGGAAGTCTGTGTTTATTGTTGATCGTGGTGTAGCACGTTCAAGAAATATTCGCACAGGATTGGAAGATCAAGATAATATTGAAGTTTTGGAGGGCTTGGATTTACAGGATATGCTGGTTACAAGAGGTTATGAAACCCTTCGTGATGGAAGCAAAGTGAAGATTCAAAAATAAATCTGATACAAATTATAGATTAAAAATACTGCGTCATCAAGAATAGTGGAGTTGTGGCAGTATTTGAAATTTGTACATTGTAAACGGTAATTCGTGATTATATTTATGAAAAAACTAGTAAGATTGGCAGTCAATAATCCAGTTACTATTCTCATGATGGTGCTGGCAATTGGATTGTTAGGAAAAATATCATACGACAAGTTAAGCGTTGACCTGTTGCCCGATTTGAACAACCCCAAGTTGTTCGTAGAAATCAATGCTGGTGAAAGACCGCCTGAAGAAATTGAAAAACAATTTGTGGAAAGAATGGAGGCAATGGCCATTCGTCAGCAAGATGTAGTAGGAGTGTCCTCAATCATCAGAGCCGGTAGTGCCCAGATGACTGTCGAGTATTCGTGGAATAAAGACATGGACGAAGCATTCTTGGATTTGCAGAAAGCTATGAATGGTTTTGTTCAGGATGATGCTATTAGTGAACTGCAAATCACCCAAAACGATCCAAATACCGACCCCATTATGTTGGTTGGTATGAGTCATACATCCATTACGAATATGGCTGAGTTACGTAAAGTGGCAGACTCGTATGTTCGTAATGAATTGGTGCGTATTGAGGGTGTTGCTGATGTTGTGTTGTCTGGAGATGAAGTAAGCAATCTTGTCATCAGAACCAATCCATACAAATTGGATGCGTATGGTTTGAGTGTCAATACACTTTCTTCTAAAATTCAAGAAGAAAACCAGCGAATTAGTGGAGGTCATGTTACTGAGATGGGTACCCAATACATCGTTAGTGGTGTAAATATGCTTAATTCGGAAGAGGATTTTGGGAATATTATCGTAGGATATAAAGAAACCGAAACAGGAACTGTCACTGTTAGTTCTGAATTTGCGGCTATCAGTAAGGCCCCCATTTATATGAAGGATGTGGCAGAAATCTATTTTGAGAACGAAGAACCAGAAAACATTGTACGTATCAATGGCCGTCGTTGTATAGGTCTGGCTATCTATAAAGAAATGCGTTTCAACACCGTACATGCTGTTTCTGGTGTATCTGAACGTTTGGAAGTTATAAAGAAAGCTCTTCCTGGCTATCAATTTGATATAGTAAGCAACCAAGGTACCTTTATTAATGATTCTATTGGTGAAGTTAAAGATAGTGCTGTGCTTGGTGTACTGCTTGCTGTGATAGTCATCTACCTGTTCTTGCGTCGGGCCAAAGTTACATTAATTATATCGTTGGCAATTCCTATTTCAATTATTGCCACATTCAACTTGATGTTCTTTGGAGGACTTACTTTGAACATTATGACATTAGGAGGATTGGCTTTGGGAGCGGGTATGCTTGTCGATAATGCCATTGTTGTAATTGAAAGTATCTTCCGTAATCAAGAAAATGGCCTGTCACTAAAGGATTCTGTCATACAAGGAACCAGCGAAGTAGGTAGTGCAATTATTGCCTCCACATTAACCACTATTGTTGTATTCTTGCCCATTGTATATTTGCAAGGTGCTTCTGGTGAATTGTTCAAGGATCAGGCATGGACCGTTACATTTGCATTACTTTCTTCTCTTTTTGTGGCTATTCTGGTTATCCCTACATTGTACGAACGTCTGTTCCGTAAAAATGAAACCGATAAGAATAGTTCTGGAATCAGAGTGTTTGAAGATTCCGCTTCGTCAGGGAAATTAGTTACAAAGTATTCTGTATTTCTTGAAAAAGTCCTTGAAAAACGTTGGACTGTGGTTATTGTATCAATATTGTTGGTTGTTGGATCTTATATGCTGTTACCTTTTATTGGAGCAGAATTTATGCCTAAGACTGAAGGAAACTCATTCAGTATCAGTGTAAAGATGAACGAGGGTACTCGTCTCGAACGTACCTCAGCGACTGTAGCCGGTATTGAAAACCTGATTTTTGACATTACTCAAGATTCTTTATGTACAATATATAGTCATATAGGCCCTGGAGGTAGTACTGGAAGTAGTGTTTTAGATGGTGAAAATACAGCCAACATGAAGGTAATTCTCTCATCCGAGTCTCGCATTTCTCCTGAAGCCTTGATTGAACAATTGTATGTCAATACCCAAAACATTGAAGGATTGGAGCTTTCATTCTTGCAAGATGATAACACGTTGGGTTCTTTGATGGGAACAGAAGGAGCACCTGTTGTAATAGAGATCAAGGGCGAAGAATTGGATGAAATCACTCGTATCGCAGGCGACGTGAAGGAGCGTGTAGAAAACATTAAAGGATTGTTCAACGTAGCCAATGCTATCGAAGACGGTGCACCTGAAATGATTTTGACGGTAAATCGTGCCATTGCCAGCATGAATAATCTGAACGTCAGCACTATTGTTTCGCAAATCCAAGAACAGCTTGCGGGTGTCAATGCCGGACAAATGGATTACAAGGGAGAGATGAGGAACATTGTAATTAAAGTGCCTGAAATCACATTGGAACAATTGGATGATATGATTATCACCAGTGGCGAACAGAATTTCCGCTTGTCTGAGTTGGTAAACATCCGTCCCGATGTTGCTCCTAAAGAAATCTTCCGTCGCAATCAAAGCCGTATAGCTAAAGTCACTGCTAATTTGGAAGAAGGATATTCATTGAGCGAAATGGCAATTGTTATCCGTGAGGCCTTGAAAGACTATGATTTACCGGTCAACTATTCAATCAATGTTACCGGTGAGGAAGAAATGCGTCAAGAGTCTATGGGAGGCTTGGTATTGGCATTGGTCCTTTCTGTCATATTGGTATATATGGTAATGGCTTCACAATTTGAGTCATTGTTGCATCCGTTCACCATTCTATTGACCATTCCTTTGGCTTTGATTGGTTCCATTTGGTTGTTCTTTATCACAGGCACTACCATCAACATCATGGGTGTTATTGGTATCATCATGCTCAGTGGTATAGCTGTAAACAACTCAATCATTCTGGTAGACCGTATCAACCAAATCAAAGAGGGTTATGACAAACTCACAGATGCTATCATTGCTGCAGCAAGTCAACGTATTCGCCCCATTTTGATGACAAGTTTAACTACAATCTTGTCATTGCTTCCGATGGCTATTGCTTTTGGTGAAGGGGCCTCTTTGCGTGCACCTATGGCCATTGCCGTTATCGGTGGTCTTGCCACTTCTACGCTACTCAGCTTGATAGTTATTCCTTGTGTTTACTACCTGTTGGAACAGATGAAAAGAAATATAGTGAAATAATGTGCTTTGTGTCAATGTATCGCAATATTGGTACATTGGCTGATTCGCACATTCATAATCATAACACATTAGCATAATGAAATTCATCATAACGAGAAAGATTACAATCTGCATGTTGTTTATAGCCGTGTCCATGCTTGGACTTGTGTCTTATAAACAATTATATGTAGAAATGCTTCCTAATGCAGAGCTACCGATGTTGTACATCCAGGTATCTTCCCGCCAAGATGTAAATCCCGCCTATATGGAGTCCCAAGTCATTATTCCATTGGAGGGAGTGGTAAGTACCATCGAAGGTGTTGAACGTATCGAATCTGAGGCAGGAAACCGAAACGGCCGTTTACGTGTTGACTTCAATAAGGGTATGAATCTGAAATATACCATCTTGAAGTTACAGGAAAGGGTTAATAATCTGATACCTTCTTTACCCGAAGGATTTACCGTAACGGTAGAGAAAGCAAATGTTACGGGTGTAAACAACAACTTCATGACCCTTCAGGTTCGGGGAACTGGTGGAGTGGACCGTCTACGCAATTTGGTTGACAAAGAGATAAAGCCTAAGTTGGAAAATATTGACGGTGTTGCAGCTGTAAACGTATATGGTGGACGTGAAAAGGCCATCGAAATACGAGTGAATGAAGCTGCTCTTACTGCGCTCAACATTACTCCATCGCGTATCAGCCAGATGCTTTCACAATACAATCAGGAGCGTACATTCCTGGGCTATGTCAACGAACCGGACTTGCGTTATTATGTCCATTTGGATGCCAACTACGACCATATTGCTGAGATAGAGAATGTGATTGTAGCTCCTGGCCCTGTCTATTTGAAGGATATTGCTACTATCTTTTTTGACTTGAAGGAGGAAACTACTTTGAGCCGCGTCAATGGTATGGAAGCCATTTCTGTAACTTTGGTAAACGATGCCCAGACCAATTTGTTGGAACTTTCCAATCGAACCAAGTTACGCATCGAGCAACTGAATCAAGAATTCATGCCCCATGAGATTGAGATGGTTATCCAATCCAACTCTGCCGACGAAATTGAAAACAACATCAACCAAGTAGTTGAATTGGGTATAAGTGGAGGATTATTGGCTATTGTCATTTTGTGGTTCTTCTTGCACAATATCCGATTGGTTATATTCATAGCCCTTTCAATCCCTATTTCTATATTGGCGGCATTCAACTTGTTTTATGCCTCTGGTATAACTATCAACAGCCTCACCCTTATTGGTTTGGCATTGGCTGTAGGTATGTTGTTGGACAACAGTATTGTGGTGCTAGAGAATATTTATCGTCTAAGTTCTTTAGGTAAAACTCCCGAAGAGGCTGTTATTCAAGGTACGCGTGAGGTTTGGAAATCCATTTTTGCCGCCACCTTGACAACTATCACTGTATTTTTGCCATTCCTTTTCTCCGACGAAGTTTACGTCAAACTCATTGGTGAACATATTGGTGTATCCATCATATCTACGTTGTTGTTCTCGTTGACGGTAGCTCTGTTGTTTATCCCCATGACTACCTATCTGATGCTTAAAAAAGGAAAAGGTAAAAGCGTTTTCCACGAGAAGTTCTCCATCAACGAGCGTCCCATACAGATTTATGCCGTACTGTTGAAGACCTGTCTGCGTAATCCTGCAGTAGCCATTGTCGGATGTGTGGTTGTACTTGTAGGTACATTGATGATTGCTCTTTCCCAAAATCCCGATGCAGGACGCACCGTGAATAGCGATCGTGTGACCATGACTATCACCATGCCTCCCAGCAGCACGTTGGATTACTCAGAGAAGATTGTCACTTTGCTTGAATCCAAACTCGACAGTTTCCCCGAAAAGGAGGATGTCATCAGTCGCATAGCTGAAGAAGAGGCTTCTATCACAGTTACATTGAAGGAAGGGTATTACGAAGATGGCGGACGAAGCATTTCGGAAATCATTTCCGATTTGAATCGTCGTATGCGTCTGCCTAATATCTACACCCGTATTACGGCTGGTGCTTCAGCTCAGACTCAAAGTGGAGCCGCATCTGCCATGTCGAACTTTATGGATGTGTTGGGCGTGGGTGACAATAGCGAGCGTATCATTATCAAGGGTTCTGACTTCGATATGATGGACGTCATTGCTGATGATATCCGATACTATTTGGGTGAAATGGATTTCATTGGTTCTACATGGGCAACTAATCCTGGCCGACGTCGTGAAATTCACCTTACTTTCGACCCCGTTGTATTGGCTTCTTACGACATTTCCCGTCAGAATATCACCTCAGCTCTTGGTTCACTCGGACGCGAACTCAGTACAGGTACCAATCTCAAGTTAGGTACCGAAGAATTTGAGATTGTCATCAAAGAAGACCTTACCAAAGAGCAGGAAGAGAAATTGCAGAATATGCCGAAGACCGTGGATGATTTGCGTCGTATTATGGTAGAAGATGCCAATGGCGGATTGCACGAACTCTCTTCACTGGCATCCATCAAATACACGCGCGATATATCCCGTATCAACCGTGTAAACCGCGACCGCGAGATTACCATCACTTATAATATCGACCAAAGTGAGAACCTTCCCAAAGATGTACTCGAAGGTTATCGCGAAGAGATTGACCAACTGATAGCGGGTTACAATCTTCCCAGTGGTATTGCCATTCAGGTAGACCGTAGTGACGAATCAATGAGCGAATTCAAGTTCCTCATTATCGCTTCGCTTATTCTTATCTACATGATATTGGCATCTGTATTCCAGTCGGTCAGCACTCCGTTTGTGTTGCTCTTCACCATTCCGTTGGCAGCCATTGGTTCATTGTTGGGATTGCTCATTACTGGTAATCCTCTTCAGAATGCCAACACCCTCACCGGATTCCTTATCCTATTGGGTGTGGTAGTCAACAATGGTATCATCCTTATCGACTATGCCAACATTCTTCGTCAGCGCGGATACGGTCGTCATCGCGCTCTGATCACCAGTGGATTTTCGCGTTTGCGCCCTATTCTCATCACCACCATCACCACCGTTATAGCCATGCTTCCCATGGCCATGGGTGATACCGACTATGCTGGTGCTATCGGAGCTCCGTTTGCCGTCACAGTCATTGGTGGTCTTTCATTCTCGGCGGTGCTCACTTTGGTGATGATACCTACCGTTTACCTCTCGTTGGAGAACATCCTGCGTTGGTATCGTTCGCTCAGTCGTCCGATGCATCTGTTGCATGCCGTTATTTTTGCATTGGGCCTGTTCTACATCTATACCAAGGTCGACGGAGTATTCATTCAGTTGCTTTATCTGATAGTACTTGTATGCCTTATCCCTGGATGCACCTATTTCATCATGTCGTCCATCCGTTTGGCCAACATCCGTGTTATCAAGAATGACGAACCCATCAACATTGAGGTGCGCAATCTGGTGAAGATTTACGACCGTGCACCACTTTTCGAGCGTCAATGGATGAGTGGCTTGAAGATTCGTCGTCGTTTGGGACTCGACCGTAAGTTCTACCAATTGGGCGATTTCCTTCCCATCTTGTGGCAGGTGGCAGTATTTGCCTTCTTTGGTTATATGGCAGCGTACTATCTCGACAGCATGTTCTGGATTCTTGTCATGACCTTCTCTGTCAGTGCAGGCGTTTACCACATCTGGGGCATGGTGCGTAGCTATATCGGTTATCGCATCCCTGCCAGGAAACGGTTGTTGCGCATTATCCACCGTGTTGTATATTTCACCATTCCTGTGCTCACTTTAGTATTCCTTTATTACCGTGGAGTAGGCACATCGGGCATTATTGTCATGTCATTCCTGTGGGCATTGGGTATAGCCGTCAATCTGACTTCGGCCTATCTCTATGGCAACAACATCAATGTCGAGCGTCTTACCGGCCGTTTTGCCGAACTTCGCCGTACATGGTTCATCTTGGTAAAGAGCATTCCCATTATCGGTCGTCGTCGTACCCCCTTCAAGGCTTTGCGTGGTGTATCGTTTGAAATTAAAACAGGTATGTTCGGCTTGTTGGGTCCCAACGGAGCTGGTAAGTCTACCATGATGCGTATCATCACAGGTATTCTCGACCAGAGCTACGGTACCATCCGCATCAATGGAATGGATACCCTTGAATATCGCGAAGAGTTGCAGAGCCTTATCGGATTCCTGCCTCAGGAGTTTGGTATGTACGAAGGCATGACAGCATGGGATTTCCTTGATTACCAAGCTATCCTGAAAGGTATTACCGACAATACTGTCCGTCGTGAACGATTGGAGTATGTGCTCAAGTCCGTACACATGTACGAACGTCGCGACCACAAGATTGGTTCCTTCTCGGGTGGTATGAAGCAGCGTGTAGGTATCGCCCTCATCCTGCTCCATTTACCCCGTATCCTGGTGGTGGACGAGCCTACAGCAGGTCTCGACCCGCGTGAACGTATCCGTTTCCGAAACCTGTTGGTAGAGCTTAGCCGCGAGCGTATCGTTATCTTCTCAACCCACATTATCGAGGATATTGCCAGTTCATGTAACCAGGTAGTAGTCATCAACCGAGGTCGTCTGAAGTACTTTGGCGAGCCTATGGATATGATTCGTATGGCCGACAACAAGGTGTGGACATTCACTGTCAGCATCGCCGAACTCTCTCAGCTCGACAGCCGTCTGGTGGTCAACAATATGATGGAGGGCGAACGTGTACGTGTGCGCTACATCTCTGTAGACAAGCCACCGTATGCCGATGCCGAGCGCGTAGAGGCCAACCTCGAAGATGCTTACCTCTGCCTGCTTAAGGATATGTAAAAAGCAATGAGTGACGAGTTACGAGCTACGAGTCATTAGTAATAACTTGTCACTCATTGTTTATAACCAATCATAATTGATAATTCATAATTAAGAAAAATATGAACCCACTGATTACCACCTCTTCATTCAATCTGAAGATTATATTTGGCGGACGATTCCTTTGGTTTCTTCTCACCAGTTTCCTGTTGTTTGCCTACTTTGTGTGCAGCAGCATTTGGCGTGGCGAGATACCGACGGACGAGATGATGTATTCCCATCTCTTCTTCCCCGCACTGCTGTTGATATTCTATCCGGCTACGTTCGGCATACAGAACGATGCCGACAACCGTATTCTTGAGATACTTTTCGGTATCCCCGGCTACATGTACAAGGTGTGGCTTTCACGCCTCCTGCTCATCTATGTATTGGTGTTCATCATGCTGATAGTCTATTCTATTGTGGCCTACGTGTTGGTCTATCCCATCAGTCCGTTGGGCATGGCCTATCGTCTGATGTATCCCGTACTCTTCATGGGTGGATTAGCCTTCTATTTCTCTACCGTCACTCGCAACGGAAATGCCACCGCCTTGCTCATCATCATTTTAGGTATTGCCATGGTCTTCCTGCGCGATTCGTTCTTCCGCGACACCATGTGGGACATTTCTCTCAATCCCTACCGCATACCCGAGAACATTCACCCCGTCATTTGGGAAAGTACCGTCATGAAGAACCGCCTTTTTCTCGGTATCGGAGCCTTGGTGTTCACCCTGATGGCCCTGCTCAATTTGCAGAAGCGCGAAAAGTTCATCTAATCCGATAGGATAGGGGATTTCCCTTTCTCCCGACAATAAAAAGAAAATAAAGAAGGTGTGCCTAAAATGACTGACAGTCCATTTAGGCACACCTTTTTTTATCCGAAAAGTTAATTGTTAATTATTGTATAGTAATACTTGTACATTCATCATTATATCGTATTTTTGTCTTCAGATTATTATACCCAAAGTATAAACAATGCTCAAATTTCAATAACAATTATGGTAAGTATGAAACATTTGCAGAAATTATTCATCCTGTTCGCAATGGGAATCTCCCTTTGTTCTATACAGGCATGCAATGACGATGACGACAAGTTGGATGGCAATAACGACAGTCCACTGAATCATGTTGGAGAATTTATTCCTGGAAGTACCCAAAAACTGCTTTCAGTAGGTGAATATACATACCACTACACTCTCGATGGAAAAATCCAAAGTGTCATGTATGATGGAGGAAAAGAAATTTTTACTTATTCACCGAATGAAATTCAAATTAAGAGTGAAGTCGACACTATAGAAAGCGAATTCATTATGTCCGTTACCCTTAATGACAAAGGTTACCTCTCTGAAACAAGTTACTCAAGTATAGGTTCCGATGAAAATCATACGTGGAATTATATCGAAAATTCTACACATTATTATGACGCAGAAGGTCATTTACTGAAAATGATAACAAATTGGACTCAAGATGGTATCGACAACAATGAACCTTATACTGGTAGTGGAATCGATTCTATAGTTTACATTTGGGAAAATGGTCTTATGAAACAGACCTATTATGAATATAAATGGTCTTGGGGAGCAGAAGACATATATGAGAAAATAACAAGCCACTTCAATTACGAAGAAGGTAAAAATAAGAATCAATCAAAGCAAGATGTACTCTTCAGCGATTACCTCAGCTATTTGGGATTCTATGGCAAAGGTCCCGATTATTTGCCAACAAGTAGAGTGCGTACTACAATATCTAATGAGGATGGCGAGGTTGTCACAGAATCCGATACCTTGCAATACACCTTTGAATTCAACGAAGACGGAACCGTACATCAAAAGAATGACACCTATTTCACGTACGGTACCATTCAAGAACAGGGAAATATTGAGAAACCTCAAGCAACAACCCGTTCCGAAATGTACCAAGAGTACAACAAACAATTCATTTTACGCGCAAAGCACCGTAGAAGATAACAAATAACATCATTTACACCGATTAACAGGTAGGCCCATTTTATTCCTGAATGCGCCTACCTGTTATTGCATCACGACTGAAGTGTCTATTTATGGAGTAATCTTATACGGGTCAGTCCGAAAAGCCGGTTGCGTCCCTTTCTGACCTTCACCAGAGACAATCTGGAATACGGACATAAGTGCAAGTGCCAATGAACTTATATTAAAATGCCAATGAACTTATGTTAAATGGCCAATGAACTTATATTAAAGTGCCAATGAACCTATGTTCATGTACCAATGAGCATATTGAGTATCTGACGGTCTTCTATCATTCTATATTTGCAACCAGGTTTTCGGACTGACCCTCTTATACGCTTCCTTCCATCCATCCTAAAGTTTTGATGAATCATCCCTAAATTTCCGCTGAACTTCTCCTACGCACCGACACTTGTGCAGAAGAGTTGAACGGAATTTCTCCTAAACTTCAGTGGAATTTTAAGAGTGATGATTAACTCCTGAGAGTGAATCTTATACTGATACTGTTAACTCCGTTCGCCTACCGTGTTAACTCGGTTCGCGAACGGAGTTAATACTTTATAAGCACAAACAAACAGAAGAATAGTATTCGTCTACGCAGAAGATTACTAATCTTACGTGTGGAAGATTAGTAATCTTCAGTGCCAAAGATAGGTATCTTGTGGAAGTATGCTAAATATAGGGGCTGTATTTCAAAATTATGCCAATACATAATTTCTAATTCATAATTATTTTCTATCTTTGCACATCATTAAATTAGGATAAATACGCACATTAGATGAAAAATATAAGAAACTTCTGTATCATTGCACATATTGACCACGGAAAATCTACTTTGGCTGACCGGTTGTTGGAATATACCAAGACCATACAAGTGACTCAGGGACAGATGCTCGACAATATGGATTTGGAGCAGGAACGAGGTATCACCATAAAGAGTCATGCCATACAGATGGAGTATGAGTACAACGGAGAGAAGTATATACTGAACCTTATTGACACTCCGGGACACGTTGACTTCAGCTATGAAGTGTCGCGTTCGATTGCTGCATGTGAAGGTGCGCTGCTCATTGTAGACGCTTCGCAGGGTGTGCAGGCACAGACTATCAGCAATCTCTACATGGCACTGGAGCACGACCTTGAAATTATCCCCGTGATGAATAAGTGCGACATGGATAGCGCTATGCCCGACGAGGTGGAGGATGAAATTGTGGACTTGCTGGGATGTAAACGCGAAGAGATTATCCGTGCTTCGGGAAAAACAGGTATGGGTGTGGAGGAAATCTTACAAGCCATTGTGGAGCGTGTGCCTCATCCTGTAGGCGACGAAGAGGCTCCGCTACAGGCGCTCATCTTCGACTCGGTATTCAATTCGTTTCGCGGTATTATCGCTTACTTCAAGATTACGAACGGTGTGCTCCGCAAGGGTGACAAGGTGAAGTTCTTCAACACGGGCAAAGAGTACGATGCCGACGAAATTGGTGTGCTGAAGATGGACATGGTGCCACGCAACGAACTTCGCACTGGCGATGTGGGATACATTATCTCGGGCATCAAGACATCGAAAGAGGTGAAGGTGGGTGACACCATCACACACATTGCGCGCCCTTGTGCCGAGGCTATTGATGGATTTGAGGAAGTGAAGCCGATGGTGTTTGCCGGTGTTTATCCCATCGAGGCGGAGGATTACGAAAACTTGCGTGCTTCGCTGGAGAAACTGCAACTGAACGATGCTTCGTTGACCTTCCAACCGGAGTCATCTGTGGCATTGGGATTTGGTTTCCGATGCGGATTCCTCGGCCTTCTGCACATGGAAATTATTCAGGAGCGTCTCGACCGCGAGTTTGACATGAGTGTCATCACCACGGTGCCCAACGTATCGTACAAGATATTTGACAAACAGGGTGGATGCAAAGAGGTGCATAATCCCTCGGGAATGCCCGACATCACATTGATTGACCATATCGAAGAACCCTATATCCGTGCTTCGGTCATTACAACAACCAACTACATTGGTCCCATCATGACACTCTGCCTCGGCAAACGTGGTGAGTTGGTGAAGCAGGAGTATATCTCGGGTAACCGTGTGGAAATCTTCTACGACATCCCCTTGGGTGAAATCGTTATTGACTTCTATGACAAACTGAAGAGCATTTCGAAAGGATATGCCTCGTTTGACTACCACATGAATGGTTTCCGTCCCTCGAAGTTGGTGAAACTGGATATTCTGCTTAATGGCGAACCAGTGGATGCCCTCTCTACACTCACACATTTCGACAATGCGGAAAATTTCGGTCGACGTATGTGTGAGAAACTGAAAGAACTCATCCCACGCCAACAGTTCGATATTGCCATACAGGCCGCCATCGGTGCTAAAATCATTGCCCGTGAGACCATCAAGCAGGTGCGTAAGGATGTGACAGCCAAGTGTTATGGTGGTGATGTGAGCCGTAAACGCAAGTTGCTCGAAAAACAGAAGAAGGGTAAGAAACGCATGAAGCAGATAGGCAACGTAGAGGTACCACAGAAGGCCTTCCTTGCGGTGTTGAAGTTGGATTGAGAAGCCCTTCTCCAACTCCCTTATAGAGGGTTAATCTTTGTATGCAAGTTGCATCATTCCGAAGGGGTGGACCTATGTGTCCGCCCAGAGAGGTAAAGAGCATTGAAAATACTTTAAGGTGGGTCCTAAAAATTCATTTTGCTGCAAATCGGAGTTTAGTCGAGATGTTTTGGTCAATCATAGAGGGAATGTAACGGGCTACATGACCGATATGAGTGGCGAAAAGATTCGGATAAAACCCATTTTGTAGCAAAAGGATTAAAGACCTCACCATTGTTAATAATCCGTGGGACGAGTTGATGAGAGCTACGCTCGAATAATTTATAGAACCCACCTTAAATCATACATAATATGGAACGCTCATACGAAATTGCAAAACAATTAGCAACCCGCTACTACTCCCTTTCACCAGAGGGAACAAGGGCATTGTCGCTCATCATGAAGCCTTTGAAATTGGCTAAGGGCGAGAAATTTGTCAACGAAGGCGATGTGGCCGACTATATCCATTATGTGGAGAAGGGACTTGTGCGCCAATTCTATTTCAAGAACGGACGCGACCTGACAGAGCACATTGCCTACGAGGGTCACATCGTCATCTGTCTTGAAAGCTATTTGCTCGAAGAGCCTTCGCGTTTGATTGCCGAGGCATTGGAGCCAACCAGCATTTGGCGTATTCACAGAAGTGACTTCCGCCAGTTGATTGAGCAATCACATGAGGTGGACCTGCTTTACCACAAATTGTTTGAGCACTCATTGCTTTCTTCGTTACGCAAAGCAGACATCACTCGCTTTGAAACTGCGCAAAACCGCTATCGTCTGTTGATGGAGAGACATCCCCAAATCATTATGCGTGCACCCATGAAGCACATTGCATCCTTCCTGCAAATGACTCCAGAAACACTGAGCCGCATGAGGGCGAAGAGGATGTGAAATTGCGAGCTCTAAGTACTGAGTTATGAGTGTCAGGTTATTGGGCTGAATTAGGTGAATGACCGCAAATCTTCTTTGACATCAATCCTGCACTCCATTAAAACAGTCGTATCAATTGCTAATAGCTATAGTAAAATAAAAGAGTGAAGATTCCACTATCGGATTCTTCACTCTTTATATTTTTTACTCTTTATTATTTAGATTGCCACTGAATCGGTCAATACTTCGCCTGTAGCTTCGGCAGCAGGTGCAGGAGTTTCTACCACTTCTACGTCGTCCGCTTGGTTATAGTAGGGAAGAGGAGAGGGGAGGTTTGCCCATGCCAGACAATTGGTGAGCCACAAGGCTACGCCAACCAAAGCAACGAAGATGATGGAGAACATCCACTTCTTCCAAGTGGGGATACCTTTTTTGGCATAAGGGTCTTTCAATTTCATCTTGGGGAACTTGGCCATCTCGGTAAGTGTCTCACCGAAGGGGATGCTGATCTTTGAAGCCGCATTGATAGCCCATCCGTTGGCATTCAAGAGCGGAGCAATGTTTCGGCGACGTAGTTTCAACCATGCCAATACCATGGCTGGTCCTGATATGACAAGCATGATACCTACGAACACCAGGATAATCTGCCACCATTTGAGGGTAATCAATCCACCAAAGATGCTTGCCAATGCTGTTCCTATCATACCGAGAGCCATACCGATGGCAGCAAAGATACCGGCAAACTTGGCAATGTCGAACGGAGGAGTGGCAGGTGCAGGTGTCTTTCCGTCAGCAGCTGGAGTTTGTGTGGCGGTAGGTGCTGCATTGATATTTTCTGTAGCTTTAGCCATCATCTTGGCATCCTTGTCTGCGGCACTCTTGTTTATAAGGTTCTCTACCGTAGTGGCCATACGGCGATAGGGTGACCAGAAGGCCTGCGCTACGCTGATGGGATTGTCTACAATCTTGGTAATCACGGCATCCCATTCAACTCCTTGATTGTCGTAATAGATACCATTCTTTCCTACCGAGAATTCGCCGATGTCGCCTACCGTAACGGCTGCTACAATCGTTTGCTTGGCTGGTTTCGACTTGGTAGTGCAGTCGCAATAGAGCAGATACATGCCACATGCACTTACGGCCGCATTGTGCTTGGCCATGTCGGCTACCTTCATACAGAACTTGCACGCGCGCTGGTCGATAATGAGTGTACCTGATTGGAAGATGGCAGAGATGCTCTTCTTTTTGTCATAGAAGTCGTTCAATGTCACAAAGTTGCGTAACAAACGGTAGAAATCGCGGTATATGTGGAGGAACTTGTCCACTACTTCGATATTTTCCGCCTCTTCCTTCAAGGCACTGTCTTGAGCCACGAGGTCGAGCAAAGCGGCCTTTCTGTCTTGAGCGATGAAATTCTTGATAGCTTCCAATCCGAGCGGTTCAACAGATGCACCCGCTTTGGCTCCCTTCCATGCTACGTATGCGGCAAACTTGGCTCCGATAGCTTCCCAATCGGCCAATGTAATAACCTTTGTGTCGGTCTCTATTGCATGTTTCTTTATCAAGTCGAAAGCCTTTGTCCATGCAGGATTGATGGCTGCATCGATGGCAATTTCTGCCTTTCCGGTGATGCGTGCAAGGGGATATGAAGCTATCTCGTCGGCTTTACCCGTAAGATTGTCTGCGCTAATTGCCTCAATGCGCGATGTCTGAATATCGAGCGAAGCAGTACTGTCGGGCGAGAAGGCTGCCAAATCGGAGCGCATAAAGAAGTCCTTTACCTTGGCATCCAATGAAGTGTAGGCTTCGATGACTTTGTCGGTAGCATCGCCAAAGGGAGCTTCAACGGCGGCTTCGTGCCAAGCTACATAGTCAGTCAATGCTTTGTAGAAGGATTCAATCTGATCGGTACCGATACCTGGTGCACCGCTACGGTCGGTTACTGAACCTATCTGTGCAATGGCTGCCGCAATGGCCGCTTTATCCTCGGCATTGTCCGACGAGGCCTCGGTGATGATGCCGTCGCCATTGAAGCGGGTCTTTGAGAAGATGGCAGTGATGTCGGCCGTATCAGCCAACGAGATGCAAGTTCCCTCTTTACCCAAGTTGTTCAGTATCTCTTTAGCAGAGTTGTAGAGTTTCTTTCCTGTATCGTTTGTGGTGTCGATTTCCTCGATGTCGATAGAGTCGGCACCCTTGAGCAACAGGTCGTTGTTCTTTAACATGCCCGTCATCCATTGCGAGATGGCAATCACATCGTTTACACGCAACTTGCCGTCGCCGTCGCAATCCATGTATCTCAAACTCTTTTCGTCAATCTCCAAACCTGTGATGGGACATGAAAGCACTGTCCACATTTTCGGGTCGAGTTCGTTCAAGTGGGCAATGTCCTCTCCTTTGGTGATTCTTACGCGTGATGCGCCACCAATGTTTGAGAACTCCCATTTGTAGGCTTTTTCTCTTTTAATGAAACTCATAATATTCCTTATTTTTTAATTATGTACGTGTTCAATAATTTAAAATTGCCACAAAAGTAGTGATAAAATCAGTAATTGACGAAAATTGGGCGAAATAAATTCAACTTCCTCATAATTTTACCTTCAACACCTTTCCTCCGAATCCTTCTACGGTGGTGCATACCTGTGTAGTAGGAGAGAGGGAAATCTCTTCTTTCTTACCTGTGAGCAAATCAGTTGCCTTCACGCTCTCTTTCTTAGGGATTTCGAGGAAATCGAAGGCATGAGCGGGGATGTTGATGCTCACTTCGGCAGGTGCTTCGTCAAAGTTTACCACCACAAGGATGAGTTCTTTTTTCATCTTGCGGAGGAAAGTGTATTGGCGATGTGCGTTGAAGTGAGGATTGTCGTAATTGGCATACATGAGGTCGTAGAAAGCGCCTTCGGCAAGCGCCTTTTCCGACGTACAGAGGTTGAGTACGCGGGTGTAGAAGGCCTGCAAATCCTTCTCCTCATCGGTGAGGAGTTTGCCATCAAACTTGCCTCCGTTGCGCCAACGGCGGATGGTGTCTACCGTCCAGTAATCGAAGATGGTGGTGCGTCCGTCGCGTCCGCTGAATCCCTCTTCGTCCATACCTCTCTCGCCAAACTCCTGACCAAAATAAACCATTACGGGGTTGACATTCATGCACGCGCTAACAATCATGGCCGGACGGGCCTTCACGGGATTGCTGGCAAAGAAGTCGGAGGCGATGCGTTGCTCGTCGTGATTTTCGAGGAAGTTCAGCATGTTCGTCTGTATGCCTTCGAGGCTTTGCCAACATCTGGTGATAACAGTGGCCGACTGTCCGTAGCATGTAACGCCTTTCAACGTATCATAGAGGCCCACTTTATCGTAAAGATAGTCGAACTTGCCATTCCAAATGTAGTTGCGGTATTCGTTGGGGTTATACACTTCGGCAATGAAGATGAGGTGGGGGAATTTTTCTTTCACCTGTGGTATTACCCATCCCCAGAAGGCGCAAGGCACCATTTCGGCCATGTCGCAACGGAAACCGTCGATGCCTTTCGATGCCCAGTAGAGAAGGATGTCGCGCATCTTTATCCACGTGTTGGGGATAGGGTCGAAATGCCATTGTCCACCGCCTTGGTAATCTACACCATAGTTCAACTTCACCGTCTCGTACCAATCGTTTACACTTGGCCATGCATCGAAGCGGTCGTTACCCGTAGCTTTGGCGGGAAACTCTGCGTAAGGCTCGTTGGCATTTTTCTGGAGGTCAATATGTCCCTCCAGTTTGAATCCGGGGATATAGTAGAAGTTATTTTGCGGATTGAAGGCATGAGCCGTGTTGTCGCTGGCTCCCAAATCTTCCACACCTGCGGGTTTGGCATCGGAGTTGTACTGACGGGCCACGTGGTTGGGCACAAAGTCCATAATCACCTTCAAACCGGCTTTGTGGGTGCGTTTTACCAGATTTTCAAATTCCTTCATGCGGTCGGGCACAGAGGTGGCAAGGTCGGGATCCACATCGTAGTAATCCTTGATGGCATAGGGAGAGCCTGCCTTTCCTTTCACTACGGCAGGATGGTCGGGACGTATGCCATAGCGTCGGTAGTCAGTTTGCGTGGCATGTTCGATGATGCCTGTGTACCAGATGTGTGTGGCACCCAATGCCTTGATTTCTTCCAAAGCCTTGGCGGTGAAGTCGGCCATACGTCCACATCCGTTCGTGGCTTTGTCGCCATGGGGGATAAGGCGTGTATTGTTGTTTCCGAAAAGTCGGGTGAAAACCTGATAAATAACGAATTTATTGTCTTGCATACTTTCTTATTATATTCAACACAGAGACACAAAGACACAGAGTTAATAAAAGAAAAACTCTGTGTCTCCGTGTCTCTGTGTTCTGACTATAAAATATTACGCAATGCCGTGGGCATTGGCCGTCTTGTCAATCTTCTTTATAAGTCCTTGAAGTACAGCGCCGGGGCCACATTCGGTAAATTCATCAGCACCGTCGGACAACATGTTCTTCACCGTCTGTGTCCAACGTACCGAAGCGGTGAGTTGGGCGACGAGATTGGCCTTGATTTCCTCGGGTGAAGTGTGGGGAAGTGCGTCCACATTCTGATATACTGGGCACTTGGGTGTGTTGAACTTAGTGGCTTGTATGGCTGCTTCCAACTCCACCTTGGCTGGATCCATCAGTGGTGAATGGAAGGCTCCGCCCACATTCAAGGGCAAGGCACGCTTGGCACCGGCCTCCTTCATCTTCTCGCAAGCCTTGGCAATGCCTTCGATGGTGCCAGAGATGACGATTTGTCCAGGACAATTATAATTGGCAGCTACCACCACATCGCCTCCGCGTGTCACTTGGTCGCAAATCTCCTCCACCTTGTCGTCTTCCAAAGCGATAACGGCGGCCATGGTTGAGGGACGTGCCTCGCAAGCCTTCTGCATGGCCATGGCACGGGCATAGACGAGTTTCAAACCGTCCTCGAAAGACAAGGCTCCGGCAGCAACCAAGGCACTGAATTCGCCAAGTGAGTGGCCGGCGGTCATTTCGGGCTTGAAATCGTCGCCCAAGCAAAGGGCTGAGATTACGGAGTGGAGGAATACGGCAGGTTGGGTAACCTTTGTCTGACGGAGGTCCTCATCAGTGCCTTCAAACATGATATCGGTGATGCGATAGCCAAGGATTTCGTTGGCTTTCTCGAAAAGTTCTTTTGCTAAAGGTGAATTCTCGTAGAGGTCTTTACCCATTCCTACGAATTGTGCTCCCTGACCGGGAAATACAAACGCTTTCATATTCTTTTTTCCTATTATATATTATATAATGTATGTTTCGTTCAAAAAACGGCCGCAAAGGTAACTATAAATCTTGATATACGGAAATACTACGCCCGATTTATCGTTTCTGATGAAACTATTTCAGGAAAAAGCATCCTCATAAGATACACTTTGTATTAAACATAAGGGAGATTCAAGCCACGGTTAAGGTGTCCTTAACCCAAGGTTAAGGTAGTCTTAAGCGTCGGTTAAGGATTGGTCGTAAAACGAGTAAGATTTTTTTCTCCGTGAGGAAAAACTTTTTTTCAGGTAGGGGAGAAAAAAAGAACAGGTAAACCCCATGAGGGAATACAAAAGTGGAAGGTGTTGAGGGCTATTTTCGGCGTTTATGCGATAAAAGTATGCATTTCTGCATAAAAAAGTTGCAAATACCGAAAACAATGCCTACTTTTGCTCAACAAACTCGCTAAGAGTATATAATTTTAGTAAAGATACATTAAATCTAAACAATAATCCGCATGAAAAGAATCCTCGTAAGCGGAGGAGCCGGATTCATAGGTTCCCATTTGTGTACACGCCTTGTCGAAGAGGGGCACGATGTTATCTGCTTGGACAATTACTATACAGGAAGCAAGAAGAACGTTTGGCACTTGATTGGCCGACCGAACTTCGAATTGGTGCGCCACGATATTGTGAATCCCTATTGGGCCGAGGTGGACGAAATCTATAATTTGGCATGTCCGGCATCGCCCATCCATTATCAGCACGACCCTATACAGACGACCAAAACAGCTGTTGTGGGTTCGCTCAACATGTTGGGATTGGCCAAGCGCGTGAATGCCAAAATCCTGCAAGCCAGTACCAGTGAAGTATATGGCGACCCTGCTATCCATCCGCAACCCGAGGAGTATTGGGGCAATGTGAACCCCGTGGGCATACGCTCGTGCTACGACGAAGGCAAACGTTGCGCTGAAACCCTCTTCATGGATTATCACCGTCGGCATGGAGTGAGGATAAAGATTATCCGCATCTTCAACACCTATGGCCCCCGCATGTTGGCGCACGATGGCCGCGTGGTGTCGAATTTCGTGGTGCAAGCATTGAAAGGGCAGGACTTGACCATCTATGGCGACGGACACCAGACACGCAGTTTCCAGTATGTGGACGACTTGGTGGAGGGAATGATTCGCGTGATGGAAAACACACCCGACGACTTCCTTGGCCCCATAAACATTGGTAATCCCGGCGAATTCACCATGTTGGAATTGGCCGAAAAGGTAATAAAACTCACAGGTTCGCAATCGAAAATAGTCTTTGAACCCCTTCCGCACGACGACCCACGCCAACGCAAGCCGGACATCACGCTGGCCAAGAAAATGCTTGGTTGGGAGCCTAAGGTGCAACTGGACGAAGGATTGCAACACATGATTGATTATTTCAAGGGAATTATTGACAAAATTTGAATCTTATGGCTATAAATGGAAAAGTGACGGTAAACATCAATCCGTCAGATTACAAAGTGTTGGTGGTAGACGACGTAATGCCTAACGTGCTGCTGCTGAAGGTGATGTTGTCGAACGAAAAGTTCAACGTCATCACTGCGTCCAATGGCGAACAGGCCATTGAACAGGTGCGTAACGAAAAGCCCGATTTGATTCTGCTCGATGTCATGATGCCAGGTCTTACAGGATATGACGTGGCACAAATATTACAAAACGACCCTGAAACACATGATATTCCCATCATCTTCCTGACGGCACTCAACACCTCGGAAGACATTGTACGTGGCTTCCGCATGGGAGGTAGCGACTTCATATCCAAACCCTTCAACAAGGAGGTGCTCATTGTGCGCGTAAAATACCAACTCTCGTTGGTCGAAGCCAAACGTATTATCCTCCAGCAAAACGAAGAGTTGCAACGTACCATTGACGGACGTGACAAACTCTATTCGGTAATCGCCCACGACCTCCGCTCGCCCATGAGTACCATCAAAATGGTGCTCAATATGCTTACCGAAGCCAATTCGACTGAAACCCTTGGCGAAGAAAACTATAGTATGTTGTCCATGGTAAACACCCAATCCGAAGAGGTGTTTGCTCTGCTTGACAACCTGCTGAAATGGACAAAGAGTCAAGTGGGACGACTGAACGTGGTGACACAACGCTTCATGGTGGACGAAATCGTACTCTCGGTAATGCAAGTCTTCCGTATGGTGGCCGAAGCCAAAGGAATCACCATCGAACAAGGCGAATGTGAACACTTGAATGTGTTTGCAGACATCGACATGTGCAAAACCGTACTCCGAAACTTCTTGAGCAATGCTATCAAGTTCAGCACTGAGGGAAAGAAGATTATCGTTTCCGTCAAGAAGGAAAACGACAAATTTGCCCGCATCAGTGTGCGCGACTTCGGATGTGGCATCAGCGAAGATGACCAAGCCAAACTCTTCCACACCGCCACACACTTCAGCAAATATGGCACCAATAACGAAGAAGGCTCAGGTCTTGGATTGCTTCTCTGTCAGGACTTTGCCATCAAGAATGGTGGAAATGTCTATCTTGAATCTGTTTTAGGCGAAGGCTCAACATTCAGTTTCACGGTGCCACTTGTAGGTGAAGAGTAAGAAAAAGTGAAGAATGAAGAGTGAAGAGTGAAGAATCCAATAGTATGAACACTATGATTCTTCACTCTTCACTTAGTATTTGATTCTTCACTCTTCATTCTTCACTCTTCGTTTATCAATGCCCAGACAATATACTGTGTTTCTCGTCCTACAGGAGTAAGTGGCTGATAACCTTGACAGATACGTCCATCGGGAGAGAGTAGGAGAGGATGCTCTTCCATTCGTTGGCGATGCGCCTCTTTCAACTCCTCAGGAGTAGGGAAGTAATCTACTATGAAGCGCCCTCGGCATCCTTTGGTCACATATCGTTCGTAAAAGATGTGAGCCACCACACCCATATTCATCCGTAAATTGATTTCCACACACGGATGAAGACACATATCCCATTTTTGATTCTCCCTTTTTACAAGGCAAGCCATCATATCCACTCCTAAATATCCACGATAATCAGCGCCGATGCGTTCGCCAATAAGTTCTTGTAGCATTGCACGTACATCGTGCAAAGTCTCTTGAGAGGCGTATGCGCTCAATTCACATTCAATCTCCTCGTCCGCCATCAAAAGATTGCCTTCGTAAGAGCCGTTGGCATCCGTGACAAATCTTGAATAACCAACAAAGGTAAGCGGAGCACCATCGCCCGATGAATAAAACTCCATAGCAAAATCCTTTACCTTACGATAGAGAGGCTCCACCACTACACCCCCTTGTTGAGCAAGCGTCCGTGCGCACCATCCACTCAACGGAGGAGCAAATTCGCCTTGCCCACGGCGCAATCCCTTTCCGCTACTCGACCATGGTGCCTTCAGCATAGTAGCGGGATAAGAGGTCACTTGGTGAGCTATTTCTTCTTCGGTTACGCAAAAAGTTGCTTCCCCTATTAAGGGATGTGTATCTGATAGCTTTTGCATAAGGGCTTTCAGTACATCTACAGCCATTTGCCTGCTCGATAAGTCACGTAATATGCACATTTTATTTAAGGTTGGCAAGTATTCATCCGCCAATCCACGCCCCTTCATCTGCTTCACAAGTGCGGGATTCCATCCCCAAGGGAGAAGTGGTTGATTCGGAACATTCTCTCTTTCTGTAATCCAATTTATATCAATAGATAAAATGTTGCTTGTTGAAGTTTTGCTCCAATAGTATAAAGCCTCACTATTGGGGATAAGCACGGCATCTCCATCATCAGCATACCAAGCAGGCAATAATGCTAAATCCATTGCCATGCGTCGAGCCAAACGGGGAGGCAGATAATTCATGTCGCCATTGGCCAAAGCCAAGTCGTTATCAGGATTGAAAATATAGGTATTTGCCATAATAAATGCACCTTATCTGAGCTGTTTTTCTAAAAGATGCGGCAAAGTTAAAAAAAAATAGAATATTTTGCTATCTCTACTTTGCAATTTATGGAATAATTGTTACCTTTGCAGCCCAATAGAGTGCAACTAAGGTAAAACTATTAAGAAATGGAAGTTTTTTATCGTACACATAATTACCTGATTGAGCATATCAGCAATTCCCTCGTTCGTCGTGATTTGATGGACGAGATTGATTGGAACGACCGCATGATAGGCATCAAGGGTACGCGTGGTGTAGGAAAAACCACATTCCTCTTGCAATATGCCAAAGAACGGTTTGGTGCAGATCGTTCGTGCCTCTACATCAACTTGAATAATTTCTACTTCCAAGGACGTGGCATTGCTGACTTTGCCGGCGAATTCCAAAAGCGTGGTGGACGAGTACTGCTTATTGACCAAGTATTCAAGCATCCCGATTGGAGCCACGAGTTGCGACTTTGCTACGATCGTTATCCAAGTCTTAAAATCGTATTCACAGGTTCGTCCGTCATGCGTTTGAAGGAAGAAAATCCCGAATTGAATGGCATTGTAAAGTCTTACAATCTAAGAGGTTTCTCCTTCCGTGAGTTTTTGAATCTCAAGACTGGAAGCAATTTCTCTGCTTACACGCTTGACGACATTATTCACAACCACGAGCATATTGTAAAAAGCATCCTTTCCAAGGTACGTCCGCTTGACTATTTTCAAGATTACCTTCATCATGGTTTTTATCCATTCTTCTTGGAAAAGAGTAATTTCTCAGAGAATCTGCTGAAGACCATGAACATGATGATTGAAGTAGACATCCTGTTGTTGAAGCAAATAGAACTGAAATACCTTTCCAAGATTAAGAAACTGCTCTATCACCTTGCCGTAGTAGGCCCTGTAGCTCCCAATATCAGCCAATTGGCAACTTCCATTCAAACTTCGCGTGCCACGGTTATGAATTACATCAAATACTTGGCAGATGCGAGATTGATTAATATGGTGTATGCCAAAGGCGATGAGTTTCCCAAGAAACCTGCACGTGTGATGATGCATAACACCAGTTTGATGTACAGTATCTATCCTGTAAAGGTTGAGGAGTTGCATGTGTTGGAAACCTTCTTCTTGAATAATCTGTGGAAAGACCACAAACTGAATAAAGGCGAGAAAGGTGCCTCATTCCTTGTGGACGAGAAACTTCAGTTCCGCATCTATCCTGATGGAATCAAGGCAAAGAATACGCCGAATGTCTACAGTGTCTTACACAAATTGGAAGTCGGACATGGAGACCAAATACCCTTGTGGTTGTTTGGATTCTTGTATTGAAAAGATTGGATGTCAAGAACAAATTTTATGTAAAAGGATTTTCAAGATAGGATAAAACAAAGGAATTTAGAATAAGGATTTTAGAATAAAGATAATAATAAACTAATTACTAATTAATTTATATTAGATTATGGCTAAAGAAAAAAAGTTTATCACGTGTGATGGTAACCAGGCTGCCGCTCATATCTCGTATATGTTCAGCGAAGTAGCAGCTATCTATCCCATCACTCCGTCATCTACTATGGCAGAATACGTAGATGAGTGGGCAGCACAGGGCCGCAAGAACATCTTCGGTGAAACTGTGTTGGTACAGGAAATGCAGTCTGAAGGTGGTGCGGCAGGTGCCGTTCACGGTTCACTTCAGGCAGGTGCGTTGACTTCAACTTATACAGCTTCTCAGGGTCTTCTCTTGATGATTCCTAATATGTATAAGATTGCAGGTGAGTTCCTTCCCTGTGTATTCCATGTGTCTGCTCGTACATTGGCTTCTCATGCTCTCTGTATCTTCGGTGACCATCAGGACGTAATGTCATGTCGTCAGACAGGCTTCGCCATGTTGGCTGAAGGTTCTGTACAGGAGGTTATGGACTTGGCCGGTGTAGCTCACTTGGCAACAATCAAGTCTCGCGTACCTTTTGTTAACTTCTTCGACGGTTTCCGTACTTCACACGAAATCCAGAAGATTGAGATGTTGGAGAACGAAGACCTCGCTCCGCTGATCGACCAGCAGGCTTTGGCTGAGTTCCGTAACCGTGCTCTCACTCCAGAGAAGCCTGTTGCACGTGGTATGGCTGAAAACCCCGATACATTCTTCGCTTACCGCGAATCATGCAACACCTACTACGAAAACGTACCCGCTATCGTAGAAGAGTACATGGAGAAGATCTCTGAGATTACCGGTCGCAAGTATGGCCTCTTCAACTACTACGGTGCTGAAGATGCCGAGCGCGTAATCATTCTCATGGGTTCTGCTACTGAAGCTGCTCGCGAGGCTATCGACTACTTGACAGCTCAAGGCGAAAAGGTAGGTATGGTATCTGTTCACCTCTATCGTCCCTTCTCTGCCAAGCACTTCCTCGCTGCTGTACCCAAGACTGCCAAGCGTATTGCAGTTCTTGACCGCACAAAGGAACCCGGTGCTAACGGCGAACCTCTCTACCTCGACGTTAAGGAGTGCTTCTACGGACAGGCTGATGCTCCCGTTATCGTGGGTGGTCGCTACGGACTCGGTTCAAACGACACTACTCCTGCACAGATTCTTTCTGTATACGAGAACCTCGCTTTGCCCCAGCCCAAGAACGGCTTCACCATCGGTATCGTTGACGACGTCACCTTCACTTCACTTCCTCAGAAGGAAGAGATTGCTATGGGTGGCGAAGGCATGTTCCAGGCCAAGTTCTTCGGTCTTGGTGCCGACGGTACTGTAGGTGCCAACAAGAACTCCGTGAAGATTATCGGTGACAACACCGACAAGCACTGTCAGGCATACTTCTCATACGACTCTAAGAAGTCTGGTGGTTTCACTTGCTCTCACCTCCGCTTTGGTGACACTCCCATCCGTTCAACTTACCTGGTGACTACACCTAACTTCGTAGCTTGCCACGTACAAGCTTACCTGAAGATGTACGACGTTACTCGCGGTCTTCAGAAGAACGGTACCTTCCTTTTGAATACCATTTGGGAAGGCGACGAGTTGGCAAAGAACTTGCCCAACAACGTGAAGAAGTACTTCGCTGAAAACAACATCACCGTTTACTATATCAACGCCACCAAGATTGCTCAGGAAATCGGCCTTGGTAACCGCACCAACACCATCCTCCAGAGCGCCTTCTTCCGCATCACCGAGGATATCCCCGTTGACCTCGCTATCGAGCAGATGAAGAAGTTCATCGTGAAGTCTTATGGCAAGAAGGGTGAAGACGTAGTGAACAAGAACTACGCAGCCGTTGACCGTGGTGGTGAATA